>NZ_DASZVF010000020.1:0-4250 GCF_035547335.1 Humibacter sp. | reverse complement strand
AACGCACGATCCCTACGGTCCGGAGGGAGAACCCTCGGACCCGGGAGAGGCCGTCGTGACCGCACTGGCCCTGCACGCCGACGACCAGGCGCTGTGGCGGAGCGTCCCGACCGAGCACCCACATAGCCTCGCCACCCCGCTGCCGCTGTGGCGCCGCCGCTACGTCTTCTCCATCGTCGTGGGCGACTTCACCATCGCGACGCTCACGGGCGCGGCCGTGACCGTCGCCAGCATCGGCAACGGCAGCGCCGCCCACAACGGGGCGCTGACCGTCGCGATCGCCGTCGCTTGGACGCTGCTGCTGTGGTTCGGCCGGGCCTACGAGCAGCGGTTCCTCGCCGAGGGCACCGAGGAGTACCGCCGCGTCGCCAGCGCCTGGTTGCGGCTGGTTGCGCTCATCTCGTTCGTCAGCTTCATCGCCAAGTCCCCCACGAGCCGGCTGTTCGTCGGTGTCACCGTGCCGGCCATCGGCGCCCTTTCCCTGCTGCTGCGCCTCGGGTGCCGCACCGTGCTCACCCGCGTGCGCGCGCAGGGCGGCGCGCGGCACCAGGTCGTCGTCGTCGGCCGCAGCGACTCCGTGGCCAAGCTCGCGGCCCGGCTGCGGGACGACCCACGGTGCGCCTGGAACGTCGTCGCGATCTGCGCGCAGGACGAAGAAGACGCGCTCGACGTCGTGCTCGCCGTCAAGCTGCACGGGGCCGACACCGTCGCCATCGCCGCCGACAGCGGCCTGGCCGATGTCGAGATGCGCCGGCTGGGCTGGGCGCTCGAAGGCATCGGCGTCGACATGATGCTCAGCACCGACCTCATCGAGGTCGCCGGCCCCCGCATCCACGTCCGCGCGGTCGACGGCATGCCGCTGCTGCACGTCTCGACGCCGCAGATCGCCGGCTCGCGCCGGCTGTTGAAGACCTTGATGGACCGAGGCTCCGCCATGGTGCTGATCCTGGTGCTGTCGCCGGTGTTCCTCGTGCTCGCCATCGCGGTGCGCACCACCGGACGGGGCGTCATCTTCCGGCAGAAGCGCGTCGGCCGGGCCGGCGAGCTGTTCACCGTCTACAAGTTCCGCACCATGACGCGGGACGCCGAGCAGCGCCTGGCCGAGCTGGGCCAGCTGAACGAGCACTCCGACGGGCCGCTGTTCAAGATCAGGAACGACCCGCGCATCACGTCGGTGGGCAAGCACCTGCGCCGCTGGTCTCTCGACGAGCTGCCGCAGCTGTTCAACGTCCTGCTCGGCCACATGTCGCTCGTCGGCCCCCGGCCGCCGCTGCCCTCGGAGGTCGCGACCTACGGAGACGACGTCCGGCGCCGCCTGCTGGTCAAGCCCGGCGTCACCGGCCTGTGGCAGGTCAGCGGCCGCAGCGACCTGTCGTGGGAGCAGAGCATCCGCCTCGACCTGTCCTACGTCGAGAACTGGTCGATGGCCCTGGACCTGACGATCCTGTGGCGAACCCTGGGCGCCGTCGTGCGCGGCAGCGGCTCCTACTGAGCAGAATCAGCCGCAGAGCATCCGTGTCCCCGGACAGACACGCGCCGGCCGGTTCGGCAGATGCGCGGCGCAAGCAGCGGGCGAAGCAGCTCGTCCGCGCCGTCATCGGTGAGCCCTACGTCGGGAAAAGGTTGAAGCAGGCGCGCATGGAGCGCGCGCTGGATCGTCTCGACCTCGATCCGGCTGCGATCCTCGACGCCGGGTCCGAGGATGCGACATTCGTGTATTGGCTCGCGGACCGATACGTCACGGCGACGGTTTTGGCGGTTGACGTCGATGCTGCGGCGATCGCAGCGTGCATCGACGTGATGCCAGAACGCTACGCGCAACGCGTGGCGTTTCGCTGTGAGACCCTCGCTGACCTGCCGGCCGAGTCCTTTGACCTCGTCACTGCGTTTGACGTGCTGGAACACATCGACGATGACATAGGCGCCGTGCACGAGCTCGTCCGCGCGCTCCGTCGGGGCGGGCACCTCCTGGTGCACGTGCCGCGAAACCGGTGGACGCACACGAACGGTCAAGTCGAGGTCGTCCCCGACGACGAGGCGTGGCGCATCAACCCCGGTCATGTGCGCATGGGATACAGCCCGGAATCGCTGCGGGCGCTGCTCGAAGGCGCGGGTCTCGTCGTCGTCGAGGTGGACATTTGGCTGCGGCGGTGGGCCGTGCGCGCGCACCGCGTCTACCGTCGCCTCGAGCACCCGGCGCCCTTGCGGCTGCTGAGCATCCCGGTGACGAACCTGTTCGGACACCTTGATCGATATCGGCCCGCTGAGGAAGGCAATGCGGTGTGGGCCGTCGCGCAAAAGCGATGACGGGGACGCGCGGCGACGTCGATGTCGGACAGCCGTCGGCGCACCTGCGTGCCGGCCGGAGACGCCTCGACCACATCGACGCGATCCGCGCGGTGGCCGCGCTCTTCGTCTTCTTCCTGCACGTCCGCGGCTTCTGGTTGCCGCGTCCGAGCGGCCATGGGTTGTCGTTCATCGTCGATCGCATCGCGGCGCAGGGGGCGGCAGGCGTCGATGTGTTCGTGGTGCTCAGCGGCTTCTGCTTGACATACCCGCTGGTCCTCGGCCAGGGCGCGACGTTCCGACGGCTGTGGGTATCCGCGTTCTACAAGCGTCGGGCGCTGCGGCTCTTGCCTGCCTACTACGCCGTGCTGATCGTGGTCGTGGCGCTCGAGATGGTGCCTAGCTTGGCGCGTCGTCTCGTCGGTCCTCGTCCGAGCGCGACGGACATCGTGGCGAACGCTCTGCTCCTGCAACCGTTCGACAACCACACGCTCGGCTCGGTGAACGGGCCGATGTGGTCCATATCTCTCGAGTTCCAGCTGTACCTGCTGTTCCCGGTGATGCTGTGGCTGGTCACCAGGTCTGGATGGAGGGTGACCGTTGGCGGCACCATCCTGCTGGCCTTCGGCACCGACGTCGTCGGACGGTGGTACGACCACCACCACGCTGCCAGCGCATTGAGCGGGCTGTACCAGTTCTCGCTTCCTGCGCACCTCTTCCAATTCGTTCTGGGGATGCTGGCCGCGTCACTGCTCGCCCGCCGTGCAATGGTCCCGCTCGCGTCAACGGCGGTTGGCGGAGTCGTCGCGCTGGCGGTCGGTGCAGTGGGCACCATCGCTGGCGAGGAGTTCCTTCGCACGTTCGGCTACGGGGTGTTCGCGGCGACGCTGGTGATCATCGGGAGCGCGATCCCCGACCGCTTCTTCGAGGGCGCCTCATCGCCGCTGCGCGCCCTGACTCGCCTTGGACTCGTTTCGTTCAGCTTCTACCTAGTGCATCAGCCGGTCATCCTGCTGCTCGGAGGGCTCGCGGGCTCGCTCGTTGGTCACGCAACGATCCCGCTCTACCTGTTGGGAGCGGCCCTGGCAGTGGCCCTTTGGGGTGTTGCCGCGGTGCTGTTCCGTGTCCTCGAAGAGCCGTTCCTACGCCGAGGCTCGATGTTGCGCGTGACCGAGGAGGCCTCAGGACGCGGCAGTTCACCCCAACGAGCCGACAGGTCTGCGCCGAACGGCCGATAGTTGTTGCATGGCCGTAGCACGCCGGGCGCTGCCCCTCGCCCTCGCCGTCGTCCTCGCCCCTGCCGCCGCGGCGGCTCACGCGTCCACGCCCGCGCCGAAGCCGAAGATCGTGATCGGGGTCGACGGCGTGGAGGGCAAGACCGGCAAGACCGCGCTCGGGGGCACGTTCTTCGACCTGTCCGACTCGGTGGCGACCAAGGGCCACAAGCTCACGACGGCCACGCTGCGGTTCGGTGACAAGACCAAGCCGCGGACGTTCAAGGGCAACCCGGTCAACTGGCAGGTCGATCACACCTACGTGAAGACCGGGGCGTACACGATCACGGTCACGGTGAAGCAGAACAACGGCGTGACCAACACGCGCAAGGAGCGGGTGAGCGTCTACGTCCCGCCCTCGGTGACGGTCAACGGGCCGGTCACGTCCGTCTACGTCGGGCAGTCCGTCACCGTGAGCACGGCGACCGCCACCCCGGCCGGCACGCACTGGCAGAGCTACGCCTACACCTGGGGCGACACCAACGCGCAGACCGTGAAGGCGGGCGCGCCGCCGGCCTCGTTCAGCCACGTCTTCACCAAGACCGGCACGTTCATCTTCGGCCTCGCGGTGTCCAACGACGCCAACGGCACGGCCAGCGGCTCCTACGCCATCACCGTCCGTAACTGAGCGGGCGAGGCACCGTCGCTCCGTCACGCGAACGAGTGGCGGGTCGCGCTGACCGTCGTCCG
>NZ_DASZVF010000019.1:0-4338 GCF_035547335.1 Humibacter sp. | reverse complement strand
CCCTTGAACGGCTGCACCCACGGAGCCCAGTAGCTGATCCAGCCCCAGCCGAAGTACGGCTTCTGCTGGGCGAGATGGATGACCTTCTCCCAGATATCGGTGCGTCCCGTGAGGTCGGCGGTCTTGCCGAGCAGCTTCGTGACGGTTCCCCAGAAGAGTGTGACGGATGCCGCACCGCCCACGGCGACGACGGTGGCCGTCACGTACAGCGGCACCCGCCTGCTCTGCTGCACGCTTCTGGCCCACCAGGCGAACAACAGCACGACGATGACGAAGCCGAGGGCCACGATGACCGTCGACGAACGGGTGAGCAGGAACGTGATGGCGGCCAGCACGAGCCACACGATGCCGGCCGTGCGGTTCACGGTGCGATCGGCGAGCTGGATGGCGAAGACGATGAGCGCGAACAGCGTGATCATGCCGAGGATGTCGCTGTTGCCCACGATGCCCTGGATCTCGCCGCCGTGGAAGAGCAGGTCGCGGCTCCAGTAGAACGCGTCGGGAAGCTTGCCGGACGGGTACTGATAGGTCGTGAAGAGCGGAAGGATGTGGTGCCGGATGACCACCGAGACGAAGAGCTCGAAGACGAGCGAGAGGCCGATGATCCAGCGGAATGCTGCGCCGAGGGCTCGAAGGATCTGATGCCAGGTGAGGCAGAGCGCGAAGAACGCTCCCGCCGTCGTTGTGGCCAGTTGAGCGACGGCCGCCACCGCCGACTCCGCGCGGTAGGCGGACCACGCTATCGAGACGATACAGAGGAGCAGGAACAGCAGAAGCGTCTTCGGCCACTGGCGGATCGGCACGCGCGGACGCGCCCGCACCAGGAACACGATGCTCACGACGAGGCACAGGCCGGCGATGATGCCCCAGCCCAGCCAGCTCACGCTGTCGCGCCAGAACTCGCCGGCGAACAGTGTGAAGAACGTGAACCCGGCGAATGCCAGGAGCCAGCCCTGACCGGCGGGCACGGTGCGCAGCGCCGTCGCTGGCGCGGTCTGTGTCATGGCTCTCACCTTATGGGCGATTGAGGGTCAGTCATGTGAGCTCGCTCATATGACCGACCCGATTGAGTCCGTGAGCTGCGCAGCAGCGATATGGCCGGATGCACTCTAGGCCGAAGCCCTGGTGCAGGCCTACTCTGAGCGGATGTTCACAGTGCGAACCCGCAGCCTCCCGGAACGCAGCGCGGCGATCGGCTCGGCGGGACCCTTCACGCTGGTCGTCGATCGATCGGCCGAGGCCGGAGGCGACGGCATCGGGTTCAGCGGTGGCCAGCTGCTCTACCTCGCGGTGGCGGGCTGCGTGTCCAACGACCTGTTCCGGGAAGCCGATGCGGCAGGCATCCGCTTGCACTCCGTCGCCATCACCGTCGACGGCGACTTCACCGGCTCACCCGCCACGTCCACCGAGGTGGCGTACGACGTCGAACTCACCGGAGACGCCGATGAGAGCGAACTCCGCGTCCTCGTGGAACGAGTCGACCGCATAGCCGAGATCCCCAACTCGCTTCGTCAAGGCACCACTGTCGCGCTGCGCAGCCTGTCCGTCTCGCGCGCCTGAGGGCATCCGCGAGAAGGCCCGCCGGCGGTAGATCGAGCGAGCGGATGTCTGGACACAGCGATCGAGGTGCACCAGCAGGGAAGCGGGCGAGGCCGCCGCGTCGGCAGGCGACGGACGGCCCCGTCTCGCTTCGTCGACGACCACCTGGCCTAGACGAAGGCGGCCAGTCCCGTGATCGCACGGCCGACGATGAGCGTGTTCATCTCCTGCGTGCCCTCATACGAGTAGAGCGCCTCGGCGTCGCTGAAGAAGCGCGCGACGTCGTACTCGAGCACGATGCCGTTGCCGCCCAGGATCTCGCGCGCCCAGCCGACCGTCTCGCGCATCCTCGCCGTCGTGAACGCCTTCGCCAGAGCCGAGTGCTCGTCGCGCTGGGTGCCGGCGTCGAGCATCCGCGACACCTGCACGACGAGCGCGAGCGACGAGGTGATGTTCGCGAGCGACGCGGCGAGCATGTCCTGCACGAGCTGGTGTGCTGCGATGGGCTTGCCGAACTGGATGCGCTCGCCCGCGTACTTCACGGCCGCCTCGTACGCGCCGACGGAGACACCGACGGCCGCCCACGCCACCTCGGCGCGCGTCGCCCGCAGCACGCGCGCCGTGTCGCGGAACGAGTTCGCGTTCTGCAGCCGGAGCGACTCCGGAACGCGCACATCCTCGAGCGTGATGTCGGCGTTCTGCACGGCACGCAGCGCCTGCTTGCCCTCGATCTTCGTGGCGTGATAGCCGGCGGTCTCCGTGGGAACGATGAAGCCCTTCACCTGGCCGTCGGCGACATCCTTGGCCCAGATGATCGTGATGTCGCTGAACGTGGCGTTGCCGATCCAGCGCTTCGAGCCGTTGATGATCCACTCGTCTCCGCGGCGCTCCGCCGTCGTGCGCAGTCCCTGTGCGGAGTCGGAACCCGAGAGCGGTTCCGTGAGACCGAACGCGCCGATGATCTCGCCGGAGGCGAGCTTGGGCAGCCACTCGTCCCGCTGCTCCTGCGAGCCGCACGCGCTCAGCGATCCGGCGGCGAGCCCGTTCTGCACGCCGACGTAGGTGGCGATGGAGGCGTCGATCCTGGCCAGCTCCAGGGCCAGGAAGCCGCGGAACACGGCCGAGTTGGGGAACGGCTTCGTCTCGTCCCACGAGAAGGCGGCCACTCCGAGCCGGTGCAGCTCGGGGATGAGCTGCTTCGGGAACTCGGCACGCTCCCAGTACTCGTTCGCGATCGGCTTCACCTCGGTCTCGAGGTAGGCGCGCAGCTTCGCGATCGCCTCCTTCTCCTGCTCGGTGAGGTCGTTCGCGAAACCGTAGAAGTCTGCGGCAAGCGGCTCGAATGCCATGTCTGCTCCATCGCACTGTTGAGCGGAATCGCCGGGCGCTGGCGCGCCGCAAGCGAAGCCGCTGAAGAACTGTCGGGATCTGGGTCAGCCTAGGCAGCGGCATCCGAGCGCCCAAGGCCGTTGGTACTCTGCGACTAACCAGGAGAAAGGGCGGGTGCGGATGTTTGTGCGCATCGACAACGATCCTCGCGATTACGCGTGGGGCTCCACGCACGGCATCGCGGATCTGCTCGGGCGACGAGCATCCTCGCGGCCGGAAGCCGAACTGTGGCT
This sequence comes from Humibacter sp., assembly GCF_035547335.1. Classification (GTDB taxonomy): domain Bacteria; phylum Actinomycetota; class Actinomycetes; order Actinomycetales; family Microbacteriaceae; genus Humibacter. Next base: position 1,177 of record NZ_DASZVF010000019.1, on the reverse strand, counting down.
GGGAGCGCATCCCGGTTCGCCGAGCCTGCTGGTGCATCCGACAGACGGCCCGCGTACCCTCGCCGAGCTGATCGGCGAAGAACCGGAGCAGACGCTCGGCGACGACTGGTGCGACGACGAGTCGTACGGTGGTGCGCCCCGCCTGGGCTTCTTGCTGAAGGTGCTCTCGGCGGCTGCGCCGCTGTCGATCCAGGCGCATCCGTCGCCCGAGCAGGCGCAGGAGGGGTTCGAGCGGGAGAACCGGCTCGGCATCCCGCTGGATGCTCCCGAACGCAACTACAAGGATCCGTTCCACAAGCCGGAACTGATCTACGCGGCGACGCCGTTCGACGCGCTGTGCGGGTTCCGTGACGTCGGCACCTCGGTCGCCGTGCTCGACCGGCTCATCTCGATCGGCCGCGCCGCCGGACTGCCGCACGACGAGCTGGACGTGCTGCGCGGCATCCTGGCGGCGGGGGAGACCGAGGAGTCCGCACTGCGGGCGGCGGTCGGCCTGCTGCTCGGCGGCGGAGAGGGAGCCGAGGAGATCGTGTCGCAGGCGACGGCGATCGCGCGCTCGCCGAAGGGCTCAGACGTGCCCGAGCTCGGGATCGTGCGGCTGCTCGCCGATGCGTACCCGGGAGACCCGGGGATCGTGCTGGCGCTCCTGCTGCACCGCGTGGCCCTGAAGCCAGGCGAGGCGCTGTACCTGCCTGCTGGGAACATCCACGCGTACCTCTCCGGCACAGGGATCGAGCTCATGGCGGCATCGGACAACGTGCTGCGCGGCGGTCTGACGCCGAAGTACATCGATGTGCCGGAACTGCTCAAGGTGCTCGACTTCACCCCGGTTCCGGCACCGCTGCTGGCGCCGTCCAGGGTGGGACCTCTCGAGCTCTTCACGCCCGACGTTCCGGACTTCAAGCTCGGACACGTAACAGGGGATGCCACGCTCGAGCTCACCGGTCCGGCGATCGTGCTGTGCACGGCGGGGCAGGCATCCGTGACGGGAGATCACGGGACCATCACGGTGCACAGGGGCGACGCCGTCTTCGTGTCGCCCGACGAGGGAACCCTGCGCTTCGCGCCGCACGACGACGGCGTGCTCTTCGTCGCGACCGACAACCGCTGACCCGCTCGCGGCGCTCTCGCCTCACTCGCGGATAGGTTGGGGGAATGGCTTGGTTGGTGACCGGCG
>NZ_DASZVF010000018.1:0-61328 GCF_035547335.1 Humibacter sp. | reverse complement strand
CGGCGCCGTTGCCACGTTGCAATCCGCAAGAGGACGCGCCGCTAACGTGGTCGCCATGCGATTCGGAACTTTTCTCCCCCAAGGCTGGCGCTTCGATCTCGTCGGGATCGACCCGAGCGAACAGTGGCCGACCATGCGCCGGCTTGCGAAGCAGGCGGATGCCGGCCCCTGGGAGTCCCTGTGGGTCTACGACCACTTCCACACCACTCCGGTGCCGAGCGAAGAGGCGACGCACGAGGCGTGGACGCTCATGACGGCTTTCGGTGCGTCGACGGAGCGCATCCGCCTCGGACAGATGTGCACGTGCATGGGATACCGCAACCCCACGTACCTCGCGAAGGTGGCGGCGACCGCCGACCACGTCTCGGGCGGGCGCGTCGAGATGGGCATCGGCGGCGGATGGTACGAGCACGAGTGGTGCGCGTACGGCTACGGGTTCCCCGCCGTGCCCGAGCGGCTGCGGATGCTGCGCGAGGGCGTCGACATCATGAAGCAGGCCTGGACGACGGGAACCGCGACGCTCGACGGCGAGCACTACAACGTCGACGGCGCTATCGTGCGCCCGCTTCCGATCCAGGACGGCGGCATCCCGATCTGGGTCGCGGGCGGCGGCGAGAAGGTCACGCTCAGGATCGCCGCCCAGTTCGGCGACTACACCAACTTCACGGGAACGATCGAGGAGTTCGATCACAAGCGCTCGGTGCTGCACACGCACTGCGAGCGCCTGGGCCGGGACCCGCAGGAGATCACTCAGTCGTCGAACTTCAACACCATCGTCGCCCCCACCGAGGCGGAGGCGCGGGACCGGCTGGATGCCGTCATCGCGCGCCTGCGCCCGCACGTCGGCGACGAGCGGGCCGATCACATCCGGCAGGAGTACCTGGCTTCCGACGGGTTCGGGACGCCGGAGCAGATCGTGGAGCGCCTCACGAGGCGGGCTGAGCACGGGCTGGGGTACAGCATCCACTACTTCCCGGAACTCGCGTACGACACGTCGGGATGGGAGCTGTTCGAGCGCGAGGTCGTTCCCGTGCTGGCCTAGATCCCTGCGGTGCCCATGATCCGTGCGATGCCGGCCCTTCGCTCGGAGGGCCGGCATCGCTTCAGCGCGGCTCAGCGCGGCGCTGAGCGGTCGGCGCCGGCAACCGTGCGGTAGTGCAGGCCGGTCACCAGCAACGCCGTACCGATGGCGGCGACGAAGGCGGCCAGGACGTTCGGGTCAGGCGGGATGTACCAGGAAGCAGGCGACGCGTATCCGGCGACCACCCAGGCGAAGCCCGCGACTGCGAGCACGATGCCCAGCCCGATGAGCAGGCGGCGGCCGGCGACTCCGGCATCCGGGTTCTTCGCCACCCAGTAGTGCCGGATGCTCCGCTCGTAGACGGCGACGCCCAGCAGGATGAGGCCGAGGACGAACGTCACCATGAGATAGACATCCGTGAAAGGCGACCACCATTCGCCGCTGTTCCAGATCGCGACGGACGGGTCGAAGGGCACGTAGGCGACGGTGACGGTCTTGGGTGCGCCGGTCAGGGTCGACACGGTGGATCCCGCGACGAACTGATACGTTCTGCCGCCGACCTCGTAGGCGATCTTCGGCGCGTAGGTGATCGCCCGCGCCGGGATGGTGATCCAGCCGAGCACGGTTCCGTTCGTGGTCGGCAGCGTGCTTGCCAGCACCGGTCCGGCGACGATCTTGTACAGGCCGGCGAGCGACAGCACCGCCCCGATCGTCCACAGCCATGCCTGCCCGAACGGGCCGACAGCGTAGCGTCGGCGGGCGGCATCCACGTTCTCGGCCACGCGCTGCGGTGTTCCCAGCAGGTTGACTCCTTCCGGAGCCGACTGTGATGCGCGATGTGGCGTCTCGCCGTTCGGCCTAGCCGGGTCGTCGCGCTCTGGATTGCCACCCTTTCCGTACGCGTCGCGCTCGCTGTTCTCAGCCATACACGTCGATGCAGGTCGCGATGAAGATCCACACGAACGCCACGACGGCGGCCAGGATCGGCGTGGCGACGAAGACGAGTCCCAGCACCGTCCAGGTCCAGCGCGTGGCCCCCCAGAGCTGACCGAATCGCAGCGCTCGGGGGAACGCCCGTTTGAAAGCGGCGCGCGAATACCCGTTGCCGGACTTCTTCAGCGGCGCTTCCACGTAGTTCTGCGCGGGAATCTGCTTCCACACCGTGGCCAGCGGGGCGTTCGATCCGACCTCGTAGGCGACGTGGCCGACCATGCGGCCCTTCGTGTTCAGGACGATCAGACCGCCGGTGGCGAACATGTCCCCTCCGCTCCCGAGGGCGCGGGCCTGCGTGATGCGGTAGTCCTGCCCCTGCTGCGCACTCGAGACGGCGAGCGGAACGGATGTCAGAGGCGCAACCGCCCGGTTCGGCTCGAGCGGCGGGAGGTACACCACCGTGCCTATCTCACCGACCGGGATGCTCCGCTCACCGCCGTACGCGGCATCCGTCACCGAGACGGTTCCGTTCCTGATGATCACCGATTGCCTTCTCGCCCGGCGCGATCCTGCTGCGATCCCCCAGAGCGGAAGCCCGATGACGAGCGCGAACGTGCCGACGACCGCCAGCACATACACCCACCACGGGTTCACGGAGTAGTCCACGCAACCACCTCTCGAAACTCGGCCGCGGACAGTACAGGATATCGGCGCCGCTGCGCCGGGACACGCGAAGGCCGTGGCGCGGAATCGGATCCGCGCCACGGCCTGGCGTGTGCATCCGGCCTCACGGCCGGGCGGCGACTAGTGTCCGCCGACGCTGGATGCCAGCGACGAGTCGGTCTGCTGCAGCGTGTCGGCAGCCTTGGTGAGGAACTGCGACATTCCGTCGAGGCCGTTGACCGCGTTGGTCGCACCGGTGGTGAACTGCGTGTACGAATCGTGGAACGCACCGGATGCGGCGTCCGTCACGAAGCCGTCGCTCACCAGCTGGTTCACCAGCGTCTGCAGCTCGTTGAGCTTGGAGACGAGGTCTTCCTTACCGCTGGTGAGACGGCCGGCAGCGCTCGTCATGTCGCCGTAGGTGACGTTCATGTTCGCCATGGGATTCTCCTTGGTCTTCCGGCCGACCCGGTTGGGTCAACCTCGTTGAATCGACGCTATCGCAGGCTCCGAAGGGCAGGGAATGGGGAGTGGTACCCATGCCCCGAACTAGCGAGACTGCGTGCCGTGGTCCGGCCGGCCGGCACCGGGATGCTCGGGCTGCGGATGCGTAGGGCCGTCATGGACGGCGCCTGCGTCATTGCGTTGCTGGGCCAGTGTCTGCACGTAGCCGGATGCGCGGCGGTCGAGGTCTCGCTCCCGCGCTCTCTCACGCTTCCTGGCCTGATTCCTGCTGCCGGGCACCGGTCCGCCGCCGGCGATAGCGGCACGGGTCCTCCGGGTGGATCTAGCCATTGCGGCGGCCGCGAGGATGAGCAGGGCACCGACCACGACGGCTACTATCGGCCATGCCCAGTTCTGGGACGCGGACGGGAACTCGGCGTTCGAAGGGTTCGTGGTGTCGTAGAGCACCTGCACCTCCGCGCCCTTGGACGGGGCCGTACAGATGAGTTTGTTGCTCAGCGTCGCGGTGGCCTTGCTGCCGCCTGCGTCGAATGCAACCACCGGCTCATACGCCGGCCCGCCGCATCCGCCCTTCCCGCCGGAGGGATGGGTGCGGTAGCCCACGACGACGGCCGACGCGGTCGACGAGTGCGACGCCAGAACGATCTGGCCGACCAGGGGAATCAGCCCGCCGACGAAGAACACCGCGCCCAGTGCCAGCACGACTGCCGTGGAGATGTAGCCAGGCCCGGCCTTCTTCTTGCGCTGCTGTGCCGTCTTCTTCTGAGTCACGAGTCGTCGCTCGCGTCTTCATCCCATCGCATCGACTCGACCATAACGCGGAACAACTGGAGCAGGAGCTCGCGATCTCCGGGAATGGTCGTCGAGAAGGTCAGCAGCGCAACCCGCTGGGATCCCGGAACAGCCACCCAGTAGTCCACGACGAAGGTTTCGTACTCGCCGACGTCACCGTCGGCAGGATGCACGATGGTCCTGCTTCTTCGCCAGGTCTGCGTGCCACCGAGCACCGCCTCTTCCTGGTCGGAGTACTCCGCGGCATCGGGCAGCGCCTCGAGCGCCTCCCGCACCAGTGCTATTACCGTCTGAGGCTTGGATGGCGTCGATCCGAGGACGTCGATGTCAGGCCAGAAGAGGGCGAGCGACATCGGCAACGTGGTGCCGGGAACGATCTCCAGCGCCAGGAACACCTGCTCTGCGCCGCCGGCTCGTGCCGTTTCGGCGAGTTCGGTCAACTGCTTGCGCAGGTCGCCACGCAGGCGGGCGAACGCATCCATGCGATTCGTCACCTTGTTCGCCAGGGCGTGGATCGCGCGAGTCGCGGCTTCCTCATCACCCACCGGGATCTTCCACCAGCTGCCCGGAAGCACGATCTGAACGCCCGGAGACTTCGCCGGCCCGCTCATACCACTCCCCTGGCGGTCTCGAACTCGAATGTCTCGACCACCGTGTCGCCGTAGCCGACGATGTCGTCAAAGATCGAAAGGTCATCGGTCGTGATCGTCACGAGCATGAACGTGGCGAGGCCGGGAGCGGTGACGGCGGCGCGGTAGGTTTCCGTCAGTATCCGCTCTCCGCTCTCCCCCTCTGCACTCTGGAGGATCTCGTGCCCTGATACGGCGCGACGACCTGCGATCTCCTTCTTCTCGAAGTCGCGCAGCCAGACATCGAGGCCCTCACCGGGATCCGCCTGCGTCCAGGCCGTGAGGAACTGATCGAGATCCACTCCGCGTGCTTTGACAGGCTCGATGGTCATCACCGCCGAAATGTCGCCGAGTGCGCGGTCACCGACTCCACCCCAAGTGTGTCGATCGGGATGCTCGTCCCTCGCGACCTGCTGCACGAGTCGTTCTGCCGCATGTCCGAGGATTGCCCTGGCCTCCGGTGTGTCTACCAGGCGGTCGAGTTCCGCCGAGAGCTCGACGAGCTTGTCGGGCGTTCTGGGCGCCTCGAACCACTGCGCCTGGATCAGACAGGTGTACTGCAGCGCCACGGAACTCCTCTCAGACGTCACTTGAGCGTAGCCGTACCCGTCACGGCGTGCGCCAGCGCCTGCGGAGCATCCACGGTCAGGCTCCTGCCCGCATCGACGATGTTGAGCGGGTTGAGGCCGCCGAGTGTCGACGGCGCCGAGCCCGGCACGACCTGGATGTTCGGAATGAGCGGCTGGATCTCGAGGGCGCTGTGCGTCTCGAAGTAGTCGTGACCTGGCATGTTGTTGCCATTCCAGAAATTGTCGACAGCCGTGCCCGCGTTGTTGGTCGCCGAGGTGATGAGCGTGTTGGATACCGCCGTCGTCACCTTCTGCGCCGCCCCACCCGTCGCATCCCTGATTGCCTCGGTCATGCCGTGCCGGTACTGGGAGATGGCGTTCTCCCCGGCCCGGTCGAGCGACGTGCCGTGTTCGAGGCTTCCGTGGAATGCGGCCGCCGCATAGTCCGCCGCTCGGTTGGCACCGAGAAAGCCCAGATACTTCGATCCCGCCTTCTCGCCGAGTGCGGCCCCACCCTTGCCGACGAACTTCGCGAACTTGTCCAGGGGTCCGTTGAGCTTGTCGGCGACGTCGATCACCGCGCCGAGCTTGCCGGTCGTCAGCTTCTCGGCGACGCCCGTCAACTTGCCGGCCTTGGTGAGCGCTGCGGCATCGCCCTTGATCGGCAGCGCCGAGACCACCAGCGTGATGCCCGTGTTGAGGAGGTCTCCCAGCGATCGATCGCCCAGCCCGACGAGCGCCAGCGTGGTGAGGAACGAAACGGCGGCGGCGGCGAGCACGATGATGTCCACGGCCGCGGCGATCGGGGCGAGCACAGGGATGAACACCGCGAGGATGTTCAGCGCCATGGAGATGTAGCCGCCGATGTCCACGATGGCAGCGGCCACCCTCTGGATCACGTCGAGAACGGGAGCGAGGTACTTCTTCGCCCAGGCGACGGCATCGTTCCACGCGCTCTCCAGCGCATGCCCGAGCTTGTCCCAGAAGCCGTCGTTCAACCCGCTGTCGCTGATCGCCTTCTTGATCTGCGAGATCGCCGTCTTCGCGGCCTCGTCGATTTCGGCGATGGCGGCGTTGTACTCGTTCAGGGCATCCGAGACGGCGCCGTTCGCGTCGCTGAGGGCCTGATTCGCTCTGCTGCCCTCCGGGGTCTGCGCGAACGGCTTGGCCGGCTCGGCACCCGGTGGCGGCGTGGGTGCGCTCGCCTGGTCCTGCTTGTACTGCTCCTGCTGCTGGTGAAGATGCGACTGGGCCGAGTTCACCTGCTGCTGTGCGCTGTTGTATGCGGCGATCGCGCGCAACGCGCGCTGCTGCGCGCTCTCCAGCTTGGGCGCGTAGTCCTGCAGCGCCCGCGCGGTGCCTGCATAGCGAACCTGCGCCTTGGTGATGTTGTCGGCGACATCGCTCGCGTTGCCACGGACCGAGTCGATCGCGAGGCTGACCGTGTCGTCGCGGTCTGCCAGCTTGCGCAGATGATCGATTGCCTGCTGGATCTGCTCCGCCGCCGATGCGAGGCCGTCCGCCTTCGACTTCAGCGCGGTGGGGTCACCGGGCAGCGGCGCCAGTTCACTCGCCGCCATGGCCCCTGCCTTCCTTCTGCGGGGCCGCCGGCTGGTCGAACGCCTTCGACAGGTCCGCATCCGCCTGGGTGAAGCCGGAGTTGATGACGGCGACGTGGTCGTGGATGCCGGTGGTTCCGTCGATCATCTTGCCGCGGTGCACCGACCAGTCGCTCGCGAAGTCGTGCACATGCCCCGACAGGCCATCGTGCCCCACGAGGCCGCCGATCTCGCTCGAGAACTTGGTGGAGTCCCGAAGCTGGTCGACGATCGACTTCAGTCCGGACTGCAGCTCGTCGAGGATGCCGTCGGTGATCTTCAGATCGCTCACATCAACTCCTCTTCCTCTGTGGCGGTTCCGGAACCTGTGTCACCGGAAGCGCATGGGAATCGTATCGGCCACGCAAACGACGGAGCCATGGGGAGCACTCCCCATCGCCTCTACTGAGGCAGCGGCAGCTGCACGCGATCGAAGGTGCCTTTGGCGATGAACATGCCGCGTCCTGGCGGGAACTCGCTGCGCGCGAAGCGCGGCAGCGGAGTCTTCAGCAGCAGGTCTCCTTCCATGCTCTCCGGCTGGAGCAGGAGACCGCGTCGTCCGTTCTTGACCTCGGCCAGGAGCCCCCAGCTGGAACCCCAGCTGCTGGTCTCGCCCTCGGCGAGCAGGAAGTGGTCGCTGCGCCGCACCGCCTTGATCAGCTCGACGAGCGGGGCATCCGCCGCGGACTGCAGGAAGTCGCCGATCGACTCGACGAAGACGGCATGGCGTTCCACGGCCGCCGGATCGGTGACAGCGGCAAGGAGGTCTTTGGCGATGCCTGCCACTTCTTCGACCGTCGTCGCGGTCTCGGTCCACGGGTAAGCCCGGACGAGAGGCGAACGCGCATTCCCCAGGTAATAGAGCTGGAACGCCGGGTCGAACCGCCGAAGGGATTCAGCGACAGCGAGGAACGCCGAGGTCTTGCCGCTGGCCGGAGGACCGGCCAGCACCATGGTGCCCGTCGGCTGGAACCCGATCGGCTGAAGATCGGTCTCGCCGATGCCGAGCACGGGAAGATCGCCGACCCGGTCGGGAAGGGACGCCTGCCGGTATTCGGTCGGCATAGCGCCGATCGCCGGCGCCGGCTTCACGCCCGCGCGCTCCATGGCCTCCGCGAGCTTTCCCACCCTCACCGACTGCTCCGAGACGCTCGGCGTGCCGCCGAGGACGGCGATCTGCGTCTCCTTGCCGTCCACGACCGCGCGGCCGGGGGGCGAGGATGCCGAAAGAACGTCGCCCGGGGCATCCAGCAGCGAGTAGCTGTCGTCGGCGAGCCTGAGCACGACCTTGCGCTGCACGCTCGAGCCGACCGACCCAGGAACGGCCCCCGCGCGGTCTGCCGTGAACGCGACGTGCATTCCGAGCTGCCGCCCGTCGGTGAGCACGTCACGGAACACCTCGTACCACTGCGCCCGGTTCGCATGAACCTCGAAGTCCTCCCGGAAGCTCGGGAAGCCGTCGAGCAGGAGCAGAATGCGCGGCTCATCCGGTCGTGCGGCCAACTGCCGGTACTCCGTGATGTTCGACGCATTCGCTGCCGCGAAGCGCGGGGCTCGCTCGTCCAGCTGCGCCCGCAGCATGCGGAACAGGCGCACGACGCGCTCGACGTCGTCTCCTCTGATCACGGCGCCGACGTGCGGAAGCTGCTGCAGCATCCTCAGGCTGCCCGCGCCGAAGTCGAGCGCGTACACCTGCACGGGCCCCCCGCGCGGCGTGATGGCGGCCGAACACGCCAGGGTGCGCAGCACCGTGGACTTGCCCGAGCCACCCGTTCCGTAGATCGCGATGTTGCCGTCCACGTCGGGCTCGAAGTACACCGGCACCTGCTCCTGGCGCTCAGGCACGTCGGCGACGCCGAGCAGCAGCTCCGCATCCGTCCGCTGCCGCAGAACGCTGAGGTCGTACGCCGGAGCCAGCTCGTCGAGCCAGGGACGACGCGGGTGCGGGATGCGGGCGACCTCCCGCGCACCCACCATCGTCGCCACCAGTCGCTGCTGGTCCGTCGGGCCGGGGTCGCGCCTGAGGTCGACATCCGCATCCCGGCCGCCCGGCTCCTCCCAGCGGATCTCGCCGCCGAACCGGAGTTCCGCGACCTCGATGCCCGCACGCTCCGGCTCACGACTCGTCCAGCCGCCCGCATAGGCGGACTGGAACATCGTCAGCCGGCCGGGTCCGGTCTTCGCGACACCGCGCCCCGGGATGCCAGGGTCGAAGTGTGCGGCCTCCTTGGTGCCCACGACGTCGTCCGAATCCGACTCGTCGGCCATGCGGAGTGCGACACGCAGGTTGGTGTTCGCACGGAGGTTGTCCTTGATGACGCCGGCGGGTCGCTGGGTCGCCATGATTAGGTGGATGCCCAGCGATCGTCCCCGCTGCGCGATGTCGACGACGCCGTCGACGAATTCGGGCACCTCGCCGACGAGCGCCGCGAACTCGTCGATCACGAGCACGAGCGCGGGAGGGCTGTCCGGATCTCCGCGTTTCTCCAGTTCGAGCAGATCCTTGGCCTTCTTGCGGTTCAGCAGGTGCTCGCGGTAGCGCAGCTCGGCGCGCAGGCTGGTGAGCGCGCGGCGCACCAGGTGTGGGCTCAGGTCGGTCACGAGCCCGACGCAGTGCGGCAGGTTGACGCAGTCCGCGAACGCGGAACCGCCCTTGTAGTCGACGAACAGGAAGGTCACGCGGTCGGGACTGTACTCGGCAGCCATCCCGAGCACCCAGGCCTGCAGGAACTCCGATTTGCCGGCACCGGTTGTGCCGCCGACGAGAGCGTGCGGCCCCTGCGTGCGAAGGTCGAGGTGCATCGGATCGACGCCTCCGGAGCCGACCGTCGCCCGAAGGGTGCCGGCACGACGAGGCGTCGGCGCCTCCCCACTGCGATCGTGGATGGAGTTGTTCTGCCGCCAGCGGTCGACGACGGCATCGCTCGACTCGGCGAGCTCGTGCCCGAGCAGCGCGACCATCGAGATGCTGCGCGGCAGGTCGGAGGAGTCGGCGAGGAGCGCTCCAGCATCGACCACGGCGGCCATGCGACGCGCGAACTCGAGGGCGCGCGCCCCGTCGACGGACTCGGTGGCGACATCCTCGATGATCTCCCCGAGTCGCACGAAGCCCACGCGGCCGCGACCACGCTGGTCGCCGAGCTCCAGATAGGTGCGGCAGACGGCGGGGAGGGACCGCACGTCGCCGGCGATCCAGATGGGGTACACACCGGCATCCGCGGCTCGCTCTGCCAGTTGCACGAGTCGAGCCCTGTCCACGTCGGCGTCGTCGGAGATGAGCACGACCATGGCGGGGATGGGAGACGGCGTGCCGTCTGCACCGCCATCCTTGCCGACACCCGCCCCGCGCTCGAGCGCAGCGGAGTCGCTCTGCATGGCCCCGCGTCGCTGCTTCGCCCGGTTCTCGGCCAGCCGCGCGTCGACGAGACCCTCGAGGGCGGACAGCAGGTTCGAACCACTGGCCGCGCTGTCCGCAAGGTGCACCGTCTCGATCGGCGACTGTGGTGACGAGGTGTGCGGCATCCACTTGAGCCACTCGAGCTCGCGCGACCAGCGCGGCGAGACGATGGCCGCCACCGCCAGCTCTGCGGGTGAATGCAAGGCGGTCAGCTGGACGAGTATCGAGTTGAGGTTGCCCGTCGCCTGCTCGGGCGACCCCGTCACGCCGAGCGCGCCCGAGTCATAGAGGTTGTCGATGATCGGCACGTCGTCGACATGCCTATGCTTCGCGAGAACCTCGTCGAGACGCTCCTGATACGGCTTCAGGATCTCGCCGCGGCCGGCCGTCCGCACCGCGTTTCGGCTCAGCATGCGTCCTACTCCGAGCCGCACGTTGAGAAACGACCAGTGCTCGGGACGCCTGGTCCACAGCAGCGGACCTCGCACCGCCGCCTGCGAGAAGCAGTCTTCGGTCGAGGGCGACTCTTCGGTGCGAGTGCGATGCTCCGTCACGCGTTCTGCCTCGAGCTGCTCGGTGAGAGTGGCAAGGCGCTCGTCGAATTCCCCTATGGACTTCTTCAGGCGTCGCTTCTCACGCGACTTGGCCGTCACGGCGTTCCCGACCATCATGAGCGGCGACATCGCCACGAACAGCAACGAGGTGGGCTGCTTCGAGATCGCGAACATCACGCCACCCATGAGGAGCGGCGCGATCATCGCCAGCAGCGGGAACGGCTGCGGCTCCTTGCGTGCGGGAACGTCGGGGGCGGCGAACTCCTCACCCGCATAGCGTGCTTCGACCTTGGGTGAACGGTTGAAGAAGACCGGGCCGGCCTTGGGGACGACGCCCGCGAGCGCCTGCCGGTCCGTGATCGTCAGCACCACCTCGGAGTCGCCGATGAGCAGCGTCTCCTCGCGGGTCACGCGCAGTCGCGGCACGATTCCGCCGTCCACCACGATTCCGTTGGCGCTGCCGAGGTCGATCACCTCGACGGCGTCGGATGCCTCGAAACGCACGTGCCGTTTCGACACGAGGTCGTCGTGGAGCACGATGTCGCAGTCGGGATCGCGCCCCAGCACCGTCGTTCCGAGCGCGATGGGGAACTCGCTGCCGGCATCCGGGCCCTTGACGACCCGCAGCGTCGCCACCTGGGCCCCGCGTCCCAGGCCTCTCGGCGAGTAGTGCGTGCCCGCTTCGGCGAGCTGCACCACGGCGCCGCTCGCGATCCAGGCTTCACCGACCGGCGCTTCCGGCGGCAGCAGCACCCACTCGGTCTGGCCAGGCAACGCTGCGTGCAGTGTGAGGGATCCGTGTGCTTGCGGATCGCCGCCGGCCGCCGGGTCGAGGCGCGCGATGGCCGCGGCGACCTCGGAGATGCTGGCGGCGGCATCCGTGGTGACGACGATGTCGGCCGGCTGGCCGGAAGGCCGATTGAGCGTCAGCTTGAGGCGCATGGCTGGGTCTCCAGGGGAACCGGGGCGGTGCCCGCGAGGTCGGGACCGGTGTCGCAGAAGACGTCCACCGCGACCCGTCCACCCTACCGGGGACCCACGCCGACCAGACAGCGCGGTACACGTTCCTCCATGGCCGGCTCGGCGCGCGTCCGTCTCATGCACGCTGGGACGCCCTGGTCGGCCCTCCCGCTCCGGCACCGCGTACTCGCGGCCGTGGCCCCGCGTACCCCTCCTCCCCACTCGACCTTCGGCTGTCCCTTCACGTCGGGTGCAGTGCGCAAACGCGACGCCAAGGGACAGCCGAAGAGGGCGGGGGCCTGCGCGGCACCCGCGCTGCACGCCACCATCCCGCAGCGTCCCGCTGTCCCTTCGCGTCGGGTGCACCGCGCGAATACGACAACACCGGACAGCCGAGTGCGGTCCGCGGCCTGTGCCTAGGCGGCTCGGCGGGCGCGGACCGCGGCGACCCGGCGCACCAGTTCGGCGGGTCTCTCGAAGAGGAGCCGCCGATCCACACGGATGACGTACCACCCGAGCGCGGCGAGAGCTTCGAGCCTGTCGATATCCCGCGCCCACTGCCGGGCATCGGTGCGGTGCTGGCCGCCGTCGTACTCGATGGCGACTCGCAGCTGCGGATACGCGAGATCGACGCAGGCCACGAAGGATCCGTGCTCGTCGAAGACGTCGTAGTCGAGGATTGGCTCCGGCAACCCGCCGTCGACGATCGTCAGCCGCGTCCACGTCTCGGGGCGGGACGCCGCGCCCGTCCGCACCCGGGGCAGCACCGCGCGCAACGCACCAATCCCGGCTCGGCGCCCCGCGCCGACGTGGGCCGCGAGGTCGTCGATCGTGGCGAGCGGTTCTTCCCGCTCTCCGGCCGGTAGGGCGAACCCGCCGGGCATGCGCGGCACGTGCACGATGGCATCCGCCACAGCCACGAGGTCATACGGATGTCTCAGGACCGTGGCGAGACCCGCCCACGTGGACGCCGGGCTCGAAACACGCAACCCCGTTTCCGGATGCCTTCGCACGGTCACGAGCCGTGGTCGAGCCTGATGCGCGGCGACGGCGGCCCGCTTGGAGGCGCGATGCGGTGCCATGACGCTCACGTGGACGCGTGTGTCGCGAATGGCGGCGTAAGGCAACGGAAGCCCCCAGATGATCGCGGCGGTGACGTGACTGAAGAACTCGTGCTCCGTCATGCATTGGGCATACGCTCTGGCGTCCGCAAGGATGCGCGCCTCCGCGATGCGCGGCGCGGTGGATGCCGGCGGCCTCCCCGCGGAGCCGCTCCTGTGCGAACCGCCGGTGTCCGAGCCGCCTGCGATGGAGCCGGCCGCGGTGGTTCGGCCGGTGCCGGAGGTCGCCGTGTTGGGGCGCGTCGTGTCGGCACCCCCGGGGTTGGGACTCACGGCGACGGACCTCCCGCCGTTGGGGCTCGTGTTGGTGGAGCGACCGTCGTTCTCGGAATCCGTGCGGCCCTCGCCGGTGATACGACGCCGCACCCCTCGGAACGGGATCTCGAGATCGGAGGCGCGCATCCGCCCAGCAGTGACGCCGGATGCCGTCGCGTCGGCGACGGAGAACGACTCACCTAGACGGGGCGGAAGCGGGCGTGGACGCATGAGGGACAGCGTGACGTGGTTTGGGATGTCGCGTCGGCCGTTATCCACCGCTCGGGTGAGGCCCCAGGCTGGGCGCCGTGACTGGCTGACCGGATCGTCCGGTGTTCCGCGGTCCGGTCACGTGAGGTGCGACATTCGTAGGCGACCCAACTGGACAGGCGAGCGCCGCGAGTGTGCGGTCCACGCGGCACAGGTTCGGCTGTCCCTTCACATGGGGTGCGGTGCGCAAACGCGACGCCAAGGGACAGCCGAACATCGGGAGCTTCGCGGGTACGCACTCCGCTGTCGCTTCGTGTCGGGTGCTGCATTGGCATTCCACACGAAGCGACAGCGGAGCTTGAGCCCTAAAGGCTGCGCTGGTATCCGCGCAGCGCGCGAACCGACCAGACGAAGGTGAGCACGGCCAGCAGGACGAGGCCGCCGACGTGCCAGCCGGCCGAGCTGTCGACGGTTCCGGCGAGCGTGTTGCGCGCCAGGTCGACGGCCCAGGTCATCGGGTTGTAGGTGGACACGTTCTGCACCCAGTCCGGCATGAGGGATGCCGACATCATCGTGGTGGACAGGAACGTCACGGGCAGCACCACGATCTGCGAGATGCCGATGAGTGCGACCTGGTTGCGGGCCGTAAGCGCGGCGGCCGTGGACAGCGAGCAGAAGATCGTGCCGAGCAGCAGCGCGGCGAGCAGTGCGAGCACCATCCCCCCTGCGCCGCCGGGATAGGTCGCTCCGCCGAGCCAGCCGATGACCAGCACGACGATCGACTGCGCCAGGCAGATGATGAGCTGCTGCACGAGCTGGCCGGTGATGATGGCCGTGCGGGCGACCGGGGCGGTGAGCAGCTGGTCCATCACGCCCGACTTCATGTCGTCGATGTAGCCGCTGCCCGCCCATGCTCCGCTGTACAGCACGGTCATCATGAGCACGCCCGGCACGAGGAACGTGACGTAGTCGATGCCGCCGAATCCCGGTAGCTTGCCGAGCGAGGAGAACACCTGGCCGAACAGCAGGATCCACACGATGGGCTGCACGAGCGAGAACGCGGCGCCCCATGCCTGGCGGCGAACGTTGATCAACCAGCGGCCGGTGATCTGGGCGGTCTGAGTGAGCCATCCGGAGCGCACCCGGTGAGCGGGAACGGTCTCGACGAATGCTGCGGTCATGCTGCTTCTCCCTTCTGGGCGGGACCGGTCTGGTCCTGGTCGGATGCCGGGGCGCCGTGGGACGGCGCATCCGCTCGCTCGAACGAGCGGCCGGCGTAATGCAGGTAGACGTCGTCGAGGCTGGGCCGGGATGCCGACACCGCCCCGAAGGCGACGCCGGCCGCTTCGAGTGCCGCGATGGTGGGCGCGACAGCGGCCGAAGCGTCGTCGGTTCGGGCGACGAGCTGCCCGCTCGTGCCCTCCGACTCGACGACGATGTCGCGCAGCCCGAACACGGATGCCGCCGCGCGCCGCACGCGCTCGACGTCGGGCTCGACGAGCGTGACCCGGAGCGTGTCGCCGTTCAGCGACGCCTTGAGCTCGTCAGGGCTCCCGCCGACGACCCTGGTTCCGTGGTCGATGATCATCACATCGTCGGCGAGGCGGTCCGCTTCCTCCAGGTAGTGCGTGGTGAGGATGACGGTGATCGCACGCTCGGCCGAGAGCCGACGGATCTCGCTCCACATCGCGGCACGCGCCTCCGGGTCGAGTCCGGTGGTCGGCTCGTCGAGGAAGAGCACGCGGGGTGCGTGCACGAGCGCAGCGGCGACATCCAGACGTCTGCGCATGCCGCCGGAGAACTTGCCGACCGGGCGGCCTGCGGTGTCGCCGAGCCCGAACTCGTCGAGCAAGGCGGATGCCCTTGCCTTGGCATCGGCAGCCGCCATGCCGCGGAGACGGCCGGCGAGCACCAGGTTCTCCGTCCCGGTGAGGAGCGGGTCGGTGCTGGCGCCCTGTGAGACGTAGCCGATGTGCTGCCGCACCTCGGCGGGGCGCTTCACGACGTCGATGCCGTCGATGCAGGCGGATCCGCCGCTCGGACGGCTCAACGTCGTGAGGATCTTCGTGGTCGTCGACTTGCCCGCCCCGTTGGGTCCGAGCATGGCGAACACGATCCCGGCCGGCACCTGGAAGGTGAGGCCACCGAGCGCGTGAACCGGGGTGCGGTGCGCGCCGCGGTAGGTCTTCGTCAGGTCGGCGACGTCGACCGCGAGGCCGGACGCGCCCTGGTTGGTGGTGTTCATGGCTTCTCCGTTCGAAGAGAGAGGGTGAGGTGAAGTGCGCTATCTGCGGTTCTTGACCGAGTCGGAGGGGAAGAGCATGCGGGCGAGCATGAGGAAGAAGACGACGAATCCGGCGACGAGCGCGAGCCACGACCACACGAATCCGACTGTGAAGCTCAGCACCAGGAACACGGCGATCGCGACCACGAAGATCACGGCGGTGTAGATGCCGAACCTGGCGGCGGCCGCCTCGTCCTGGCTGAACCGGTCCGTGCCCTGATAGCGGCTGGCCAGCTGTCTCGCCCAGGGCTTCTTGCGGTTCGTCTGGGTGGCACCGAGGTAGCTGAACCACGCGACCGCGACGACCACGAGTGGTGCGCCGACGGCGATCAGCCACACCTGATCGAGCTCCCCGACGAACTGGCCCGCCATCGCGAGTCCGGCGACGGCGAGGAACGACGCCGAGCCGTATGACGCGGCGCGACCTGCGGGAACCGGGTAGTTCGTCGTGGTCTCCTGGTGCGCGCCGTCGCCGACGAGCACGCCGACGGGAATCGCCAGCAGCACGATCGCGGTGACGGTGGATGCCCACAGCGGCCAGGCGAGGATCCCGCACGCCGTGAGCACGGTGAGCGCCAGTCCTACCGCGGCGATGACCGCGAGCACGACGGTGCGCACGACGAAGGCCGGACGCGGACGCACCCTGTGCCGGCGCATGAGCTCGATGAGGTCCCGTGCCCGGGCAGCGGCATCCGGTTGGGAAGCGGCCTCACGCACGCCGCCCTCCAAGCCTCCGGCTCCGACCGTGCCCCTGGTCACCGGCTGCCCAGTCACCTCGGCGGCGAGCGCCTCGATGTCACCGAGCTCGGCCAGCGCGCGATCGATGGCCCCGACGGGCCCAAATCCGGATGCCTCCAGCTCGCTCACGCGGTCGGCGAGCGACGCGCGCAGCTCGTCTCTCAGGTCGCGCAGGTCGTCGGTGTCGGGCAGCGCGCGGAACGCGGCGTCGAGGCGGGCGTCGAGTTCCGAGTGGTCGTCGAGTCCCGAGCTGTCGTGGCGACTCATGAGCGGTCCCCTTTCAGGTTCAGAAGCGTGTTGATGATGGCTTGCGTGGCGATCCAGTCGTCCACGTTCCTGCGGTACACGGCGCGTCCCGCGTCGGTGATGCGGTAGTACTTGCGGCGCCCGCCCTGCGTCTCGTCTCCCCAGTACGGCTCGATCAGGCCGTCCTTGGTGAGCCGGCGGAAGCTGGCGTACAGCGTGGCCTCCTTGATCTCGTAGTCGCCGCCGGTGGCATCCCGGATGGCCTTGTGGATCTCGTAGCCGTAGCTGTCGCCGGCGCGCAGCACGCCGAGCACGATCGTGTCGGTGTGGCCGCGCAGCAGGTCGGCCGCGAATGCGGACGACGACGCCGCCTCCGACGCGTCGCCCGATGCCGGAGCGACCGTCGTCGACTCGTGAGACGGCGACGGCTCGCCCGCCCCGGCTGCGCTTTCGGGGTCGGTGTTCGGTGTCATGTGCAGTACTATATCAGATCAAGTACTGCGGCTGTCAAGAATGATCGACAGCATGAATCTCGGCGGGTCTCGGCCCGGACGAGGAGCGCGGCCGGCGGATGGGGACCTCGGCCGGCGGATGGCGGCCTCGGCGCAGCAGTGCTAGTCGCGGCGCGGCAGTGCTAGTCGCGGCGCGGCAGCGCTAGCCGCGCTTCTCCCATGGCCAGCGCGGTCGGCCGCGCTCGTCGATCCTCGACGACAGCACGATCATGTCGAGCAGCACGACGATCAGCGACAGGATGCCCGCAGCGGCCGCGAACGGTCCGATCAGCTGCCCCACCACGAACGGAACGAAACGGTACGGGTCGGCGATCGCGACCACGAGACCGGCAGCCACGGCGTAGCCGAGATACGAGCCGACAGCGGTGAGAAGAGCAACTCCCACCGCGATGTCGTGTGCGTGCCGTGGCACTCTCAGCGCTCGTACCAGCAGCGCGGTGAACACGACGCCGGCGGCGACCAGGCAGGCGATCGGGCCGGCCAGCGGCCCGGCATCCGGATCGTCGAGCACGTCCCGCTCCAGCAGCACGCTGAGCACGCCGAGCGTTGCGATGAGCAGGGCAGCATAGAGCGCCGTCGCGAAGAACGCGAGGGTGGCTGCGTAACGACGAAATTCCATGATGGGTGCTGGTTGCTGCGGTGTCAGGCGGCCGCGACCATCCGCTGCCGCATCGCACGTGCGATGACTCCGATCCAAGCACCCCGGGTCATGTTCCGCTGGTTCTCGGCGCGAGCGGCGCGGGTGACGGCGGAGTCCGGCAGCTCAGGCGTCGGGCCGGCGGTCCTCCCGCGCGCTCGAATCAGGCGCCTGAGGCTGCTGGGCTCGCCGTGGGTCCCGCCGCGACGCGACGCTCGTAGTCGCGTTGCGCCTCCAGGTTGGCCGCGCGAACGCGCCGTCCGCGGGCCGCAATCCAGGCGCCGAACCACAGCGCGGCCTCGCGCGCGACCACGGCCGAGGCGATCGTCAGCGGATTCGTCCACAGCGTGCCGACGAACTGGTTCGCCTCGTTCAGGCTCATCGTCCAGGCCTGCACCGTCAGCAGCGCTCCCCCGAGGTAGCCGAAGTAGACGACGGCGCCCACGAAGAACGAGCCAACCACGTGCGCCCACCAGCCCCCGCGGTTCACGATGGCGATGAGCAGCGCGTAAGCGAGGAAGAAGACGACCACGGGAACCCAGAACCCCGCCGTCTGCAGGTAGCGCTCCCAGAGAGCGAGCGCGGTACGCGGCTCACGCAGGGCGAACAGCCCCAGTGCGACGGCGGCGAAGACGACGGCGTACGCGACGGTCGCGACGACGTCGATGAGGATGCCCATGAGCCGGTTGCCCCTGCGCTTGGGCGGCGTCGGAGCCGTGACGTACATCGGCGTCGCCGCTGCCGCCGTCGCCGCGTACGGCACCGGCTCGGGCACTCGCGCGTCGTCTGCGGCCGCGGCCTGGCGGGGGTCGCTCGCATCCTGGTCGGCTGCTGCCGACGCGACGGGCCCCGTCGCCGCCGTCTCGGGCTCATCGTCGACGGGACGACTCGGCTCGGGAGGCAGGATGATCGCCTCGTGCGGCTCGCGAGCATCCGTCTCACCGTTCCCGGCGTCGACCGCGTCGGACGTGGCCGTGTCGTCGCTGACCGCGCCGCGCTGCGTCACGGGTTCGGCGGCCTCGCGCCCGGCGTCGTGGACCTCGTGCTCGGTCGCATCTCCGGCACCCTCGTGCACCCTGGTGCCGACCGGCCGGGTGTCCGCCGGCAGATCGTCGTCGGCTCGGCCTGCACCTGCCTGGGCGTCATCGACCGGGCCGCCATCAGACGGGTCGGCCGCGTCGCCCTCCGCCATCGACTCACCCGCGTCGGTGGAGACGTTCGCCTCTGACGGCTCAGGACGCGCCTCGTCGCCCGTGAGCTCGTCGTCGGACGGACGCGACTCCTCGTTCGAACCTGCAGCCTGCGGTGTGTCGTTGCTCATGGTGCCCCCTGGACAGTCTGCGGCTTAGCCGCTCATCAGGTTCAGTCACCTGTCGCGGTGCTCGCGGCTATGCCGCTCAACAGGACAGCTTTCGCCACGGTAGCAGGGGGCCGATGGCGCTGGCGCGAGGCTCACCGTGCGGCATCCACGCCCGTGGGGGGTCGAAGCACGCGCGAATGCACAGGCGCCGGAAATGCACAGGAGCCCCGCGCTGGTGTGGCGCGGGGCTCCTGGTGGGAAGCGAGCGGACTCGCTTGTCACCCTCAATCAGTTGTATCGCCGCTTCGCGGCTCATAACTTCCCGCGGTTCGGCCAAGCGAGCAAGCTCGCTCGGTTCTCACCTTGGTCAGTTATATCGCGGCTTCGCCGCTCACAACTTCAATCGGTCGGGGAAAGCGAGCAAGCTCGCTTTCCCCTCCCTCAATCAGTTGTAGGTACCCGGGGTGTAGTCATCCGAGCTGAAGCTGTCGAAATCGACGAAGCTCAGATCGTTCTCGTTGAACACCGTGTCGTCGGTGAAGATGCGGTTCGGGTAACGCTCCGCCTTCGCCTCCTCCGTGGCCTCGACGGTCACGTTGCGGTAGCGAGTCAGACCGGTACCGGCCGGGATCAGCTTTCCGATGATCACGTTCTCCTTGAGACCGATCAGCGGATCGCGCTTGCCCTCCATGGCGGCCTGCGTGAGAACACGTGTGGTCTCCTGGAACGACGCCGCCGACAGCCACGACTCCGTCGCGAGCGAGGCCTTGGTGATACCCATGACCTCCTGGCGGGCGGATGCCGTCTTCTTGCCCTCGGCGAGCGCGGCGCGGTTGATCTCGTTGTACTTCGCACGATCGACGAACTCACCGGGCAGAAGCTCGGTCTCGCCGTGGTCGACCACGGTCACCTTGCGCAGCATCTGGCGCACGATGACCTCGATGTGCTTGTCGTGGATCGGCACGCCCTGCGACCGGTACACGCCCTGCACGCCGCCCACGAGGTGCTCCTGCACCGCGCGGATGCCACGCACGCGCAGCACCTCCTTGGGGTCGACCGTACCGACGATGAACTGCTGACCGAGTTCGACGTGGTCGCCGTCCTCCACGAGCAGCGTCGAACGCTTGAGCACCTGGTAGCGGTGCTCCTCGTCGCCGTTGTCGGGGGTGAGCACGACATAGCGGGCCTTCTCGGTGTCCTCGATGCGCACGCGGCCTGCGGCCTCGGCGATCGGGGAGGCACCCTTCGGGGTGCGCGCCTCGAACAGCTCCTGCACGCGGGGAAGACCTTGCGTGATGTCGTCGGCGGATGCCGAACCACCGGTGTGGAAGGTACGCATCGTCAGCTGCGTGCCCGGCTCACCGATCGACTGCGCGGCGATGATGCCGACGGCCTCGCCGATGTCCACGAGCTTGCCCGTGGCCAGCGAACGGCCGTAGCACTGGGCGCAGACGCCGACGGCGGACTCGCAGGTGAGCACGGAGCGCACGCGGATGGTCTCGATGCCCGCCGCGATCAGCTTGTCGATGAGCACGTCACCGACATCCTGACCGGCCTCGGCGACGACCGTGCCGTTCGCGTCCACCACGTCGGTGGCCAGCGTGCGGGCGAACGAGGAGTTCTCCACGTTCTCGTCGCGCACCAGCACACCCTCGGAGTTGCGGGCAGCGATCGGCAGGTCGAGACCCTTGGTCGTGCCGCAGTCGTCTTCGCGGATGATGACGTCCTGGGAGACGTCGACGAGACGACGGGTGAGGTAGCCGGAGTCGGCCGTGCGCAGAGCGGTGTCGGCCAGCCCCTTGCGGGCACCGTGCGTCGCGATGAAGTACTCGGCCACCGAGAGACCCTCTGAGTAGCTCGAGATGATCGGACGCGGGATGATCTCACCCTTCGGGTTGTTCACGAGTCCGCGCATACCGGCGATGTTGCGCACCTGCAGCCAGTTACCACGAGCACCGGAGGACACCATGCGGTTGATGGTGTTGTGCTCCGGGAAGTTCTCGCGCATGGCCTTGGCGACCTCGTCGGTGGCATCCGTCCAGATCTTGATGAGCTCCTGGCGGCGCTCCGCCTCGGTCGTCAGACCCTTCTCGTACTCGCTCTGGACCTTCGCCGCCTTCTTCTCGTAGGAGGCGATGATGTCCTTCTTCTCCGGCGGGGTGACGATGTCGCTGAGCGCGACGGTCACACCGGAACGGGCCGCCCAGTAGAAGCCGGCATCCTTGACGCGGTCGAGCGTCGCGGCGACCTCCACCTTCGGGTAGCGCTCCGCCAGGTCGTTCACGATCGACGACAGCTTCCCCTTGTCGGCGACCGCCTCCACGTAGGGGTAGTCCTCCGGCAGCGTCTCATTGAAGATCGCACGGCCCAGCGTGGTCTCGCGAAGGGCGGTTCCGCCCTGCACGAAGCCCTCGGGCGCGTCCTCTTCGGCCAGGTACAGGTTCTCCAGACGGATCCGCACCTTGGCGTTGAGGTCGAGCGAGCCCTGGTCCTTGGCGAGGATCGCCTCGGAGACCGACGAGAACGCACGGCCCTCACCCGTCGCACCCTCCTTGATGGTCGTCAGGTGGTGCAGGCCGATGATCATGTCCTGCGCGGGCAGGGTCACCGGACGGCCGTCCGACGGCTTCAGGATGTTGTTGGATGCGAGCATCAGGATGCGCGCCTCGGCCTGCGCCTCCACCGACAGCGGCAGGTGCACGGCCATCTGGTCGCCGTCGAAGTCCGCGTTGAACGCGGCACACACGAGCGGGTGCAGCTGGATGGCCTTGCCCTCCACGAGCTGCGGCTCGAACGCCTGGATGCCCAGGCGGTGCAGCGTGGGGGCGCGGTTCAGCAGAACGGGGCGCTCGCGGATGATCTCCTCGAGCACGTCCCACACCTGCGGGTTCGCGCGCTCCACCATGCGCTTGGCGGCCTTGATGTTCTGCGCGTGCTGCAGGTCGATCAGTCGCTTGATGACGAACGGCTTGAACAGCTCGAGCGCCATGTCCTTCGGCAGACCGCACTGGTGCAGCTTGAGCTGCGGACCCACGATGATGACCGAACGACCGGAGTAGTCGACGCGCTTGCCCAGCAGGTTCTGGCGGAAACGACCCTGCTTTCCCTTGAGCATGTCGCTCAGGGACTTCAGGGCGCGGTTGCCGGTACCTGTGACGGGACGACCGCGGCGGCCGTTGTCGAACAGCGCGTCGACGGCCTCCTGCAGCATGCGCTTCTCGTTGTTCACGATGATCTCGGGAGCACCGAGGTCGAGCAGGCGGCGGAGACGGTTGTTGCGGTTGATCACGCGGCGGTACAGGTCATTCAGGTCGCTCGTGGCGAAGCGGCCACCGTCGAGCTGCACCATCGGGCGCAGCTCCGGCGGGATCACCGGCACCACGTCGAGCACCATCGCGGCAGGCGAGTTGCCCGTGGCGAGGAACGAGGAGACGACGCGCAGTCGCTTGATCGCGCGGATCTTCTTCTGTCCCTTGCCGTTCGCGATCTGGTCGCGCAGCAGCTCGGACTCGGCGTTCAGGTCGAACGCCTCCAGGCGGCGCTTGATCGCCTCAGCGCCCATGTAGGCCGTGAAGTACAGGCCGTAACGGTCGACGAGCTCGTTGAAGTCGGCATCCTCGGGCTTGAGGTCGCCGACCTTGAGCGTGCGGAAACCCTCCCACACGCGCTCGAGCCGGGCGATGTCCTCGTCGAAGCCCTTGCGGATCTGCGCCATCTCCTTCTCGGCGCCATCGCGCGTGCGGCGCTTCTGGTCGGCCTTCGCGCCCTCTTCCTCCAGAGCCGCGAGGTCGCTCTCCAGCTTGGCGAGGCGGTCGGCCACGCGGGCGTCGCGCTGGTCGGTCAGCGTCTTGATCTCGAGACGAAGCTCGTTCTCGAGGCCGGGCAGGTCGTCGTGGCGAGCCTGCTCGTCGACGTCGATCACCATGTAGGCGGCGAAGTAGATGACCTTCTCGAGGTCCTTCGGCGCCATGTCGAGCAAGTAGCCGAGACGGCTGGGCACACCCTTGAAGTACCAGATGTGCGTCACCGGAGCGGCGAGCTCGATGTGGCCCATGCGCTCGCGACGAACGGAGGACTTGGTGACCTCCACGCCACAGCGCTCGCAGACGATGCCCTTGAAGCGCACGCGCTTGTACTTGCCGCACGCGCACTCCCAGTCGCGGGAGGGTCCGAAGATCTGCTCACCGAACAGACCGTCCTTCTCCGGCTTCAGGGTGCGGTAGTTGATCGTCTCGGGCTTCTTGACCTCACCGTGAGACCAGCGACGGATGTCGTCTGCCGTGGCCAGGCCGATACGAAGCTCGTCAAAAGTTGTTGCGTCGAGCAATTTCTCTCCTACTAGAAAAGGCGTCAGTAAAGGTCTGGCTGGCTTCAGATGTCGTCGATGGACGACGACTCGAAGTGGCTGGACAGGTTGATGCCGAGCTCCTCCGCCGCACGGTAGGCCTCGTCATCCGTGTCGCGAAGGCTCACCGGGGTGCCGTCGGCCGAGAGCACCTCGACGTTCAGGCACAGCGACTGCATCTCCTTGATGAGAACCTTGAAGGACTCCGGGATGCCCGGCTCCTGGATGTTCTCGCCCTTGACGATGGCCTCGTACACCTTCACGCGGCCCAGGATGTCGTCGGACTTCACCGTGAGCAGCTCCTGCAGCGCGTAGGCGGCGCCATAGGCCTCGAGGGCCCACACCTCCATCTCGCCGAAACGCTGGCCACCGAACTGCGCCTTACCACCGAGCGGCTGCTGGGTGATCATCGAGTACGGGCCCGTCGAGCGAGCGTGGATCTTGTCGTCCACCAGGTGGTGCAGCTTCAGGATGTACATGTAGCCGACCGAGATGGGCTCCGGGAACGGCTCGCCGGAGCGGCCGTCGAAGAGCTGCGTCTTTCCGGTGTGGTCGATCAGGCGTTCGCCGTCGCGGTTCGGCAGCGTGGAGTCGAGCAGACCAGCGATCTCCTCCTCCAGCGCGCCGTCGAACACGGGTGTCGCCACCTTGGTGTTCGGGGCGGCCTCGCGCGCAACCTCGGGCAGGCGTGCGGCCCACTCCTCGTTGCCCTCGACCTTCCAGCCCTGCTTGGCTGCCCAGCCGAGGTGGATCTCCAGCACCTGGCCGAAGTTCATGCGGCCGGGAACACCGAGCGGGTTGAGGATGACGTCGACCGGCGTGCCGTCCGCGAGGAACGGCATGTCCTCCACGGGCAGGATGCGCGAGATGACGCCCTTGTTGCCGTGGCGGCCGGCGAGCTTGTCACCCGCGGTGATCTTGCGCTTCTGCGCGATGAACACCACGACGCGCTGGTTCACACCGGAGCCGAGCTCGTCGTCGCCGTCGACCGCGTCGAACACCTTGACGCCGATGACGGTTCCCTCTTCACCGTGCGGAACCTTCAGCGAGGTGTCGCGCACCTCGCGGCTCTTCTCGTTGAAGATGGCGCGCAGCAGGCGCTCCTCGGCCGACAGCTCGGTCTCGCCCTTCGGGGTGACCTTGCCGACGAGGATGTCGCCGGGGCGCACCTCGGCGCCGATCCGGATGATGCCGCGCTCGTCGAGGTCGGCCAGAAGCTCCTGGCTGACGTTCGGCAGGTCGCGCGTGATCTCCTCCTTGCCCAGCTTGGTGTCGCGGGCATCCACCTCGTACTCCTCGATGTGGATCGAGGAGAGGGTGTCGTCCTTCACCAGGTTCTGGCTGAGGATGATCGCGTCCTCGTAGTTGTAGCCCTCCCACGGCATGAACGCCACGAGCAGGTTCTTGCCGAGCGCGAGCTCGCCGTTCTCGGTGGCGGGGCCATCCGCGATGACCTCTCCGGCCTCGATGCGCTCGCCCGCGTTCACGATCACGCGGTGGTTGTAGCTCGTGCCCTGGTTGGAGCGGTCGAACTTGCGCAGGTAGTAGGTCTGCGTTCCGCCCTCGTCGAGCTGGATGGTGACGGCATCCGCCGAGACCTCCGCGACCACGCCGGACTTCTCCGCCGTGAGCACGTCGCCTGCGTCGATGGCCGCGTAACCCTCCATGCCGGTACCGACGTTCGGGGACTCGCTGCGCACCAGCGGAACCGCCTGACGCTGCATGTTCGCACCCATCAGGGCTCGGTTCGCGTCGTCGTGCTCGAGGAACGGGATGAGCGACGTGCCCACCGACACCATCTGGCGCGGCGAGACATCCATGTAACCGATCTGGTCGGCGGGAACGAGGTCGACCTCGCCGCCCTTCTGTCGGGCCAGAACGCGGTCCTCGGCGAAGTGGCCGTCCGCCTTGAGCGGCGCGTTGGCCTGGGCGACGATGAAGTCGTCCTCCTCGAACGCGGTGAGGTAGTCGATCTGGTCGGTCACCTTGCCGTTCACGACCTTGCGGTACGGCGTCTCGATGAACCCGAACGAGTTGATGCGGGCGAAGGACGCCAGCGAGCCGATGAGGCCGATGTTCGGGCCTTCAGGCGTCTCGATCGGGCACATGCGGCCGTAGTGCGACGGGTGAACGTCGCGCACCTCGACACCGGCGCGGTCGCGGGACAGACCACCGGGACCCAGCGCCGAGAGGCGGCGCTTGTGGGTCAGGCCCGCGAGCGGGTTGTTCTGGTCCATGAACTGCGACAGCTGGCTCGTTCCGAAGAACTCCTTGATCGCGGCGACGACGGGGCGCACGTTGATCAGGGTCTGCGGCGTGATGGCCTCGATGTCCTGCGTGGTCATGCGCTCGCGAACCACGCGCTCCATGCGGCTGAGGCCGGTGCGAACCTGGTTCTGGATGAGCTCACCGACGGCACGGATGCGACGGTTGCCGAAGTGGTCGATGTCGTCGACATCCAGGCGGATGTCGGCCGGCTTGCCGGCGCGGGTGCCGTCGATCGCGTACACGTTCTCGCCGAGCTGCTTCACACCGGGAGCCGTCGGGTCATGCAGGGCGACCAGGTACTTGATCGTCTTGATGATGTCCTGGTTGGTCAGCACGGAGTCCGACAGCGGGGCCTCGAGGCCGAGCTTGCGGTTGATCTTGTACCGGCCGACCTTCGCCAGGTCGTAGCGCTTCGGGTTGAAGTAGTAGTTGTCGAGGAGCGCGCGTGCGGCCTCCGCGGCGACCTGCTCGCCAGGACGCAGCTTGCGGTAGATGTCCTTGAGCGCCTCCTCCTTGGTGAGGATGGTGTCCTTCTCCAGGGTGAGCTCGATGGACGTGAAGCCCTTGAACTCCTCGAGGATCTCCTCGCTCGTGAGGCCGAGCGCCTTGAGGAAGACGGTCACCGACTGCTTGCGCTTGCGGTCGATGCGCACGCCCACCTGGTCGCGCTTGTCGATCTCGAACTCGAGCCATGCGCCGCGGCTCGGGATGATGCGAGCCGAGTAGATGTCCTTGTCGCTCGTCTTCTCCGGGGTGCGCTCGAAGTACACGCCAGGGCTGCGGACGAGCTGCGACACGACGACACGCTCGGTGCCGTTGATGATGAACGTGCCCTTCTCGGTCATCAGCGGGAAGTCGCCCATGAACACCGTCTGAGTCTTGATCTCACCGGTGATGTGGTTCATGAACTCCGCTTCGACGTACAGCGGCGCGGAGTAGGTCTTGCCCTTCTCCTTGCACTCGTCGATGGAGTACTTCTTCTCCTCGAGGAAGGGGTTTGTGAACGAGAGCTGCATGGTCTCGCTCAGGTCCTCGATCGGGGAGATCTCTTCGAAGATCTCCTCCAGCCCGCTGTTGCTGGGCAGATCCTGACGACCCTGTGCTTCGGCTTCGGCGACGCGAGCCTTCCACGCGTCGCTTCCTACCAGCCAGTCGAAGCTCTCCGTCTGCAGTGCGAGGAGATCGGGAACGGTGAGGGTGTCGGTGATCTTGGCGAACGAAAGACGAGAGTGGTTTCGTCCGTTCTTGTAAGTGGTGGAAGATGCGTTGCGCGCAGCAGCCAAGGAAATAACCTCCATGGGGTCCCTGCGAGGGACCACGGGTGACTGTCGGTCAGGTTGTGGTGTGGACGAAGACTCCCGCTACAGTGGTGCCCTGCCGTTGTGCTCGTATCTGACCGGTCCCCCGTTCCGACGACAGCGATTCCGCGAACAGAATCTCTGCGATCGAAACGCCAGAGGAGCCCAGCCCATGCACACACCGGAGGACACGCAGAGCCGACCGCAATATGAAGGCATGAGTGTGGGAGCGCAAAGAACAACTATATGTCAAGAAGACGCGCCCTGTCCAGTTTTTTCTTGACCGATAGTCGTTTCAGCAGTATAAGCGCGGCGGATGCCCGGTTTATTCCCCGTTCCCAGCCCGGCCGTCGGCCTCCGGATGCGCCGATCGGGCCGGTACTCGACCACCCTGGCGTCGGCTGTCAGGAGCGGGCGAGGGCGATGACCTGGGCCCTGTCACGCACCTGCAACTTGGAGAACAACGAGTTGATGTGCGTCTTCACCGTGGCGACGCTCACGAACAGGGCCGACGCGATCTCCGTGTTGCTGTGACCCTGCGCGACGAGCGCCAGGACTTCGGCTTCGCGTGCCGTGAGCTGGGGATGCCTCGCCCGGAGCTGCTCGGGCGACGGGCCGCGCGCGCCCTCCTGGGATTCCCCGGCTCCCGCCGTGCCGGGTGCGAAGCCGTGCTGCGTAGCAGCATGTTGCGCAGAAGGATCGCCAGCCCCGTGCGAGCCCGGCAACTCTGCACGGTCGGACGACGGCCTTGTGCCTGAACTGACGAACGACGGCCCTCTGCCCGAACTATCAGGCAACCGACCCGCGCCGTGGGCCGAACCTGTCAGCCCGCCGATGAGCCGGGCGCCGACATCCGCCGACAATGTCGTCTGGCCGCGCGCGACGGACCGCACCGCCGCCGCGACCTCTGCCCTTGTCGCATCCTTCGTGAGGTATCCCCTCGCGCCGGCGCGGAGCGCACCCATCACCGACGCGTCGTCCGCGAACGTGGTGAGCACCAGCACGGCGGTGCCCGGATGCTCCGCCACGATGCGGGCGGCGGCGGCGGATCCGTCGAGCACCGGCATCCTCAGGTCCATGAGCACGACGTCCGGCCGCTCGCGCGCCACGAGTGCGACCGCCTGCTCGCCGTTCGCCGCCTCTCCGACCACCTCGATGTCGGGAAGCAGATCGAGCACGGTCACGAGGCCATCGCGCACGATCGCCTGATCGTCGGCCACGACGACCCTGATCGTCGGGTCGTTCTCGCTCATCCGACCCCCTCCGCATCGACCATTTCCGCCTGCGCGCGCACCGCGAACCGGCCGTCCTCGACTCCGCTCTCCACTCGGCCGCCCGGTAGCTCGGCGAAGCGCTCGCGCATGCCGCGGAGTCCCCTGCCGGATCCGGTCGTCGCGAGCTGCACGCCGCCTCGTCCGGACGAGTGCGCAGTGGAAGCGTCAGCACCGACGGGGTTGCTCACCTCGAGCGTCACGAGATGCGGATGCCACGAGATGCGCACCCGCACCGGCTCGCCTGGGGCGTGCTTGCGCGCGTTGCTCAGCGACTCCTGCAACGCCCTGCGCAGTGCTGTCGCGACCGACTGAGTGACGTCGACCGGAGTGCCCAGCTGTTCGAAGTCGATCCTGCCGTCGAGGCGCTCGTGCGCGTCGACGAGGTCGATGAGCTGCGCCGCGAGGTCGGCTGACGCGACGGATGCCGTCGCATCCGTCTGCGACCGCAGCGCCTCGACCGCTCTCCGCGCCTCGGCCAGACCGGATGCCGCCATCGACCTGGCGTCGTGCAGTCGCGTCAGCGCGGCATCCGTTTTGCCCGCCTCCAACTGCGCCTCCACCGCGTCGAGCTGGATCACCAGCCCACCGAGGCTGTGCGCCAGCACGTCGTGCATGTCGCGCGCCAGCGCCTGCCTCGCGGCGAGCGCCGACGCCTTGGCCTGTTCCTCCCGCATGACCGCCGTGCGCTCGACCAGCTCCGCCGCCGCAGCCTGCCTCGCGCGTGCCTGTCTGCGGTTGATCCCGGCGAGGAGGGCGACGACGACACCGAACTCGAGCGAGAGGATGCCCTCGACCGTCACGCCCTTGCCGCCGCCGATGGCCACCGTGAGCGGAACCACGAGCACGATGCCCGCCCCGATCAGGGAATAGAGGTAGGTGAGCCAGGGCGGGTTCTCTGCGGCCGCGATCTGCACGATGGCCGAGATGAGCGGAACGATGAGCAGCCCGTTCGTCGACCATGCGGCGGTCGCGCCGGCAGCGACCATGACGAAGTAGAGGACCCACGAGACACGGCGCCACCCGACCGGGACGAGCACGTTGGCGATCCACGCCAGCACGGATGCGACGGCGAACGGCGTCGTCCACTGCGGCGACACCGATTCGCCGACGATCTGCGGGATCAGGTAACCGATGACGACGAGCAGGCCGATGATGTTGAGCAGCATGCCGAAAGGGGTTCGCCTGAGCTCGGTCTGGTGAACCGTCTCGATCATGTCTGCTCCTTTCCCACTGCTGGGCTGGTGTCGCTGCGGGGCCGGTCTGGATGGTGGGCCGGTCTCGTTGCTGGGCTGGCTTCGGTTCGCTGACCGACGTGCGTCGCCTGCTGCTCGAGGTCGACCGGTGGGCGGATGACGCGCAGCCGCCTGGTCCATCCTCCCCCAGCCTCGGCGGGAGGGCACGAGTCCGGCGCCCGCGGGCGTCGCGCACCTCGACCACGTCGCCGCATTCATCGGGGTGCCGAGGACCGGCCCCGCATGCGGATGTCCGGACCACCGCGAAGCCGTGCGGTGGTCCGGACGATGAGGCGGCCGGTGCGGGCTGTTTCAGACACGCACGGGCTCGGCGACCTTGGATGCGCGGTACACGATGACGGCGACGCGCGCCATGCGGTTGGCGGCGACCATGAGCAGGATCACACCGGTCGAGGCGGCGAGGTGGGATCCGGCCATGCCGGCGAGCGCATCCATGCCGACCCGCACGGCGATGAGCACGATCCACAGTGCGATGCCGAGCCATCCGGTGCGGGTCTCGATCGTGACGAGCGACGAGCTCGGACGCCGGTCGTCGGCATGTGCTTCGCGATACAAGCGGATGCCGTCGGACGTGAGCGGACGCAGCGTCGCGATCGCGCCCATCGCGACGCCGAGCCCGAGCGAGACGACCAGCTCGCCCAGGAGCACTCCGACGTCGATCCCGGTCAGCGCCTTGAGGCTGGTCGTGCCGCCGATCGTGGCGACGCCCGCGATGGCGAGCACGATCGGCATCCGCCACATGCGTGAGGGGTCCACTGCCCTCCAGGTCATCTGGCGGTAGCCGACCCAGACGACCAAGGCGACGATGAGGATCGCGTTGATGACGAGCTGGAGGGAGATGGACACGGTGCTCCTTGTCTGCTGGGGCCGATCCGCGACCCCGATCCGATGCATCCACTCTTCCGCCGCGCACGGTTCGCGCCCACCGACCCAGGGTGGAGATGCGGGTGGAGATCCGGCTCGCTCTGGGGGTGGAGATCCGGCCGGCTCGACGCGTGGAGATCCGGCCGGCTCTGGGGGTGGAGATGCCGTCCCCCGTTTTGGGGAGAAGCGTTCATCACCCCCTAACGAGGGACACGGCGTCGACCTGGCCGGTTGCTATCGAGTGCTGGTTCCGACGCCGCCGGCCCCGCCGCCGAGGTCGTATGAACGGTTGCCGATGTTCACCGAGTGATCGTCCGTCGAGTCGAACGTCGCCATGTTGTTGGAGTCGTAGTTCAGGTCGGTCGTCGACGTGTCGTACGAGTGGTTGACCGAGTTGTCGGTCGAGTCATCCGTGTTGAACGAACCCACCGCTGTCGCGCTCGTGTTGTCGGAGTGGCTGTTGCCCACGTTGTCGAGGTCGACAGCGAGGTTCGCCGTGTTGGTGGTGTTGTTCGTCTGGTTGAACGAGTCGCGCGCCGTGCGGTTGAGCGAGTCGTCGAAATCAAGAGCCATGAGTCACCGTCCCTTTCTGAAGACGTCGTGATGGCCGCGGCCCGCCCGCCGCCGTGGGCGGGCGGACCGGGACGATCACATCTGGATGTCGGCGATCCCGGAGAGGAAGCTGTCCGAGACAACGTTCACGTCGGCATCGACATCGGTGTGGCTGATGTCGTTCGTCTCGCTGTTGAACGAGTCGGTCGCGTCGAACGAGCTGGACAGCTGGTTGAACGAGTCGTCCACGTGCAGGTGCGTCGAGTCGTTCGTGTACTGCGAGTTGTCGGTGTAGTCGTTGTTGGAACCGATGGTCGTGTCGATCGTCGTCGTGTTGCCGAGGTTCACGTCACCGCCCCACGCCGAAATGTTCTCCGACCCGTCGACGTCCTCGTGGATCGAGATGTCGTCGCCCGCCGCCAGGGAGCCCGCGCCGGAGGCGACCACCGCATCCGGGCTGGAGTAGATGAACGACGGGCCGAAGGAGTGCACGTCTGCGTTCACGGACTGGTCCACCACTGTGGCCGATCCCGCCGCCGCGCCGCTCTCTGCCGCAGCACCCGATCCGTCGCCGCTGCCGAGGTTGTACGAGCGGTTGCCCACGTTGACCGAATGGTCGTCGGTGCGCGTCACGTCGAGCGTGTTGCCCGAGTCGACGTTGGACGTGAACTCGTGCGAGTTGTACGAGCCGTTGGTCGAGTTGTCGGTCGAGCTGTCCGTGTTGCCGGAGAACCAGGCGTTCGCACTCGTGTTGCCCGAGTGGTCGTTGCCGACGTCGCTCACCGCGGCCTGGATGTTGGCGGTGTTCGTCGTGTTGTTGGTCGTGTTGAACGAGTCGCGCGCCTTGGCGTTGAGCGAGTCGTCGAAGTTGAGAACCATGAGAGTGACCCCATCCCGGGACCTTCCGCCCCGACGTCGTGACTGTTGGCTTCAAAGTACGAGCGGCCGGGAGCCACCACATCGGGGATGACTACGGGTCTCGGCGGGGAGCCGCGCGGGTATCGGGGGGCGCAACCCCCTTCTCGTTAGGGGCCCTGCTCACGAGGGCCCTGCTCACGAGGGCCCTGCTCACGCGGGCACGCGGGTCAATATCCTGGAAGCGTGCAGGAGCATCCCTCGGTCGTCCTCAAGAACAGCGGTCTGCGCGCCGTGATCGAGCCCGACCGCTGGGTCCCGGGCTCCTATCAGCTCGTCGTCGACGGCACGCCCCAGTCGCACGTCGACCTGGACGACCCCACCCGGCTGTTCTTCGAGTACGTGCAGCGCATGGGGAATGTGATCGACCTGCTCCGCGAGCCGGGCGAGCCCATCACGGCCGTGCACCTGGGCGCCGGCGCCATGACGCTGCCTCGGTACATCGCGGCCACCCGTCCGGGGTCCAGGCAGCAGGTCATCGAGCTGGAGAGCGAGCTCGTCGACCTCGTGCGCGACCAGCTGCCACTGCCGAAATCCGCCCAGATCAGGGTGCGTCACGGGGATGCCCGCGAGGTCGTGCGCAAACTGCCCGCCGGTCTTCGCGGAACCGTCGACCTGCTCATCGTCGACATCTTCAGCGGAGCCCGCACCCCTGCACACGTCACGAGCGTGGAGTTCTACCGGGAAGCTGCGGCGGTTCTCAAGCCCGACGGCGTCGTGCTCGTGAACGTGGCCGACGGACCGCCGCTGTCGTTCGCGCGTGGCCAGGCCGCGACGCTCGGGACGGTCGTCGAGCACGTGGCCGCGCTCGCGGAGACCCAGGTGCTGAAGGGCAAGCGGTTCGGCAACATCGTGCTCGTCGGTTCGAACGCCGCGCTCCCGCTGGACTGGCTGCCGCGGCTGCTGGCGAGCGGGCCGCATCCTGCCAAGGCCGTAGCGGGCGCCGAGCTCGACCAGTTCGTGGCGGGAGCCGCAGTGGTCACGGATGCGACGGCCGTCGCCTCTCCACTGCCGGGACGCAGCGTGTTCCAGCTTCGCGGCTGAGCCGCGCCGCCACTGCAGACGCCGCCGGTTGAGGCAGACACCGCAGGTTGAGCTTGTCGAAACCACCCCCGAGCCGGGTTGCGACAGGCTCAACCCTCGGGAGGGGCCGGGTTTCGACAGGCTCAACCCTCGGTGCGGGTCAGGCGGGGATGCCTCGGGCGTGTCGGAAGCGCACGCGCTGGCCCGGCCGCAGCTGCGCGAACAGGTCGAGGTCGGCATCCGCGACGACGGCGATGACGGGGTATCCACCGGTCACGGGAGCGTCGGCAAGCAGCACGGTGGGCTGTCCGGATGGCGGTACCTGGATGGCGCCGGGCACCATCGGCTCGCTCGGCAACTCGGCGGGCAGCGCGTGATCATCCGATCGCTCGAGTGCCTCGCCCGCGCTAGAGCGCAACCGGGCGCCGACCCGGTTCGACTCCGGCGTCAGCTCCCAGCCCGTGTCGTAGAACCGGTCGATGGATGCCGGCGAGAACCAGTCCTGCCGCGGGCCGGCCACGACGTGCACGTCCACCTCGTCCTGCGGCGGCGGCCACACGGTGAGCGCATCCACGGCGGGTATCTCGCGCGAGGCCGCGCCGCCGAGCACGATCGGGTCGCCGTCCGACAGCGGCGGCCGCCCGATGCCCGCGCCGATGTCCGTCGAAGCCGATCCGAGTTCCCTGGCAACGGCGACCCCGCCCCGCAGCGCCACGACGTAGCGCACGCCTCGCTCGGCGTATCCCAACCGCAGCACGTCTCCGGCGGACGCTCGCACCGCAACATCCGGTTCGATCGGATGTCCGTTCAGGCTCAGCGCGCCCCTCGCGCCGGTCACCGCGAACCAGGTGGCCTGCTCGAAGCGCAGCGCGGCCTGCAAGAGCACTTCGAGTCCCGCGGCCCCCTCGTCGTTTCCGACCAGCCGGTTGCCGAGCGTCAACGCCGCGCGGTCCAGCACGCCCGACCTACCCGCTCCGATCGACGCCCCGCCCGGACGGCCGAGGTCTTCGACGAGCAGAAGCGGTCCGGACTTCAGCACGGTGATGGCAGCGGACCCGGGTCCGTCCGAGGAGGACGCCTGGGCGGGCTGCGACTCGGCGGAGTCGGTGCGCGGTTCGGTCGCCAGCGCGTCAACGGCACGGAAGCGCACGGTGGCTCCCGGCGTCAGCAGCGCGGGGCGCGAGTCGCGGGGACGCCAGAGCGGGGCATCCGTTCGTCCGATCAGCTGCCAGCCGCCCGGCCCGCGCCGCGGATAGGCGCCGCTGAAAGCGCCGGCCAGACCGACCGAGCCGGCGGGCACCTCCGTGCGGGGGCTGGACCTTCTCGGCACGTCGAACCAGTCGTCGTCGGTGACGAGATAGCCGAAGCCGGGTGCGAAGCCGTTGAACGCCACCCGCCACGTCGCCGCCGTATGGCGTGAGACGAGCTCCCCCGTCGACACGCCCACCAGCGCGGCCACACCGTCGAGGTCTGGACCGTCGTAGACCACGTCGATGGCGATGGCGTCGGCGCCGTTCGCAGGGTGACCAGGGGGCCCGGCGTCCTGCTCGTCCCCCGACCCCGATCCCCGCGCGGATGCGCTGCGCTCCATCGCCCGCTCGAGCCACGTGCGTGCGGCATCCGCCGACTTTCTGGGGGGATCGAACAACACCGCGACCGTGCGCGCGGCGGGAACGAGGTCGTCGATTCCTTCGGTGCGCTCCGACTCCAGTACCGAATGCAGGGCGAGAGCCGACTCGAGATCGGGCACATCGACAATCAGCGCCCTGTCTCCCAGCCGGTGGATCGTTGCGGCGGCCGCAGTGCTCACGCGAACGCCTCGATGCGGATGCCCTCCTCGGAGAGCGCCTCCCGCACGGCGATGGCCATGGCGACGGCATCCTCGCTGTCCCCGTGCACGCACAGCGATGCCGCGTCGAGCTCGATCGTCTCGCCGTCGATGGTCTGCACGACGCCGTCCGATGCCATCCCGACGGCCCGCCGGCCGATCTCGTCGCCCGCGGCGAGCACG
Source organism: Humibacter sp. (assembly GCF_035547335.1). Lineage (GTDB taxonomy): Bacteria > Actinomycetota > Actinomycetes > Actinomycetales > Microbacteriaceae > Humibacter. Next base: position 26,641 of record NZ_DASZVF010000018.1, on the reverse strand, counting down.
GCTCCTGCCCGGTCCCTGGGCACGAGAGAGCCGTCGGCGAGATACGCCCTGTCGATGAACGCCTCGCGCACGAAGCGCACTCCCCGTTCGGCGCACGCCCGCTCGATGGCGCTGTGCGGGAGGCCGAGCACAGGCAGGTCGGCGGGGAAGGATGCGACGGCATCCGCCACGGCTGTCGCCTGCTGTTCGTCGGTCGCGATGCGGTTGTAGAGCGCACCGTGCGGCTTGACGTACCGCACGTCGGCGCCGACGGATGCCGCGACTCCGGCGAGCGCGCTCAGCTGGTAGAGCACGTCTGCATGCAGCTCGGAAGGTGCGACATCGATGAAACGGCGGCCGAAGCCGGCGAGGTCGCGGTACGAGACGTGCGCGCCGATCGTGACTCCGCGGTCGCGCGCCGCCCGGCAGGTGGCGATCATGGTCGCGGGGTCGCCACCGTGGAACCCGCACGCCACGTTCGCGCTCGAGACGATGTCGAGCATGGCCTCGTCGTCGCCCATCGTCCAGGCACCGAAAGACTCGCCGAGGTCGCAGTTGAGGTCGATCGCGCGCATCCCTTTCATTGTGCCCGCCTCCTTGTGCAAGTGGGCAACACTGCAAGTGGGCGACACGAGCTCCACGATCGCCGCCGGCATGCACGCCCCGCTCTTGCCTCCTCGCCCGAGGGTGCGCAGAGTGGAAAGGACGTGGGGAGGCCGGCGATGCGCGGCAGGCGACGGGCACGGGTCGCGAGAGCGACCTCGATAGCCCTCTGCCTTCTCGTCGCGCTTACCGCATGCACGGGAGTGCCCACCGCACCGGGACCGGCCGCCCCCACTCACACCGCCGGAACCGGCACGCCGTCGACCTCGGCCGGCTCGGCCGGCGACGTTGCGCTCGCGCCCACCGGGACACCGAAGACCGTGCTCGATCACCTGCACGCCCCGTGGTCCGTCGTGCTGCTGGCCGACAGCTCCGCGCTGATCGACGACCGCGACAGCGGCCGCGTCATCGAGCGCACACGGGACGGCGCGACGCATCCGGTGGGAGCCGTTCCCGGCGTCGTGCACTCCGGTGAAGGCGGGCTGCTCGGACTGGCGGTGCAGTCGGCGCAGTCGCCCCACTATCTGTATGCGTATCTGACCGCAGCGAAGGACAACCGCGTCGTGCGGATGCCGCTGTCCGGCGCGCCAGGACACAGGACGCTCGGCGCGCCGCAGCCGCTCGTCACCGGCATCCCGAAGGGCGTCTTCCACAACGGCGGCCGCCTCGCGTTCGGACCGGACGGCATGCTGTACATCACCACCGGAGACGGCACGCAGACGTCGAACGCGCAGAACCTGAAGTCACTCGGCGGCAAGATCCTGCGGGTGACGCCGACGGGTGACGTGCCGAAGGACAACCCGTTCCCGGGATCGCCCGTCTACTCCTACGGCCACCGCAATCCGCAGGGCCTCGCCTGGGATTCGACGGGCAGGCTGTGGGCGAGCGAGTTCGGGCAGGACACCTGGGACGAGCTGAACATCATCCGCCCAGGCGCCGACTACGGCTGGCCGGTCGTCGAAGGCATCGCCCACGATCACCGCTTCGTCGATCCGGTCGTGCAGTGGCACACCGACGAGGCGAGCCCGAGCGGAATCGCCATCGTCGGCGACACCATCTTCATGGCCGCGCTGCGCGGCGAGCGGCTCTGGGTGATCCATCCCTCGCCCGACGGGCATGCCGTGCAAACGAAGGCGTACTACGACGGCGAATACGGCCGCCTTCGGCTGGTCGTCGCCGCAGGGCGCGACACGCTGTGGGTCGTGACCAACAACACGGACGGGCGCGGGTCGCCGAAGCCGGGCGACGATCGCATCCTTCAGGTGAGGATCGGCCCCGTCTCCTGACGACCCCGGGACCGGGCGACAGTCGTCCTGCCGCCGAAGTCGCGGACGCCCGTGGAGCCCGCGGCATCCGCACCGTATTCGCGGTACCCGTTCGGCTCCCGTGTCGAGGAGCGCGCCGCCGTGTGACGGGGCACGTGAGCGCGCGACGCGATGCCACGTCCGCCCGCTCCGTCCCAACGGGTCCCGACGGCACCTGCCGCCTTGAAAGCTCACGACACGTCAGAAGCTGGGGAGTCCTCAGGACCCCATGACCTGGTGGAGGAGCCTGCTGAAGTCGTCGGGCCCGACGCTGATGTCGCCCATGTACGGGTGATCCATGTCGGCCGTGACGAAGATGACCAGCCCGATGAACACAGCGAGCATCCCCGCCATGACCAGGTGGATACGCAGGCTCTTGACGTCGACGCAGGCCAGCAGCACCGCGTTCACCGCGGCACCGACCCAGATCAGCGCCCACAGCAGCGTGGGAAGGCCCAGTGACGTCACGTTGATCCTGGTGCGCCGCGCCGTGACGAACTCGTTGTACTGCTGCACCGTCGCGGTGTACAGACCCGAGGTCTGCGCGGACGGCCGATAGTGCAGCAGCATGTGCTGGAAGTTCAGCAGGGTGACGGAGCTGTCCGCCGGGGCGATCCCGGCATGCTGAAGCGGCCAGTCCTCGGTGATCACGGCGCGGGTGTACGCGCGCAGCGCCTCCTGCAGCGACACCGCGTCGGTGGCGGGGAAGCCCGAGACATCGCGGTAGACCGCACCCAGGGCTGAGGACTCCTGCAGCACATCGGTGTGTACGGCGTCGTAGTTCTGGTACGCCGCGACGGCGACGAGCGCAAGGAAGATGCCGAAGAACACCCCGAACGTGCCGATCGAGTATCCGAGCACGCGGTCCCATTCCTTGGGCTGTGTCGCCACGCTGCGCACCCAGGGCCGCAGCGCCAGCACGAGCGCCAGGGAGCCCGCGACGAAACCGATCAGGAAGATCGGAAGGCTCACGTACAAGGGCGCCGAGTAGAACCACGACATGGCCACACCCTAATGTCGAGAATCGCTCGGGAACAGGCGCCGGTGCGGATGCCCGCGCCCTGCGTCCTCCGGCGGTCGCGCGGAAGCGGGATGCACAGGACCGTCGTGTGCACCGGTATCCGTCGGTCCCGCTGGTTAATCTCGATACGTGGCTGATTTGGTGAGGGTGCGCAGATGGGCAGAAGCGCTCATCGTGATGCACCTCGACGCGGATGCCTGGACCTTCGGCTTCGACAACGCCAAGACCCGCGGCGGACAGTGCAACCACACCACGAAACGCATCACGGTCTCTCGGCACCTGGCGTCGCGTTTCGATGACGACGAGATCCATCAGGTTCTGCTGCACGAGGTGGCGCATGCCATCGCCGGCCCTGCCGCCGGCCACGGTCCGACCTGGCGCAGCATCGCCCGCGAGCTGGGGTACGTGGGCGAGCGCACGCTCGACAAGCCCGTGGCCCAAGACCTCGCACCGTGGGTCGGCTCGTGCCTGCGGGGACACCTGCACTACCGCTACCGCAAGCCGACGAAGACGATGTCATGCGCCAAGTGCTCCCGGCGCTTCTCACGCGAGTACTTGATCGTGTGGGAGAGACGAGCGGTGCGCTGAGCCGGCAGCAGCGCGCGTCCAGCGGGCTCGGCGTTAGCGAGCGCAGTGCGGCGCGATGCAAAGCGAACCCGCGCGGCGCGACATGATGGGTGCTGCGGAAAGCGGAACGGGTGAACCACGACACATGACACTGACGACATCGCAGCATGCGCAGGCGGCGGACGACGACGCGTCCTCGTTCGTTACGCCACGCACTTCGCAGAGCCCCACCCCGCAGGCCTCCCCGTCGTCGTCCACCTCACAGGCGAGACTCGGCGAGACGGGCCAGTGGTTCCACACACCGGAGGGCGTCGACTGGTGGTTCGACTCCGGATGCCTGTGCCTCGACTTCGCGTACACGGGCGGAATGCCCGAGCCGGGCGAAGGCGACCGCATCCCGAACCAGCCGTGGGAACTGCTGCGCACGCCTGCCGACCTGACCGAATGGCTGCACGACCGCTTCCCGGCGATCGATGCCGCGTGCGCCGACCACGAGCTGCGTGACGCGTTGACGCTGCGGGAGGCGATCGCCGGGCTCGCCTCGGCGGCGTTGAACGGGCATCCGTACGCCCGCCGTGACGTCGACATGGTGAATCTGTACGCGTCGACACCCGATCTGCCTCCCGCGCTGGCCGGCGGCAGCATGCAGGCCGGACGCACGAGGCCGAGAGCCACCCAGGCGCTGTCGGCGATCGCGCGCGGCGCCGTCGCGGTGTTCGGATCCGACGAGGTGCGGGAGCGCATCCGCTCGTGCGGTGCCGAGGACTGCCCTCTGGTCTACCTGGATGTGTCGCGCAGCAGGAACCGCCGCTGGTGCTCGATGCAGCGCTGCGGCAACCGCGCGAAGGTGCGGGCTCACCGCGCGCGACGCGCGTCGCACACCGCCTGACCTGGCCGACGTCGGCGGCGCGTGGCAGAGTCGCACCATGGTGAGCGTCGGCGTGATCTTCAGCCCGTACCCGTATCCACCCGAGGACCTCGTCGACGCGGCCCGGGCGGCCGAGCGCGCCGGGGTGTCCGAGCTCTGGCTCTGGGAGGACTGCTTCCGCGAGTCCGCGTTCGCGTCCGTCTCCGCTGCGCTCGCCGTCACGTCCCGGCTGCGGGTGGGCATCGGAATCGCGCCCATGCCGTTGCGCAACGTCGCGGCCACGGCCATGGAGATCGCCACGCTCGCGCGCATGTTCCCCGGCAGGACGCTGCCCGGCGTCGGCCATGGAGTGCAGTCGTGGATGTCGCAGGTCGGCGCCCGCGTCGCCTCGCCCCTCACCCTGATGCGCGAATACGTGCCGGCTCTGCGTTCCCTGCTCACGGGCGAATCGGTCACCGTCGAGGGCAGATACGTGAGCCTCGATGCCGTACGGCTGGACTGGCCGCCTTCGGATGTCCCGCTCGTCTACGCGGCCGCCGAGGGCCCGAAGACCCTGTTCACCGCAGGTGCCGTCGCCGACGGCGTCGTGCTAGACAGCAGGCACACCGTCGCCGAGCTCGCGACGGCCATCGCCCGCGTCCGAAGCGGGCGGAACGAGGCCGGGCTCGAAGGCGAGCCCGACATCGTCGCGTACGCTGCCGCCGCCTTCGGACCGGACGGCCTGGACCGGGTCGCGGCGCAATGGGACGGCGACGTTCCCTCAGACATCGCTCAGCGCGCCATCACGGGCACTGTCGAGCAGGTCGCCGACGGCGTGCGGCAACTGGCGGACGCGGGTGTGCACCACGTCGTGCTGCTGCCGCCTCGCACGGAGCCCGACCTCGTCGGCTACTTCGAGCAGGTCGCCGAGGTGACCAGGCTGGTCGGCTGACCGGTCGTCACTCGACGACCTGAACCTCTTTCCAGAACGCCACGTAGTCGCTGAAGTCCTTGCCGACCCGCTCGAATGCCGTCGGGTACGGGGTCGGGTAGCTCCACGCGCGATCCTGCAGGCGCTGGCCGTCCACGTTGATCGTGAAGTATTGGCACTCGCCCTTCCACGGGCAGGTGTACGGCGTCGGGCTCGTCTCGAGCAGTTCCGCCTTCACGCTCGACGGTGGAAAGTACCAGTTGCCCTCGATCTTGATGAGGTCCTCGACGGGTGCCTCTGCGATCACGGTCTCGTTCACGACGGCTTTCACGACGTGTCCCTTCTTCTATGTGAGGATGTCGGCGGCTCGGTCTTCGGCGCGCTCGTCCGGGGCGGATGCGCACGCACCGGCCGTCCCCTCGCCCGAGGCAACACGCGCAGCCGGCATGCCATTCCCCGTCGCCGACGCGGGCCGCCCGACCCACCGTGCGACGCACCACCGCCACACGTCGACAGCGCCCCGGTCGCCGATAGGCTGTGCTCGCCCCGGGCGCATCCGTAGCCCGGCATCAATCGCACTCGGCACGACGGAGACCTCGATGACAGCAACCGGCACGCCGGACGAGCAGGTCGCGCCGAAGCGGCGCGCACGCCAAGGGCTCGTGGCAGGGCTGATCGGTGGCGGCGCTCTGCTCGTGGCTCTCATCGTCGCCGGTGCCGTGTTGGCGTGGGTCGAGACAGCGTCGCACACGCCGCAGGCGGCCGCGAAGCCCTATCTCGACGCCCTCGTGAAGGGCGATGTGGCGAAGGCGGTCAAGGTCGGCGGCATCGACACTCGCAGCCCACTGGTCACCCAGAGCGTCTACTCGAAGACGACAGATCGCATCACGGGATACTCGGTCCGGCCGGGCACCACGTCGGCAGACGAGGCCACCGTGACCGTGCGCTACGTGCAGGGCGCGAACCGCAATGTCGAGGTGCTGCGCCTGAAGAAGGCGGGCACCGATCTGCTCTTCTTCACCCGCTGGAGGCTCGAGCCGGTGGCGCTGCCCACGGTGCGGATCGCGGTCGGCGGCCCGTCGGCGGACGTCACCGTGAACGGATCGCCCGTCGCGGTGGCACGCGACGGCGTGGCCGAGCTTCAGGCTCTGCCTGGACGCTACGAGGTGAGCGTGCCTGCGACGGCGAGCCTGACCGGCGACGACCGTAGCGCGACCGTCACCCGCCTGCAGTCGTCGGGCGGCGTTCCCGCCGACGCAGTGTCGCTCTCTCGCAGGTTCACGAAGGCCGGCACGCAGGCGGCGAACGATGCCGTGAACGCGTGGGTCGCCGGCTGCATCGCACAGCCGACCATCCAGCCCGACGGGTGCAGCTTCGGCCTCGCCGACGACTATCCGGACCTGCACCTGGCGAACCAGAAGTGGACGCTTGCTGCGGCTCCGGAGTTCGAGATCGGGCCATGGGACGGCCGCGGCTGGCCCGTGGTCACGAGCGTTCCCGGTGCCGCGACGTTCCTCGCCGACTTCTCCGGCGACGACGGCAGCTCGGGAACGCTCTACTCCGACGCGCCCGTTCCAGTGGACGTCGAAGGCGAGATCACGGGATTCGGCAAGGACGGCACCGCGACGTTCCAGTCGATCGACTGGTCGGGCAAGGCGGCACAGGCGTCGGCCTGAGTCCCGCCGCGGATGCAGTTCGGCCAGGCATGCGGTTCCGCAGGGCGTGCAGCACCGCCGCGGATGCAGGGCGCGTGCCGACGCCGGGCCGCGTGACCGAGCCAGGTGTCGGTGATGCGTCACCGCATGGCGGCGACGCGCTCCGCAACTTCGTGCGCCGAGGCATCCACGTAGACGCCGTCGACCAGAACCGGAACCGTGGTGGAGACGTCCGTCTGATAGGCGACCGCGATGTCGTCGCCCTGCCGCTCGTTCAGCAGTTCGCCGCCCGACACCGACGCGGTGAACATGTGCCGGATGCCGCGTTCCAGCCCCGTGTACGCGGCGCACGCCGCGGCGGCCTCAGGCGAGCAGGCATCCACGCCGACCTTTCCGAGCGCGTCGATCACGGCACCGGCTGTCAGCAGGTCCTCGACGGCGAATCGGACCGTCTCGTCGGTGCGCGTCTCACCGGCCGCGACGATGGCGACCATCGCGCGACGACCGATGCGCTGCTGGTAGTCGAAGATCCACCTGGCCACGGCGGTGCGGTTGCGCAGGCTCGCCGCGAGTACGGGAACGCCGTGCGTGGCGGCGAGCGCGGTCAGCCGGGATCCGTTCAACGACGGCACGACCGCTCGAGACGCACCGAAGTCGGCAACGTTCTGCTCGGTCATGCTCGACGGCGAGAGGGAGACGCCGGGGTCGCCGCGCCGGCCCGCGAGTCGGGCGTCGGAGAACTCACCGGCCGCCGCCGCGACCTCGGCTTCGTGCCGCAGGCCCTCGTACGGCTGCACCTCGAGGCCGAGTGCCACGCCCATTTCGACCGTGGTGGTGAACGAGATCGCGTCGATCACGACGATCACTCCCGCTCCGTGCGCGATGCTTCGCAGGCCCTCACGACCCCAGTCGAACCGCACCTCGTAGCGCTGCTGGGTGGGCTGGTCGGGGCTGAGCGGCATCTTCACTCGGCCATGGTATCGACGCGGATCCGGTCGCGAACTCAGGATGCCGACGGCGTCCGCACCAGCGTCAGCCGCTGCGTCGGCCTCGTCATGGCCACGTACAGGGCGGATGCGCCACGCGGCGACTCGGACACGAGAGCATCCGGGTCGGCGATCACGACGGCATCAAACTCGAGACCCTTCGCATCCTGTGCGGTGAGCACGACGATGGGCTTGACGAGACCGGGGGCGCCGCGACCGGCATCCGTGCCGTAGCACCGCTCGACCGCATCGGCCACGACGCCCACGACGGCAGCCGGCGCGATCACGGCCACCGAGCCGGTGTCGTCGATGCCGCGATCGTGCCCGACAGCATCCACCGTCGCCGAGGCGAGCTCATCGGACGTTCCGCCGGCGAACACCTCTCGCACGGGCCAGTCGCCCTCGCGCACGGCACGCGCCGGTGTGATCGGCAACCCCTTCGAGCGTGCGAACGACTCGGCTTCGCGGGCGATCTGCGCCGGCGTGCGGTAGTTCACGGTGAGCTGCTCGAGCCGCCAGTGGTTCCTGAAGAACGGCCCGACGGCATCCGCCCACGACCGGCCGCCGCTCGCCGACGACGACTGCGCGATGTCGCCCACGATCGTGAACGACTTCATGGGGCACCTGCGCACCAGAAGACGCCACTGCATGGGGCTCAGCTCCTGCGCCTCGTCGACCACGACGTGCCCGTACGCCCAGGTGCGGTCGGATGCCGCCCGCTCGGCCGTGGTGAGCCCGTCGCCCTGCGCAACGGCCTGGTCCACCAGCTGCTCCGCTGTGACGAACGACTCGGCTCCGGCGTCGGCGATCGCGGCGCGCGCCATGCGCAGGTCGCGCTTGCGCTGCTCCTTGGATGCCTGCCGCTCGGCCTGGTCGCGCACGTCCGCCGACTCGCCCAGCACCTCCGCAGCCTCGTCGAGAAGCGGGATGTCGCTGATCGTGAAGGCGGAGTCGCGACTGCGGCGCAGCAGAGCCCGCTTCTCCTCGCTCCATCGCGGTGTGAGCTCGGCCAGCCACTGCGGTCTGGCGTACAGATCGGCGAGCAGCTTCTGCGGTGTGAGCGGCAGCCACGCCGTGTTCAGCAGGACGCGCGCGTCGTAGCTGGTGCGCACATCCTCGCGCAGCACGGCGAGATCCTCCTCGTCGAGCGTCTGCCCCCTGGCGCGGAGCTGCTCGGCGAGCCGCGCCGTCAGCGCGGTGAGCGCGTGCTTGACGAACGTGACGCGCGCCACATTGTGCGGCTTGCCCGTACGCTGCGCGCGCCGCAGCGCATCGGCGATGAGGTCGGGCTCGACCACGATCCGCTCGTTGTCGACCTCGATCACGGTGGCCTCGGCCGGCACCTTCTGCCTGGCCTCGACGGCGCGATGCAGCAGGTTCACCATCTGCTTGGAGCCCTTGAGCTGGGCCGTGGCGGGCGGGTCATCCGTGTCGGCCGAAACGCCGGGAAAGAGCTCGCCCAGGCTCTGCATGACCACGCCCGTCTCACCCAGCGACGGCAGCACTTCCTCGATATAAGTGAGAAACGCGCGCGTGGGGCCCACCACGAGCACGCCGGATGACTCCAGCTTCTGCCGATGCGCGTACAGCAGGTAGGCGGCGCGGTGCAGAGCGACGGCCGTCTTGCCCGTGCCCGGTCCGCCCTGCACCACGAGCGCGTCGCGCAGCTCGGAACGGATGATGCGGTCCTGCTCCGCCTGGATCGTGGCCACGATGTCGTTCATGCGGCCGGTGCGCTGCGCCATGAGCGCCGCCATCAGCGCTGCATCCCCAGACACCTCGTCGGGGCGGGTTCCTGGCTGTTCCAGGAGGCGCGAGTCGAACACCTCGTCGTCCACCCTCAGCACGTGGCGGTCGCGCATCGTCAGCCTGCGCCGGGCGGCGACGCCGAGCGGGTTCGCCGCCGTCGCCTGATAGAACGCGCTCGCCTGAGGGGCGCGCCAGTCCAGCAGCACGGTGTGCTCGTCGTCGTCGCGCAGTCCGATGCGGCCGACGTAGCGAAGCCGGGGGTCGCGCAACGGGTCGTCCGCGTCTCTCCCGGTGTCGTCGCCCTCCAGCTGCAGGCGGCCGAACACCAGTCGCGGCTCGACATCGCGCAGCTGCAGGATGCGATCCTCGTAGAGCCTGGCGTACGCATCCCGCTCGCCCCGCGCTTGATGCGTGCCACCGCCGCTCTGCCGTCGAACGGCGGCGAGCCGCTGCACGGTGTCGTCGCGCAGCGCGTCGAGCCTGGCGTACAGGTCAGCCACGACGCGGCGTTCCCGAGCGAGTTCCGATTCGTGCACACGTACCCCCGGGTTCTACGTCGGACCGTCTATTTTAGGGTCCTCACCCCGAGCGGTGCGGTCCAAGCACCAGCCGGTATCCGCTACCGCGGGTCGAGTTACCGCATGGTCCGGGCGCATGGCCCGCAACTGATAGGCTGGTGGCTCTTGCGTTCCCGATGCCGGGAATGCCTGCGTCGTCAGAGCGCATCAGCTCGCGAGGCCGTCGCCGCATCATCTCAGCGGACACCCTCGCTTCGATTCCTTCTCACGGCGAACGGATGCGCCGACCGGCGCCTTCGCCACACTTCCCGTCGTGCCTGGCACGACGTCTGCCCGAAAGGCACCCCCATGACTTCCTTCTCCGACCTCGGCGTGCCCGCGCCGCTCGTCGCCGCTCTCGAGCGCGACGGCAAGCGCGAGGCGTTCCCCATCCAGGCCGACACCCTGCCCGACACGCTCGCCGGCCGCGACGTGCTCGGCAGAGGCAAGACCGGCTCTGGCAAGACCATCGCCTTCGCCCTGCCGATCGCCGCCCGTCTGGGCACCTCGCTCTCCGGCGGCAAGCGCAGGGCAGGGCATCCTCTCGCCCTCGTGCTTGCCCCGACCCGTGAGCTGGCGACGCAGATCGCCACGGCACTCGAACCGCTGGCTGCCGCGTACCGGCTCACCACGACCACCGTCTTCGGCGGAGTCAGCCAGAAGCGCCAGGTGGATGCGCTGCGTGCCGGCGTCGACATCCTCGTCGCCTGCCCCGGGCGCTTGGAAGACCTGATGCAGCAAGGCTTCGTCTCGCTCGACGCCGTCGAGATCACGGTGCTCGACGAGGCCGACCACATGGCCGACCTCGGATTCCTGCCTGTGGTCACGCGCATCCTCGGCAAGACTCCCGACTCGGGTCAGCGGCTGCTGTTCTCGGCGACGCTGGACAACGGCGTCGACAAGCTCGTCAAGCGATTCCTGCACTCCCCCGTGCTGCACTCCGTTGACGACGAGACCAGCCATGTGGACCGCATGACGCACCACGTGTTCGAGGTGGACACGCTCGAGTCCAAGAGCGACCTGGTGCAGGCGCTCGCGTCGGGCAAGGGCCGCAGCATCCTCTTCATGCGTACGAAGCACCATGCGAAGCGACTGGCCAAGAAGCTGACGGAATCGGGCATCCCGGCCGTCGATCTGCACGGCAACCTCTCCCAGCCCCAGCGTGACCGCAACCTCGCCGCGTTCGGCGATGGCAGCGTTCGCGTGCTCGTGGCGACGGATGTCGCGGCGCGCGGCGTGCACGTCGACGACGTCGAGCTCGTGGTGCACGTCGACCCGCCGGCCGAGCACAAGGCCTACCTGCACCGCTCGGGCCGCACGGCGCGCGCCGGCGCCACAGGCGACGTCGTGACCATCACGCTGCCCTCGCAGAAGGACGACCTTCGGGTGATTCTGCGCAAGGCCGCCATCGCGGCGACGCCTCGCTCGGTGACGGCGACGTCTCCCGAGGTCATGCAGCTCGTGGGCGAGGTCGCTCCGTACGTCGCGCCTGCTCCGAAGACCGCGCAGAGCGGCGGGCGTGGCAACGGTGCTGGCGGCCGCAGCGGTCGCCGCGCCGAAGGCTCGACCGGCCATGCGCGTGGTCGGAACGCATCCGGCAGGAGCGACAGCTCCCGCCGTGCGGATGCGAGCCGCAACCCTGAGGAGCGCAGCGGCAGCCAAGTGCGGGGGTCGCAGACCCGCGCCGGCCGTGACGGCGGTTCCGACCGTCGTTCCTCGAACGTGGACGGCATGCGCGGAACGAATGCCAGGTCGAACAAGCGCACGAGCGCCGACTCCGCGTCGCACCGCGGAGGTCAGGCGGCGCGCGGCGGCGCCGGTCGTTCCATCAGGGTCGGCGATGTCGTGAGGCCGAACGCAGGAACCTCGCGCGGACGCGGCCCTCGTCGCTCGCAGGGCTGACGCGGTCCAGCACACACGAGGCGACGGCCGCCGCACCACCACGGTGCGACGGCCGTTTCCTGGTTGATCTCCAACCGGATCTGTCGGCGCTCGCCCTCGACTGGCGTGGCGACGGCAAACGGTCAGCCCTGGGCGCGCTCCGCGACGCGCTGCCACTTCTCCCACTCGGCGATCCTCGAGTCGTAGTCGGCCTTCGCGATCGTCAGCGGTGAGCTTCCGAAGAACACGCGCAGGGGCGGCTCGGGCGAGTCGACGACCTCGAGAATCGCGGCGGCGGAGGCATCCGCACTGCCCGGCTGTCCGTTGCGCTTGGCTCGCGCGGCCTGAACCTCCTCGTGCACCTGCGCATAGTCGGGCAGCGGCTCGGAGCGCTTGGCGGATGCGCCAGCCCAGTCGGTGGCGAAGGCTGCCGGTTCGACGAGCGTGACGCGGATGCCGAACGACGCCACCTCCTGCGCCAGCGCCTGGCTGAATCCCTCGAGCGCCCACTTGGAGGCGTTGTAGATGCCGACGAGCGGGAAAGCGGTGATGCCGCCGATCGACGACACCTGGATGATGTGACCCCCACCCTGCGCGCGCAGGATCGGCAGCGCGGCCTGGGTGATCCACAGCGCGCCGAAGACGTTCGTCTCCAGTTGCGCCCGCGCCTCGTCTTCCGTGATCTCCTCGATGAAGCCGAAGTGGCCGTATCCGGCGTTGTTGACGACGACATCCAGGCGGCCGAACCGCTCGTGCGCCGAGTTCACTGCCGCGAAGTCGGCCTCTCGGTCGGTCACATCCAGTTGGATCGGGAAGATCCGGTCGCCGTACCGCTCGACCAGATCATCGAGCGACGATGTGTCGCGCGCCGTTGCCGCCACCCGGTCGCCGCGCTGCAGCGCCGCCTCCGTCCAGGAACGGCCGAAGCCGCGCGACGTACCCGTGATGAACCAGACCTTGCCGTTGTTCTCCTCTGCCATGCAGACAACCGTAGAGCCGGCGCCACGGCCATGCGGCCCCGGCGACGCCGTGTTACCGCCCCGAGCGGTGCCGGTGGTAGTAGTCCAGCAGGGCGCGAGTGGAGGCATCCTGCGCCTGGATCGCGGCGTCTTCGCCCTCGATCGCCGGCGCGATCTGCAGCGCGAGCTGCTTGCCGAGCTCCACACCCCACTGGTCGAACGAGTTGATGCCCCACACCACGCCCTGCGTGAACGTGATGTGCTCGTACAGCGCGATCAGCTCGCCGAGCACCTTCGGCGTGAGCGCCTGGCCGATGATGGATGTCGTCGGCCGGTTGCCGGGGAACGTGCGGGCGGCGACGAGCGCTCCCGTTGTGCCCTCCGCCTCGACCTCCTCGGCCGTCTTGCCGAACGCGAGCGCCTTGGTCTGCGCCAGGAAGTTCGCCAGGAACAGCCCGTGCACGTCGCGGTCGCCGTCCTTGAGCGGATACGCCGGGTCGGCGAACGCGATGAAGTCGGCGGGGATGAGCCTGGTGCCCTGGTGGATCAGCTGGTAGAACGCGTGCTGGCCGTTGGTGCCGGGCTCTCCCCAGAAGATCTCGCCTGTCGTCGTCGTGACCGGGGAACCGTCCCACCGCACCGACTTGCCGTTCGACTCCATGGTGAGCTGCTGCAGGTAGGCGGGGAAGCGGTGCAGCAGCTGCGCGTACGGCAGCACGGCGTGCGACTGCGCGCCCAGCAGATTCGAGTACCACACGTTCAGCAGCCCCATGAGCACCGGAACGTTCCGCTCGAGCGGGGTGGATGCCACATGCTCGTCCACCGCGTGGAATCCGGCCAGGAAGTCGGTGAAGTTCTGCGGTCCGAGCACGATCGCGAGCGACGTGCCGATCGCGGAGTCGACCGAGTACCGGCCGCCCACCCAGTCCCAGAACCCGAACGCGTTGTCGGTGTCGATGCCGAACTCGGCGACCTTGTCGAGCGCGGTCGAGACGGCGATGAAGTGGTGGGCGACGGCATCCTGCTTGCTCGGCTCGTCGTCGCCGATGGCCCCGGATGCCTGCAGCCCCTCCCACAGCCAGTCCCGCGCCAGTCGCGCGTTCGTCAGCGTCTCGAGCGTGGTGAACGTCTTGGACGCGACGATGAAGAGCGTGGTCTCGGGGTCGAGGTCCGCCGTCTTCTGCGCCAGGTCGGTGGGGTCGATGTTGGAGATGAAGCGGGCCTCGATCCCGGCATCCGCATACGGCTTCAGCGCCTCGTAGACCATGACCGGGCCGAGGTCGGAGCCGCCGATCCCGATGTTGACGACCGTGGCGACCTTCTTGCCGGTCACGCCGGTGAACTGTCCGGAACGCACCCGGGCGGCGAACGCGGCGATGCGGTCGAGCACCTCGTGCACGTCGTGGTCGACGTGCTGACCGTCGACGACCAGCTCGGGCGAGGCATCCGCCGGACGGCGAAGCGCGGTGTGCAGCACGGCGCGATCCTCTGTGGTGTTGATGTGCACGCCGGCGAGCATCTGCGCGAAGCGATCGGCGACGCCGACCTGCTCGGCCAGGCGCACGAGCGAGGCGAGGATGTCGTCGGTCACCAGATTCTTGGAGAGATCGACGTGCAGGTCGGCGAGCTCGAAGCTCAATCGCTCGACGCGGCCCGGGTCGGCGGCGAACCAGCCGCGCAGGTCAGGGGAGAAAGCGTCGCGGTGCGCCTCGAGCTCTGCCCAGGCGGATGTCGTGGTGGGGTCGACGGGTGCATTCACACCCCCAACGGTAGTGGCGATTGAGCCGAGAGCCGAGCGAGCTTGCTCGCTTGGCCGAGGCGATTGAGCCACTGGGCCGCGTCAGCCGCGATATCCGCGATTGAGCCGAGAGTGGTGCGACCGGCGATAGTGGAGACCGGCGTTTGCGAGTGAGGGCGGCGCTCAGGCGGTCTTCATGACGGTGGCCGTGAAGTTCTGCACCCTGCTGAGCAAGGCATCCGCCCTCTCGGCGATGTGCTCGGGCGATTGTGCGTGCGGCGGCGTGATGCGGATGAGCAGCGAGCAGGCGAGATCGTCGCAGATGTAGGAGCCGATCGTGTTCCCGTTGCGGCCGGACTCCCCCGCTCGCGGCGCGCTGAACATGCGCACCTGCGTGGCCGGCTGCGACGAGTGGCAGAACGAGCACATGGCGGCGATCCCAGGCCGCAGACCGCCGCTGGCGGCGCGCAGCACGATCCCGGTGGGGTGGTCGTTCATCCAGTGCACGATGTAGCCGAGGTGGGATGCCTGAGGGTCGCGCCAGCCGAGAAACTCACGCTCGTCCCAGAGCGTCTCGTGGATGCCGGGAATGGGCAGTCTGGCCAGCTGTTCCGGAGTGGCGTTCACGAACGACGAACGGATGTCCTGCTCGGTGAGCGGCTTCACGCGGCTCCCCTCCCTGCTTCAGATCGTCGGTCGGCGCTGCAACCGCAACAGGATAACGGCCTCGACCCGATGCCGCACCGGTTCGGTCGGCGGCGAAGTCCGCACGGCTCGGACGGCGCAGAAGGTCGCCCCGCTCGCCGCCCGCGGGCGCCCATCGGCCGGCGGACGGCGTCGTGAAGTCGGCGCGAGACGGCGCACCGTCGGTGGCCGCAGCACGGCCGGAGCCGCGTGACGTCGCTATCGTCCTCGTTATGGGCGAGGAGCAGACGGCATCCCTGCGCATCCGCCGGGCCACGACGGCGGATGCCCGCGGCATCGCCCGCGTGCACGTGCGGGCGTGGCGCGAGTCGTACGCGCACGTGTTCTCGCCCTACCTCCTCGAGGGGCTGAGCGTGAGCGGCAGGGCGGACAGGTGGACGCGAATCCTGGCCCGCGGCACCGAGGTCTGGGTGGCCGAGACGGACGGGCGGATCGTCGGGTGGGCATCCGCAGGGCAGAGCCGCGAGCCCGACGCACCCGTGCCGCTGGAGCTGCAGGGCATCTACGTGCTGCGCGACCACTACGGAACCGGCGCGGGACAACGGCTCCTGGATGCCGCACTCGGCGACTCGCCGGCCTTCCTCTGGGTGCTCGGCGACAACCCGCGAGCCCAGGCGTTCTATCGCAGGAACGGATTCACGCCCGACGGCACCAGCAAGGTGGGCGTGTTCGGCGGCGAGCCAGCGCACGAGGTGCGGATGGTTCGCGGGGTGTGAGCTACGGCAGCACGCCGACGGATGCCAGCGCCGCCCGCACCAGCGCGCCCCTCCCGCCTTCGAGCTCCGCGGCGACCTGCGGGGTGGATACCTCGGCGGGCGACATCCAGGTGAGCTCGAGCGCATCCTGCCGCGGCTCCGTCGTTCCGGTGACGGGCACGACGTAGGCAAGGGAGACCGCGTGCTGACGGTCGTCGTTGTAGGCCGACACCCCGGGGATCGGAAAGTACTCGGCCACCATGAACGGCACGGGACTGGCAGGCAGCTGCGGGAACGCCATGGGACCGAGGTCCTTCTCGAGGTGCCGGAACAGCGCGTCGCGCAGCGTCTCACCGTACATGACGCGTCCGGAGACGAGGGTACGCGTGATCTCGCCGACCGCGTTCGCCCTCAGCAGCAGTCCCACCTCGGTGACCTGCCCCAGGCCGTCGACGCGCACCGGGACCGCCTCGACGTAGAGGATCGGGATCCTGTGCCGCAACTGCTCGAGCTCGATGTCGCTCAGCCAGCCGGGGCCCACGCCCGGGAGCACGCCGTCGCCGTTCTCCCCCGGAACGGCGTCATCGGGGTCGGGATCTGGTGTGCGCACCGCCATGGCTCGATCTTACGGATGCCCGTGTCTGTGTCGGCCCAGCACCTCACGACCGGCTGGTCGCACCTCGGTCGATGGGCTGTAGATCCGAGCGCAGCAGGCGGAACTCCTTGCGGCGCAACATCCTGAGCAGCGCCGCGGCCGGAAACCCGAATGCTGCGCGTCCGGCCTCGACGGGATACGGCTCGATCGCGGTCACGACGTAGTCCTTGCCGCGGAAGACGACCTCGCACCGGCCAGCGACGACGATGTTGCGGTACCACTGCACCTCGGGGCCGTAGGTGAGCTCCGCCACGAAGCCCTCCGTGGCGCGGCCCAGGATCACCGGCGTCTCGTACACCGTCCCGCTCTTGCGGCCGACGTTGCGTACCAGCGAGAACGGCCCGACCCCACGGCGAGCGAGCCTGCGCGTCAGGCGGTTGAGGCTGTTGTTCAGCACGGAGAGAAACCCGCGCTTGGAACGACTCATCGCTGCCATGTGCCGTCATCCCCTTCCCGGCGCTCGTCGACCGAGCCGGCGACTTCGGGCACGTCGATCTCGGGCCCGAGCGCTGAGCTACAGTCCGACCCGGCGCTCAGTGAGCCCGTGCGCCCGCGATTGCTCTGTTCCAGAGCGGGCGGTGCTCGGGCGACGGGGCGTGCGCTCTGTCCGCCCCGTCGCGGTCCTGTTCGGGCTCGGCGGCGGCATCCGCTCTGCCCACTTCGGTCCCGCCGACGCCTGCCCTGTCCGAGGGCGCCCGCGTTGCGGCGTCGGCGAGAGCCAGAAGCACGTGCGCGCTCTCCACCGCGTGGAGGGCGTGCCGCACGTGTGCGGCGATGTAGATGATGCCGCCGGTTTCGAATCGCTCGGGCGCGCCGTCGACCTCGATGTCGACAACGCCGGAAAGCACCTGGATGAGAATGGGGACGGCCGCCTCGTGCTCGGACATGGTCTGTCCCTTGTCGAGCGTGAGCCGCACGACTCCGAACCCGGGAGCCTTGAGAATGCGCTTGCTCGCGACCTCATCCGTCCGCAGCCGCAGCAGGTCGATCAGCGATTCCGCATCGTTCGCGATCGTGACACTGCGCTCGACAGCCGCTGGAGCGTTCACCGGATCCTCCCGTTCATCGAACTCTCGATGAGTTTAGAGCATTACGCTCCTTTTTATTCGACCGGCTTCGTCTCTCCGCCGTGACCGACTCGTCGACGCACGCCGGAGACGACGACGCATAGTGCCGCGACCGCCGCGAAGACGACCGCCGCGCCCGCGAAAATCCAGCTCACTCGCGGGGCGAATGCTGTGGCGGATGCGTTGCCTGCGAGCACTCCGAAGACGGCCACTCCGAGCGCGCCGCCAACCTGTCTCGCCGTGTTGCTGGCCCCGGATGCCGCACCCGAGGCATCCGGCAGCGCCGCCAGTGCCGCGGCGACGACGGCGGGTGTGAGGATGCCGATCCCGGCTCCCCAGACCACAAGCGACACGGCGAGCGCCACGAGCCACGCTGGCCCCACGATGCGGATGCTTCCAGCAAGTCCCGCGAATCCGAACGCGGCGACGGCAAGACCGATGGCCGCGGTGCGCCAGTACCCGACCCGCGCAACGAGCCGCCCGGCCGGTGCGCCGAGCAGAGGAAGGGGCAGCATCCCGGGCAGCAGGAGCAGCCCTGCGGCCAACGGCGGGAGGTGGCGCACGTCTTGCAGGGTCTGCGTGAGCACGAACAGCGCGCCGAGCACACTGAAGTTCATGAGGCCCGCGACTCCGCAGGCCGCGAGGAGCGGGCGACGCGCCGTCTTCGGCACCCGCAGCAACGGATGCGCCGCCGTCCGCTCGACCCACCACAGTGCCAACGCGACAACCACGACGAGTGCGACTGCGGCGTCGGCGAGCACCGGATCCTCGAGCTGTACGACCGCGGTGACCAGCGCCGCGAGCATGACGGTCAGCCCGAATGCGCCGAGCCAATCGACGCGTCCGCTCCCGGGCTCTCGTGATTTCCCTGCGTTACGGGAGTCGATCACAGGCACCAGCGCGGCGACCACGACCGGTACATTCAGCCAGAACACTGCGCGCCAGCCCGCCGTCCCGACGAGAAGACCGCCGACGAGCGGTCCCGCGGGCAGCGCAGCGCCGCCGATGGCCGCCCACACGCCCACCACACGGGACCGCGCTGAGCCGTCACTCGTTCGGTCGACCAGCAGTGCGAGAGTGCCGGGCAGTACGAGGGCAGCGCACAAGCCCTGCAGTGCGCGTCCCGCGACGAGCACCGGCCACGACGGGGCGACCGCGCACACCACCGACGCCAGACCGAAACCGAGGAACCCGGCGATCACGATCCTGCGATGGCCGAGCCGGTCCCCGACCGCCCCCGCCGCAAGCAGAAGTGCGGCGAGGGGCACCGTGTAGGCATCCACCACCCAGACGAGGCCCGGCGAGTGCACGCCGAACCCGGCGCCGATGCTCGGCAGCGCCACGTTGACGACCGTGACGTCCAGTAGCACGAGGAAGTAGCCGCCGCACAGCGCGGCGGTCAGGGGCCGGCCGGCGGTCAGAAAGGAGCTGGTTCGTTCACGCCTCACGTTCATCCATCGTGGTCGAGGAACGTTTCGGGATGCGCCGAAATGATTGCCACGTAGCCTGGCGACTATGTCAGCCACACCGGATCTCGCGAGGGCGGCATCCGCCTTCGCCGACCCCCGCAGGGCGCGGGTGCTCATGGCACTCACCGACGGGAGGGCGTTGCCGGCCGGACGACTGGCCGAGGAGGCGGGAGTCGCGACATCCACGGTGAGCGCGCACCTGGCGCTGCTGCTCGACCTCGGGCTCGTCGTCGTGGTTCCGCAGGGCCGGCACCGCTACTACCGCCTCGCGAACCCCGACGTCGAGGGCGTGCTCGAAGCGCTCGCGCGCATCGCACCGAAGACACCCATCACCTCACTGCGCGAGCACACCCGCAGCGAGGCATTGCGCACGGCGCGCACCTGCTACCACCACCTCGCCGGAGGGTTCGGCGTCGACCTGTTCCGCCGCCTCATCGACAACGGATGCG
Source organism: Humibacter sp. (assembly GCF_035547335.1). Lineage (GTDB taxonomy): Bacteria > Actinomycetota > Actinomycetes > Actinomycetales > Microbacteriaceae > Humibacter. Next base: position 6,824 of record NZ_DASZVF010000018.1, on the reverse strand, counting down.
TCGCGGGCGGTGACGGCCGGCATCACGCCGACGACCCGACCGACCGGCTCTCCTCGCCTGGGCGCAGCGACCGTTATCGCCTCACGGACGTCGGCGCGTCGATCCTGGCGGAGTGGGGCATCCCGGATGCGGTGCTGGGCACCAGCACTCCGCTGAGGTACTGCGTGGACTGGACGGAGCAGGCGCACCACCTCTCCGGCCCATTGGGCACCGCGCTGGCTACCAGGTTCTTCGAAGCCGGGTGGATCGGGCGCGGACGGGTGCCGCGGAGCATCCGGGTCACCGATCACGGGCGCGACGCGCTTGCCGAATTTCCGGGCACCGCACGCGCGACGCGGTCGGCGTGACACCTGCGGCCCGGGATAACGGCTGGCCTCACTCGGTCAAGGCGTCCACGATCAGCTCGCTCAGCTCCTGCGGTTTCGTGAACTGTGGCCAGTGGCCGGTGGGAAGACCCGCGATGTGCAGTGACGACAGACGAGGCGTGTCGCCGAGCCAGCCGACGCCCTGCTCGACGAGATCGTCCAGCTGCTCGGCCGGCATGGTCGAGATGATGATGGTCGCCGGCACCTCCAGGCGGCGCTCGTCGCTCAGATGCAGCGGGTCGATCGCGGCGTGCGAGGGCGACGGATGCGTGTGTGCGGCGATCTCCTTCCCCAACTCGGGCGTGATGTCGCGCACGTCGCCCTCGTCGAATGCGTCCCAGCCGGGGAACGGCATGTCGGCGTCGTCGTGCGGCACCTCGTCGTTCACGATCGACCCCTCGCCGCCCGGCCAGCTGTCGACGTACACGACACGGTCGACCCGGTCGGGCCGGCGGTCGATGGCACCGAACGCGACGAGTGCCCCTCCGCTGTGCGCGACCAGCGCGACCTTCTCGTCGCCGGGAACCTCGTCGATGAGGCGGACGATGTTGTCGATGTGAGTGTCCAGCGTGATCCCGCTGCGGTCTGCGTCGTCGGCTTCAAGGCCGGGTGGAGTGACCGGATGCGCGTGGTGGCCTGCCGCCTCGACGGCCGGCGTGATGGCATCCCACGAGGAGGCGTCGAGCCAGAGTCCGGGGATGAGGAACGTGTGCATGGCGCGACGCTACTGGATGCCTCCGACGTTCGCTCCAGGCGAGCGTCGGTCGTCTGTGTTGAGATTCAGTGATGGGCGACGTTCTCGAACGGTTCTCCCCCGCCACGCGCGCGTGGTTCGAGGGGGCGTTCGACGCGCCGACCGCGGCTCAGCTCGGTGCGTGGGATGCCATCTCCCGAGGGGACCACACCCTCGTCATCGCGCCGACCGGTTCCGGCAAGACCCTCGCGTCGTTCCTCTGGGCGATCGACCGGCTCATGCATGCGCACTGGAGCTCGGAGCAGAGGCCATTGCCGGCCCCTGCCGCAACGCCAGCGCCGCCCGCTACCTCGGCGGACGGTCCCCAGGTCGACGAGAAGCCCGGCACGAAACGTGGCACCCGGGTGCTCTACATCTCGCCGCTGAAGGCGCTCGGCGTCGACGTCGAACGCAACCTGAGGTCGCCGCTCGTCGGCATCACGCAGACCGCGAAGCGACTCGGCGCGGAACCGCCGCACGTCACCGTCGGAGTGCGCAGCGGCGACACGCCGGCGAGCGAGCGGCGAGCGCTGCTGTCGAAACCGCCGGACATCCTGATCACCACGCCCGAGTCGCTGTTCCTGATGCTCACATCGCAGGCGCGCGACACCCTGGCCGGCGTGCAGACCGTCATCGTCGACGAGGTGCATGCCGTGGCGGCGACCAAGCGCGGCGCGCACCTCGCGCTGTCGCTCGAGCGACTGGATGCGATGCTGCCGCATCCCGCACAGCGCATCGGGCTCTCCGCCACGGTGCGCCCGCCCGAGGAGGTCGCGCGGTTCCTCGGCGGGCGCAACCCGGTGACGATCGTCGCCCCGCCGTCGCGGAAGCGGTTCGACCTCAAGGTCGTCGTGCCGGTCGAGGACATGAGCGACCCGAGCCCCGCTGCCCACGAAGACGACAAGGAGCCGCAGGGCGGGTCGATCTGGCCGCACGTCGAGCAGGCCATCGTCGACCGAGTGCTCGAGCACCGCTCCTCCATCGTGTTCGCCAACTCCCGCCGTCTCGCCGAGCGCCTCACCGCGCGCATGAACGAGATCTACGAGGAACGGCTGGCCGACGATCGCGAAAGCCGGCGGTCGACGGAACCGGTGGCCGTCGGGCGGGCGCTCGACGAAGCCGCCAGCAGAGTGCGCCCGCGGCGGGCGCCAGCAGAGCTCATCGGCGGATCGGGACAGACGAAGGGAAGCCGCGGTGCCGCAGCCCTCAGAGCGGTGACCGCATCCGCCGCCCGTGCCGGATCGGCGGGCACCATCGTCGAGGAGCGCCGCCAGCCCAGGGAGTGGACCAGCGGAACGACGACCGACGCCGAGACCGGCATCCTGGCTCGCGCGCACCACGGCTCGGTGAGCAAGGAACAACGCGCCGTCATCGAGGACGATCTCAAGACGGGCCGGCTGCGCTGCGTCGTCGCCACGAGCAGCCTCGAGCTCGGAATCGACATGGGCGAGGTCGACCTCGTGGTTCAGGTGGAGGCGCCGCCGTCCGTCGCCAGCGGTCTGCAGCGGGTCGGGCGAGCCGGACATCAGGTCGGCGAGGTCTCGAAGGGCGTGCTGTTCCCCAAGCACCGCTCCGACCTCATCAACTCGGCCGTCGCCAGCGAACGCATGGTCGCCGGCCTCATCGAGGAGCTGCGGGTGCCGGCGAATCCGCTCGACATCCTCGCCCAGCAGACGATAGCCGCGACGGCGCTGGATGCCGTGGATGTCGACGGCTGGTACGACACCGTGCGCCGCAGCGCACCCTTCGCCACCCTGCCCCGCAGCGCGTTCGACGCGACTCTCGACCTGATAGCCGGACGCTACCCGAGCGACGAGTTCGCTGAGCTGCGCCCTCGCGTCGTCTGGGACAGGGACCGCGGCACGCTCACCGCCCGTCCCGGTGCGCAACGCCTGGCCGTGACGAGCGGCGGCACCATCCCCGACCGCGGGCTGTTCGGCGTGTACATGGTCGGCACGAGCGACGAGACCGACCCGGCCAAGGGCGGCAGACGGGTCGGCGAGCTCGACGAGGAGATGGTCTACGAGTCCCGGGTGGGCGACGTGTTCGCGCTCGGCGCCACGAGTTGGCGCATCCAGGAGATCACGCACGATCGCGTGCTCGTGAGTCCGGCATTCGGCGAGCCCGGTCGGCTGCCGTTCTGGAAAGGAGACGGGATCGGCCGGCCGGCAGAACTGGGCGAAGCGGTCGGAGGGTTCGTGCGCGAGGTGTCGTCGGCATCCGAGAAGGATGCCCGCGCGCGCGCCGCTGCCGCCGGCCTCGACGAGCTCGCCACGGGCAACCTGCTCGCCTACCTGCAGGAGCAGAAGAAGGCGACGGGGCATCTGCCGACCGACGCGACGCTCGTCGCCGAGCGGTTCAGGGATGAGCTCGGAGACTGGCGAATCGTGTTGCATTCCCCTTACGGCATGCAAGTGCATGCGCCGTGGGCCCTGGCGGTCACGGCGAGAGTGCGGGAACGACTCGGTCTCGAGGGATCGTGCATCGCCAGCGACGACGGCATCATCGTGCGCATCCCCGACGCGGAATCGGAGCCTCCCGGCGCCGATCTCTTCGTCTTCGAGGCCGACGAGCTCGAGCAGCTCGTCACCGACGAGGTGGGCGGATCCGCCCTGTTCGCGTCGCGCTTCAGAGAGTGCGCCGCCCGGGCGCTTCTGCTGCCGAAGTACAACCCCGGCAAGCGGTCCCCGCTGTGGCAACAGCGGCAGAAGGCGGCGCAGCTTCTGGATGTCGCGCGCAAGCATCCGCAGTTCCCGATCATCCTCGAGACGATGCGGGAGTGCCTCCAGGATGTCTACGACCTGCCGGCCCTGCGCCGCATCGCCACGCGGATCGCCGCGCGCGACATCCGCATCGTCGAGGTGGGAACCGAGGAGGCGTCACCGTTCGCGAGATCGCTCCTGTTCGGATACGTCGCGGCCTTCATGTACGAGGGCGACTCCCCTCTTGCCGAGCGCCGCGCGGCCGCGCTCTCGGTGGACGCCTCACTGCTCTCCGAGCTCCTGGGCCGCGCCGAGCTGCGCGAGCTGCTGGATCCCGCCGTGATCGAACGGGTCGAGCGCGAGGTGCAGCGGCTGACGCCTGAGCGCAGGATGTTCGGCCTCGAGGGGGTCGCGGACCTGCTCCGACTGCTCGGCCCGCTCACGGTCGACGAGGTGTGCGAGCGCTGGTCCCCTGAGCGCGGCGGCGAGCCGTCTGAGGCCCCTGCCGAGCCGGCTGCAGCGCGGGCCGCGCTGGAGGAGCTCGTGGCCGCGACGAGAGCGCTGCGTGTGAGCATCGCAGGGGACGAGCGCTATGCGGCCATCGAAGACGCGGCACGACTGCGCGACGCGCTGGGCGTGCCTCTGCCGATCGGCGTTCCCATGGCGTTCATCGAACCCGTCGCCGACCCCCTCGGCGACCTCGTCGGCCGTCATGCGCGCACCCACGGCCCGTTCACCGTCGCCGACGTGGCATCGCGCTTCGGCCTCGGATCGGCGGTCGCGCATGACGCGCTTCGCCGGCTCTCGCAAGACCGGCGCATCACCGAGGGCGAGTTCCGGCCGAACGCGAGCGGCACGGAATGGTGCGATGCCGAGGTGCTCCGGCGCATCCGGCGGCTTTCGCTCGCGGCTCTTCGGCACGAGGTGGAACCGGTCGACCCGAAGGCGTTCGCCCGGTTCCTGCCCGACTGGCAGCATGTGGGCGGCGGGCTGCGCGGCGTGGATGGCGTGGCATCCGTCATCGAGCAGCTCGCGGGAACCCGGGTGCCGGCCTCGGCGTGGGAGAGCCTGATCCTGCCGTCGCGCGTCTCCGACTATCAGCCGGCCATGCTCGACGAGCTGACGGCCAGCGGCGAGGTGCTGTGGAGCGGCTCGGGATCGCTGCCGGGCAATGACGGCTGGGTGAGCCTGCACCTCGCCGACACCGCGCCGCTGACCATGTCGCCTCCGCCGGAGCACGCTACGGATGAGCTGCAGCGCGAGGTGCTCTCGGCGCTCGGTGCCGGCGGTGCCTTCTTCTTCCGTCAGCTGTCGGATGCCGTCGGCTCGCTCGACGACGGCGCTCTGACGACGGCACTGTGGGATCTGGTCTGGGCCGGACTCATCACGAACGACACGTTCGCCCCGCTTCGCGCGCTCACCGGCGGGCGGGGCGCGCACAAGCCGCAACGCGCCACACCCCGTGGACGGACGCACCTGCCGCGCGCGTACGGCCGACCGGCGGCATCCTTCCGTCCCGCTCCGGTTCGATCGGGACCGCCGACGACGGCCGGGCGCTGGTCCATCCTGCCCTTGGCCGAGACGGATGCCACGCTGCGCGCAAAGGCCGTCGCCGAGACGCTGCTCGACAGGTACGGCGTCGTCACGCGGGGCAGCGTGATGGCCGAGAACCAGCCGGGCGGCTTCGCCCTTGCCTACCGGGTGCTCAGCGGATTCGAGGAGTCCGGCCGCGCCCGCCGCGGATACTTCGTCGAGACGCTGGGCGCCGCGCAGTTCGCGACGAGCGCCACGGTGGACCGCCTCCGCACGTTCACGCTCGACTCGACGCTCGACCCGCCGCGCAAGGCCGTTGCACTGGCGGCGACCGACCCGGCGAATCCGTACGGCGCCGCGCTGCCGTGGCCGCAGGCATCCGCCGGCGTGACCCCCACAGGGCACCGACCGGGCCGCAAGGCCGGAGGCATCGTCGTGCTGGTGGATGGCGCACTCGTGCTCTACGTCGAACGCGGCGGAAAGACCACGCTGCTGTTCGACCGCGACGAGGAGGTCGTGCTGCCTGCCGCGAGGGCGCTGGCCGACGCCATCCGCCGCGGCCGCATCTCGACCCTCACGACGATCGAGACCGTCGGCGGCGAGTTCGTGCTCGGCACGCCGTTCGGCGAGGCGCTCATCGCCGCCGGATTCGGAGCGACGCCGCGCGGCCTGAGGCTCCGCTCGTGAGCGGGACGGAGGGTCAGCTCGTGAACAATCCTGCGCGCTCGGCCCGAGCGGTGGCCGTGGAGTCCGCCGGGCCACGCATGCGGCCCCACCCGTTCCTAGTACAGGCAGACCTCTCGAGAACAGGCCAATCCTGCCTGTTCTCGCGAGTCGAGCGGTTTTCCGCCTGTTTTCGCGAGATGGCGGCGCCCGGGGCGGCGCCGGCGGCGGGGGCGGCGGATGCCTGAGGGCGACACCGTCTACCGGCAGGGGCTCATGCTCGACCGGGCACTCGCCGGGAGTGTGCTGACCCGCTGCGAGCTGCGCGTACCTGCCTTCGCCACGGTCGACCTCACGGGGCAGCTGGTGCACAGCGTGGTGAGCAGGGGAAAGCACCTTCTGATGAGGGTCGGGACGCAGACCATCCACAGTCATCTCAAGATGGAGGGAACGTGGCGCCTGTACTCGCCGGGCGAGCCGTGGCGCCGGCCGGCGTTCCAGGCCCGTGCCGTGCTCGCCACGGAGACAGCGCAGGCCGTGGGCTTCGAGCTCGGGCTCCTCGAGGTGCTGCCGACCGCGCGCGAGGCGGATGCCGTCGGGTATCTCGGTCCCGATCTGCTCGGCCCCGACTGGGACGAACGGGAGGCGGTGCGCAGGGTGTCGCGGCATCCGGACGTGCCGATCGCCGTCGCGCTGCTCGACCAGCGCAACCTCGCGGGTCTCGGCAACGAGTACGTGAACGAGCTGTGCTTCGTGCGCGGGATGCTCCCCACCCGGCCGGTGCGCGACGCCGACGTTCCGAAGACCGTCGCGCTGGCCCACCGGATG
>NZ_DASZVF010000017.1:0-68814 GCF_035547335.1 Humibacter sp. | reverse complement strand
TCGGTTAGCAAGATGTTTCCCCTTCTGAATGCCGGACCCGAACCGGCGATGTCGACGCTACGTCTCCTCCTGTGAGGACAGACAGGTCCGAATTGTGGGGTCTAGTGCCGTCCCGGGGCACCGTAGTGTGATGACGAGTTGTGCCCAGACGATCTTGTAGATGTCCGCAATCAAGATCGGCGAGGTGCGCGCCTCATTGCGGTTGTCTCCACCGTTCCTGAGGTCCCGTCAGCGACTACGAGAACGAACAGATCGGGGTTAGCCTGATCGATTTCAGCGACGCGCGTCTCCACGGCGGCGATCTCTCGCAGCTCACCGTCGCAATGAATCAGGACGGACTCCGTGACGCCCTTACCGTCGAGCGCATGATCGAGGAGGCGCTGCAACAGCTCCCGCACGGTCACGACGCAGCCCTTCCCGTCACCACGCTGCCTATCATGGCCGTCATGCCACGAACCCAAACAGAGGAATGACCGGCGCCAAGCGCTGCGATTCCACCGTGGATGTCGTCGGTTCGATCCCGGCAGGGCCCACCGTGTCTGCGACACGTGGTACGACGGCCCGCGGGAGCATTCAGGACTTCCACGCACGATCACGGCGGAACTGCTAGACGCCCGTCACGGGAAAGTCCGCGACCCGCCGGGTCGGCCGAGGGGCGACCAGCAGTGCGTCCAGCGTGGCGTCGATGACCTCGTCGCCCGCCCTCGTTCGCCAATCCTCGACCTCCCGTCGGAAGGCGAGAGCGGAAAGCCTGAGCATCTCCAGCCCGCGCGGCGTCGGCTGCAGGATTCGCTCCCGACGATCATGCGGTCCTCTCGTGCGGGTGATGAAGCCCAGTTCTTCGAGCGATTGCGCCGTCTTGGCGGCCGCCTGCTTGCTGATTCCCAGGCGCGCTCCGAGCTCGACGCTCGTGCATCCCGAGCCGATCGCCTGCATGGCGAAGCCGTGTGTCGTCCGCACCCCCGGATAGCCTGCGCGCTCGAGTTCCCGATGGACGGCATCGGCCAGCCCTTCGAACGCCGACATCAGCAGGAACGGCATGGCGACGTCGTCGGTGGAGCTCACACGACGATCCTACCTTCCGGTCAACGTGGTTGACCATATATAGTCAACAGCATTGACTATTGGAAGGGAACCCCATGTCGCATGTCAGTGCAGAGGCCACGAGCGGTCAGCAGCTCCAGGGCATCACATTCACATCGTTCGTCAACTCGCGCACTGGCGCGCAACGGCTCGCCGCCTGGCGTGCGGACTTCCCGCCGCACACCGCCGGTGAACCGCACACGATGTCGGAGGACGAGGTGCTGCACGTGCTCGAGGGCACGCTCGACGTGGAAGTGGCGGACTGCCGGTTCGTCGCGGGCGAAGGCGACGCGATCCTGGTGCCGGCGGGAGCCCGTTTCGTCATCGGGAACGGGACGGATGACGCGGCCAGTGCCTGGGTCGTGACGCTCGTCGGCATGACGGCCACGATGGAGCGCGACGGCCGGCGCTTCGTTCCGCCGTGGGCGCAGTAGCCGGTCTCCGTCTCACCGGCCGAGCGTGACCCCGCGGTTCTCGAAGAACGGCATCGGGTCGACAGCGGTGCCCGACACGCGAACCTCGATGTGCAGATGGCATCCCGTCGACTCGCCCGTGCTGCCGACACGGGCGATCGGCTCTCCTGCCGTGACGTGGTCACCAGGAGACACGAGGATGGTGCCGTCGGAGATGTGCCCGTACGCCGTCTGCACTCCTGACCCGTGGTCGATGAGGATGAAGTTGCCATACCCGCTGTACGGACCGGCATAGCTGACCGTGCCGTCGGCGGCCGCGACGATCACGGTCATGCACGCCGCGCCGATGTCGACTCCCGGGTGGAAGACCGGGGTGCCGGCCGGCTGGGACGGCCGGGGCCCGAATACGTCGGTGATGGGTCCCCTGACGGGGTCGACCCAGCTTCCGGCCGCCAGCCGGAAGTCATCCGCGAAGTCGTCGTTCGCGCCGTCGCTCGACGCCGCCGCCATCGCGTCGACGGCCGCGTCAAGGGAGGACTGGGCGGCATCCACAGCAGACTGGGCCGCCTGCTTCGCTGATCGCTTCTGCGCCAACGGGATGGCGTTGAGTGCGTCGTGGGCCTTGGCAGCGGCCCCGGTCAACTGGTCTGCGTGCTTGGCGGTGGACTCCGCCCGTTTCGTCAGTTGGTCGAGCGGGCCGTGCATACTCCCGAGCTGGTGAGCGGCCGTGAGCCGCTGAAGCAGGTTCGCGTTGCCGCCTGCGCCCTCATCGCCGAGAACGGCGCCCAGGGTCGTCGTCGCCTGGTCGGCATGCGTCTGATGCAACGCCACCATGAGCTTGGCCGCTGCCGCCGTCGCAGCGCTCCTGGCCGACCTGGCTATGGCGTCGGCCGACTTGGCCAGAGCCTTGGCGTTCGCGTACGCGGATCGGGTTGCGTCGTAGTCGTCGGTCGCGGCATCCAGAGCGGACTGTGCCGCATCCACCGCATCCTGCGCCTTGTCGATCGCGGTCTGGAGCTTGTCGAGCGCGCTGTCGCTGACGCCCGAGTTGTCTTGGGCCTGCGGAGTGCTGTCGGCGTCGCCGGCCGGCGTGGGCACGTCCGACGTCGGTGTGGGCGTCGGCGTATCGGTGGGAGGCGGCGTCGGCGTCCCGGTCGACGTCGGCGTTCCTGTCGGGGTAGGAGTGTCGGTCGGTCCGGGCGTCTCCGTCGGCACAGGTGTCTCGGTGGGGCGGGGCGACGGTGTGGTGGGCGGTGTCGTCGAGTCGGACGGGCTCGGTGAGCCGGTATTCGTCGGAGAACCGGAACCGGTCGAACAGGAACTGCCGCAGTCGTCGGTCCTCGCCGCGCCCACTCCTGCCGCCGACGCCGCGAGCAGCACGGCGCAGAGCACTGCGGTTCGCCGAATGCCGGCCCGGCGCGCCGGCGCGGTCCTCACCGACGCCGCGTGAGTCACGTTCGTGCGAATCATCCGTCCCACCGTGCGGGACCGCGCCCGCCTTGAGTTCGAGTCTCGCACCGGGGTCGAGGACGGGCAACGGGGCCGGAGCGTTTTCCCGGCATTCGGCATGCGATGCCCGACGGCGCACGTCAGCACTCGGCAGAGGGGATAATGGATGCATGATCGAAGCGCTGCTCTGGGGATTCATCGGCCTCGTCGGAATCGTCGGGGTCATCCTCGGCGTCTCCGCGGCGTACCAGATGGGGCGCGCGCCGTACCGTTCGCGCTAGCCGGTCGCGCTGACCTTGTGCGCCGCCACCCGGCGCCGACGGCTCACCATCGTTGGTACGAGCAGACGGCTCACCGTCGTTCGTACGTGAGGAATCGATAGCGGAGGCCGTTCTCTGCGGTGGCCCAGCCGTCGTTCGGCTCGGCGCGGACGAGCATCCATTCGGCGCCGATCGTCGGTGCAAGCGTGTCGCCATCGAGGTCGGTGTCGATCTCCGTGATCTCGAGCCGATCGGCGCGGGAGATGGCATCCGCATAGATCTGGCCTCCGCCGATGACCCAGGCGTCGCCGCTCAGCAACCGGAGGGCGTCGTCCAGCGACGACGCGCGTTCGGCTCCCGGCGCAGCCCAGGCCGGATCGCGCGTGATCACGATGTTGCGCCGCCCGGGGAGCGGACGGAACCGCTCGGGCAGCGAGTCCCAGGTCTTGCGGCCCATCACGACGTCGCCGCCCATGGTCAGCACGCGGAATCGTCTGCTGTCTTCGGGCAGCCGCCACGGGATGCCGCCGCGCGCGCCGATCACACCGGAACGCGTCTGCGCCCAGATGAGGGCGATCATCAGACCGCGACGGCCGCGCGGATGGCCGGGTGGTGCTGGTATCCGACCACCTCGAAGTCTTCGAACTCGTAGTCGAAGATGCTGTCCCGGTGCCGGGTGATCACCAGGCGGGGTGCAGGGAAGGGCTCGCGGGAGAGCTGTTCGGTGACCTGTACCACGTGATTGTCGTAGATGTGGCAGTCGCCGCCTGTCCACACGAAGTCGCCAACGGCCAGGCCCACCTGGTCGGCCACGAGGTGGGTGAGCAGCGCGTAGCTGGCGATGTTGAACGGCACGCCGAGGAAGAGGTCGGCGCTGCGCTGGTACAGCTGACAGGAGAGCTTGCCGTCCGCGACATAGAACTGGAACAGGGCATGGCACGGCGCGAGGGCCATCTCGGGGATCTCGGCGACATTCCATGCCGAGACGATCATGCGGCGGGAATCCGGATCGCTGCGGAGGGTCTCGAGCACGGAGCTGATCTGGTCGAGATGGCGGCCATCGGGCGCCGGCCAGGAACGCCACTGTACGCCGTACACCGGTCCGAGATCGCCGTTCTCGTCAGCCCATTCGTCCCAGATGGTGACGCCGTGCTCCTGGAGCCATCGCACGTTCGAGTCGCCCCTGAGGAACCAGAGGAGCTCGTACGCGATCGAGCGGAAATGCACCCTCTTCGTGGTGATGAGCGGAAAGCCCTGGGAGAGATCGAACCGCAGCTGACGACCGAAGACGCTCCGCGTGCCCGTGCCGGTGCGGTCGGACTTGGCGGCGCCGTTGTTCAGCACGTCACGCAGCAGGTCTTCGTAGGGGGTGGGGATCGCCGCATCCATGACTCACGATGCTACGTGCTCGGGACGGCGTCGGTGCATGCCTCGCCGCCCGCTGGGGCAGCGAGGTCGCTCTCGACGTCGTGACACGGGAACGGGGGACGCCGCAGCGGTGTGGACAACAGGTCAGCGGGCGCAAGCCGTGGATAGGCTCACGCTATGGGGACCGACGCCGGCAAGGTCGACGCGACGGGGCCGGACGACACCGGGCCGCACGACACGGCCCTGGATCACGCGGCACCCCACCACGCGGCCGCCCAAGACGCGGCGCCTCCCATACCGGTGAGACGCAGGTCGACGTACGTGCCTCCCGAGTCCGCCGTCGCTCCTCCTCCAGCGAGTGCGACTGCGCCGGCAAGGTCGGACGAGGCGTCCGACGGGCAGGTCGAGACGGCCGCGGTCGAAGGCGACGCCCCGGATGCAGCAGGCGTTCGGGCGAGCGACGTGCATGACGACGACGAGCTCGCCGTCGCGCTCGAGAACGAGGTGTCACTGCTTACGGCGTCGCTGGCGATCATCCGGCCGGAGACGCTGTTCACGCCCATGCGTACTCCGGTTGCCGCGTACGAGCCCGCGACGGATGTGGAGCGCGCGATCGCGGAGCAGGCGGAATCCGGTGACACCCTCGCTGCCATCGAGCGTCTCGAGGCGCTCATCGCGGGAAGACGGGCGGAGGCGGGCGGTGCACCGTCCCGGTCGCGATCCGCCGACGGTCAGCGAGAGATCGAGGCGGTCGCGCATTCGGACCGACCGGACGATGGCGCCGTCGTCGGAGAGGTCTCGCGCGAATCGTCCGAACCTTGCGAACATTCCGGCTCACACGCACCGTCCGAACGGCGTGAACCAGCTGAATCGACCAAGAGCGGCGAGCGCGGGCCGTCGCCTGCGGGATCCGCCTCGGAGCTCGACGTACCCGAGGCAGAACTCGACGCGGATGTCACGGACGATGCCGACGACGTGGCCTCGGCCGAACCGGGGCTGGCGCCCATCGCCACGCCTCGCATGCGGGCGAACCAGGGTGTGCTCACGGCGGGCAGGCCCGAGCCCATGCCGGTCTTCAGCATCGAGCAGCCGGGAATGGAGCCGACTTTTCTGCAGTACCGCGTCGGCAGGGCGACGAGGCTGTTCTGGTTGTGGTTCGCGGCCGGTGCTTCCGTGCTCGTGGTCGCGCTCGGCGCCTTGTTCGCGGGCGCCGGTCTCAACCTGCTGCAGGTGGTCATCGCTGCGGCACTGGGCGTCGCGCTCTCGTTCCTCCCGCTCGGGCTCAGCTCGCTCACCGGCGTGTGGAGCGGGCTTCCCACGGTCATCGTCTCGAGGGCCGCCTTCGGTGTCGTGGGCAACACGGTGCCTGCCGTTCTGATCCTCGTGGTGCGCCTGTTCTGGGGAGCGGCCCTGCTCTGGCTGTTGTCCGTCTCCGTGGCCGACTCCGCCGTCGCCGCGGGCTGGACGACCGATCGCGCACTCGTGCTGTGGGCGACCTTCGGCGTGGCAGCCTTCGTCGGGATCGTCGTCGCGCTGACCGGATACGCCCTGGTCGCCGTCGTCCAGCTGATCGCGACGATCGCTACCGCGGTGCTCGGGCTCGCGATCATCGTGGCGGCGTGGCCGACGACCGGATGGGACCTGGTCGCCACAGGCCCGTTCGGACAGTGGATTCTCGTCGTCGAGGGCGCCGTACTCGTGTTCAGCATCCTCGGCCTCGCGTGGGCCAGCGCGGGAGGAGACCTCGCTCGGTACCAGCGCCCGGGCAGCGGCGGGACCGCCACAGCGCTCTGGAGCGGGTTCGGCGCGTCGCTGCCGATGTTCGCCCTGATCGTCTTCGGAGCGCTCGTCGCCTGGGCGCAGCCTTCACGAGCCGCCGAGCTGAGCGCCGACCCCGTGCGGCTGCTCGCGTCCGTCACTCCGCGCTGGTTCGCGGTGCCCATCGTGGCGGCGATCGTCGTCGGCCTGGTGTCGGCACTCGTGGTGACGCTGTATTCCGGCGGGTTCGCCGTGCAGGCAGTCGGCATCCACCTGCCCAGGTGGGAATCGGTGCTTGCGCTCGGGATCGTCGCCGCGGCGGCCGGTGCGGGACTCGTTATCGCCGTTCCGGATGTCCGGAGCCTTCTGCTCGCGTATCCGACCACCCTGGCGGTGCCGGTGGCGGCCTGGGCAGGCATCTTCCTCGGCGACTTCCTGCGGAGGCGACGTCGCCTCGCAACCGATTCGCTGCTGCACCGTGGTGGCGTCTATCCGGACTGGCGGTGGGTGAATCTGATCGCTCTCGTCGTGATCACCGTCACCGGTCTCGGCTTCATGCGCGCCGACGCGCCAGGACTCGGCTGGGAGGGATACCTCTACCGCCTCTTCGGGGTGGACACCGGTGACGCGCTCGCGCGTTCGGACATCGGAGTGCTCGTCGCGCTCGCGCTGGGACTCATCATGGGCGTGTGCGCAGCGTGGCGAGCCGTTCCGGCACAGGAAGCGGCCAGCAGGTGATGGCCGTCTGGAGTCGGGGCGTGTCGTCGGGCGGCATCCGGCGAACCTTCGGCCGGCATCGGGGGACCGCTTCGGATCACGGGCATAGGCTCGGAACGTGCCCACGATCACCGAGTTCCTGTCCGTCGTCGAACGACTCTGGCCGAGTGCCGGCGCGGAGTCATGGGATGCTCCCGGGCTCGTGACGGGAGACCCGGAGGCGTCCGTCTCACGGGTGCTCCTCACGGTGGATGCCGTCGCCGACACGGTGGGCGAGGCGGTCGACGGCGGATTCGACCTCATGCTGGCGCATCATCCGCTGCTGCTGCGCGGCGTGACCACGGTGGCCGAAGACAGGTACAAGGGTGCGCTTCTCGCGCGTCTCATCCGGGCCGGATGCGCGCTCGTCACCGCTCACACGAACGCGGATGTCGTGCCGGACGGAGTATCGGATGTCTTCGCCTCGCGGCTCGGGCTGCGGGATGCCAGGCCGCTCGTTCCCGGCGCGGATCCGCGGTCGGGACTGGGCCGGGTGGGGAGGCTCGACGAACCTACGACGCTCGGACAGCTCGCCCGCACGCTGGCCGACCTGCTGCCACCGACGGCGACGGGCATCCGCGTCGCAGGGGAGTACGCGAGGCCGGTGACCACCGTCGCGCTGTGCGGAGGTGCGGGCGACGCGTTCCTCGGCGAAGAGGCGGTCCGCCGAGCGGATGTCTACATCACCTCCGACCTGCGCCACCATCCCGCGTCGGAAGCCGTCGAACAGGCGAGGGTGTCGTCGGGACCGGCCCTGATCGACGTGTCGCACTGGGCAGCGGAGTGGCTGTGGCTGGACACGGCGGCCGGGCAGCTGCGGACGGCCGTCCCCGGTCTGGAGGTCGTCGTGAGCGAGGTGCGCACCGATCCGTGGGACTTCGTCGTCATGCAGTGACAACGCACCAGACCTCGTGGTCGTGCAGCGACCACTCACCACGGCCATCCGTGCGTGCAATAACGTAGACCAGACCGATTAGAGCGGCGCCGCCGTGAAGAGATGAGAGCAGTGAAGGCTGATCCCCGCGACCAACGCGAACTCCTTCGTGTCCACGATCTGGACACCGCGATAACCCAGGCGACGCGAGCCATCTCGCATCCGTCCCAGGACGCGCGGCTCGCCGAGCTCCGGCCGCAGGCTGCGGAGATCCGGAGCAGACGGCTGGCCGTCTTCGGCGAGCTCGAGGATGCCAGGGCCGAGCTGGCACGCCTGGAATCCGACGTCGAGGTCGTCGAGGCGCGCATGAAGCGCGACTCGGAGCGCGTGCAGCAGACGGCGTCGGTGAAGGATGTGGCGGCTCTCGAATCCGAGCTGGAGGCGCTGCGCAAGCGCCGCAGCGACCTGGAAGACATCGAGCTGGGCATCATGGAGCGCATCGAGGGCCTCGAGACGCAGTTGTCCGCGATCGACGCGGAGGCGGCGGAGGTGGAGTCGAAGGTGGCGGCTCTCGAGGCCGAACGCGAGGTGGAGGTCGAGTCGTGGGAGCGCAGACGCCGGGACGCTGCCGCCGACCGTGAGGCCGTGGCATCCGCTCTTCCGGAGGAGCTCGTCGCCCTGTATGACAAGCAGCGCGCGCGGTACGGCGTGGGAGCTGCACGTCTGGTCGGGGGAGTGTCGCTCGCGTCGAACATGAAGCTGTCGCCGTCCGATCTCGCGGATGTGCGGTCGGCGGCGGACGACGACGTCGTGCTGTGCCCGGACAGCGGCGCCATCCTCATTCGCGACGAGAACTCCTGAGCGCTGGGTGCGGTGTGCGGGCGCGCCGCCCCACCGCCCTGGTCCGCTACCCTTGTTCTTCGGAACGGGTCGGCAAGACGGTCGCGTCGACGCGCTCTTCGCGAGAAGAGCTCGTCGCCGAGGAACGTCCGGGCTCCGTAGAGCAGGACGGTGGGTAACGCCCACCCGGGGCAACCCGCGAGACAGTGCCACAGAAAACAGACCGCCTCTGCGCGAGCAGAGGTAAGGGTGAAACGGCGGTGTAAGAGACCACCAGCGACCGGGGTGACCCGGCCGGCTCGGCAAACCTCGTCCGGAGCAAGGTCAGACAGGGAACCATGAGGCTGCTCGTCTCGTTCCCGGGTAGACCGCTGGAGGGCCGCGGCAACGCGGCTCCGAGATAGATGGCCGTCCACGGCGCACGACGCTCTCGAGCGGCGTGCGCCCGGACAGAACCCGGCGTATCAGCCGGCCCGTTCCCTCCTGCCGAGGTCAGGCCTTGGTCACCGGACGCTTGTGGTGACCTCTGGCGGCCAGGGCGGCGGCGCCGAGGATGCCGGCGTTGTTGCGGTGCACGGCCGGCACGATCTTCGTGTCGATGTCGATGAGGTCGCCGAACTCGTCCCAGTTCTTCGAGACCCCGCCGCCGACGACGAAGAGGTCGGGCGAGAACAGGAACTCCACGGTGCGGTAGTACTTCGTGAGCCGCTTGCACCACTGCTTCCAGTCGAGGTCGTCGCGCTCCTTCGCGGAGTACGCGGCTCGGCTCTCGGCGTCGTGCCCGTCGATCTCCAGGTGGCCGAGCTCGGCGTTGGGCACGAGGATGCCGTCGTAGATGAGCGCGGACCCGATTCCGGTACCGAGCGTGGTCAGGATCACGAGCCCGTCGACATCCTTGGCCGCACCGAACTCCGTCTCGGCGTAGCCGGCGGCATCCGCGTCGTTGACGAACAGGATGTTGCGCCCGAGCACCTTCTCGAACAGCTTCTCCGCCTCGAGACCGATCCACTCCTTCGCCACGTTGGCGGCGGACAGGGTGCGTCCGCTCTTCACGATGGCGGGAAAGCAGACGCCGACCTGCGCGTCGGGGCCGTCGCCTTCCAGAGCATCGAGCACCTCGCGCGTGGTCTCGACGATGTCGTCTGGCTTCCCTCCCTTCGGGGTCGCCAGCTTGACGCGATCGCTGACCAGCTCACCGGTCTTGAGATCGACGATGCCGCCCTTGATGCCGGTACCGCCGATATCGATGCCGATTGCCGTCGTGGAAGCCATAAGGGAAATGTAGCGGCTCAGGGGAGCGTGAGGATCTCGGCGCCACGCTCGGTGACGACAAGCGTGTGCTCGAACTGCGCCGTGATGGACTTGTCCTTCGTCGTGACGGTCCAGTCATCCGCCCACATGTCCCACTCCGCAGAACCGAGGGTCAGCATCGGCTCGATGGTGAAGACCATGCCGGGAACCATCTCGTCGTCGTACGCCGGCACCGAGTCGTAGTGCGGGATGATCAGGCCGGAGTGGAACGCGTGCCCAACGCCGTGGCCCGTGAAGTCGCGCACCACGCCGTAGCCGAACCGTTTGGCGTAGGACTCGATGGCGCGACCGATGACGTTAACTTGGCGTCCCGGTGCGACAGCCTTGATGCCCCGATTCATGGCCTCCCGCGTGCGCTCCACGAGCAGCGTGATGTCCCCGGAGGCCTGGCCGACGATGAACGTCTGGTTGCTGTCGCCGTGAAAGCCGTTCTTGTACGCCGTGATGTCGATGTTGACGATGTCGCCGTTTTCGAGCACCGTGTCGTCCGGGATGCCGTGGCAGATCACCTCGTTCACCGAGGTGCAGCACGACTTCGGATACCCGCGGTACCCGAGCGTCGACGGATACGCGCCCTGCCCGACCAGGAACTCGTGCGCGATCACGTCGAGCTGCTCCGTGGTGACCCCGGGCGCGACGTGCTCGCCGACGAGTGCGATCGCCTGAGCGGCGATGCGCCCCGACTGCCGGATCAGCTCGATCTCCTCCGCCGAGTACACGTCGCTAGCGTCGGTACGAGTGGGTCCCGGCTTGCCGACATATTCCGGCTGGGGAATGGACGCGGGGACGCTGCGCCGCGGCGAGACGCGGCCGGGGATCAGATGACCGGAGGAGTCCTTGGGCATAGGATCAAGCTTATGGCTGAGCCGTTCCAGAACGACATCGAGCACAAGTACTGGTACAACATCAAGACCGGTCAGGTGGAGCAGGGATTCCTGTCGCCGGCGACGCACCGTGTCGGCCCGTTCGATACCCGCGAGGAAGCGGAGCACGCGCTCGAGAAGCTGCGGGAGAACAGCGCCCGCTGGGCCGCAGAAGACGACTGAGCCCCGCAGCGTCCGTCAGCAGCGAGCGTCCGTCAGCAGCGAGACTCGGTAGTTGCGCCTCGGTAGCTTTGCCTCAGTAGCTGCGCCTCAGTAGCTGTGTTCCGGCCCCGGGTACTCGCCTTGTTCGACGTCCGCCTTGTAACGCGCGGCGGCGTCGCTCAGCACGCCCTTCAGATCGGCGTACTGGCGCACGAAGCGGGGAACCCGTCCGGTGGTGAACCCGGCCCAGTCGGTCCACACCAGGAGCTGACCGTCGACGTGCGGACCCGCCCCGACTCCGATCGTCGGAATCGAGAGCTCCTTCGTCACCTGTGCGGCGGCATCCGCAGGGACCATCTCCAGCACCACCGCGAATGCGCCCGCCTCCTCGACGGCGTGCGCATCGGCGACGAGGGCCTCGACACCGGTCTCGCCCCTGCCCTGGATGATGTGGCCGCCGAGCTGATGCTCGCTCTGCGGTGTATAGCCGATGTGCGCCATGACCGGGATGCCCGCATCGACGATCCTGCGGATCTGCTTCGCACTGCGCCGCCCGCCTTCGAGCTTCACCGCGTGCGCCCCGGTCTCCTTCATGAATCGCACCGCGGTGTGCAGCGCGTCCTGCACGTCGGTCTCGTAGGAGCCGAAAGGCATGTCGGCCACCACGAAGGCGCGCCTCACCGCATGCGCGACGGCCCTGGTAAGGGGGATGAGGTCGTCGACGCTCACGGGCAGAGTGGTGTCGTACCCGAAGACGTTGTTGCCCGCCGAGTCGCCGACGAGGAGGAAGTCGATGCCTGCCTCGTCGAAGATCTGGGCGCTGAGCATGTCGTAGCTCGTGAGACCCGTGATCTTGATGCCGTTCGCCTTCGCGTTCTGGAAGTGCCTCGTGCGCACGCGCTTGGGGCCGCCGCCGGCAGACCCTCCGTAGGGGCGCTCCTCGCCAGAGGTGGAGGACGGGTCGCTCGCCTGGTCAGCCATGCGCGTCAGTCTATCGACGGGCATCCCCAGCGATCCGCTCAGGAGCCCGGCCAGGGCGGCCCGGCGCGGCATCCGACCCAGTAGCCTTAGTGCCGAGGCGAACCGAGGCGAAAGGGAGCAGATGGACAAGCAGCGCGACTTCGTGCTTCGCACCATCGAGGAACGCGGTGTCAAGTTCATACGTCTGTGGTTCACGGACGTGGTCGGCACCCTGAAGTCCGTGGCGATCGCGCCGGCCGAGGTCGAGGGCGCGTTCACCGAGGGTCTCGGGTTCGACGGGTCGGCCATCGAGGGCCTGACCCGCACGTTCGAGTCCGATCTGCTCGCGCATCCGGATCCCACGACGTTCCAGATCCTTCCCTGGCGGGGCGAGATCGACCCGACGGCACGCATGTTCTGCGACATCACGACGCCGGACGGTGAGCCTGCCGTCGCCGATCCGCGCAACGTGCTCAAGCGCACGCTCGAGAAGGCGGCGGACCGAGGCTTCACGTTCTACACGCATCCCGAGATCGAGTTCTACCTGCTCAAGTCGTCGAAGTTCGGCGAGAACGGGCCGGAACCCGTGGACTCCGCCGGCTACTTCGACAATGTGCCAGGGGGCACGGCCCACGACTTCCGGCGGCGTTCGGTGCGCATGCTGGAGGATCTGGGGATCTCGGTCGAGTTCAGTCACCACGAGGCGGGCCCCGGGCAGAACGAGATCGATCTTCGGTACGCCGACGCACTCACCACGGCGGACAACATCATGACCTTCCGTACGGTCGTGAAGGAGGTCGCGATCGAGCAGGGCGTGTACGCGACGTTCATGCCGAAGCCGCTCACGGGACATCCGGGGAGCGGCATGCATACGCACGTCTCGCTGTTCGAGGGGGACACGAACGCGTTCTTCGAGCCGGGAGCGCAGTACCAGCTCTCCAAGGTGGCCAGGCACTTCATCGCGGGCGTGCTGCAGCACGCGCCGGAGATCACGGCCGTGACCAACCAGTTCGTGAACTCCTACAAGCGACTGTGGGGCGGCGATGAGGCGCCGAGCTACGTGTGCTGGGGCCACAACAACCGGTCGGCGCTGGTCAGGGTGCCGCTGTACAAGCCGAGCAAGGGCCAGAGCGCCAGGGTGGAGTATCGCGGCATCGACTCAGCCGCCAACCCCTATCTGGCCTTCTCGCTGCTGCTCGCCGCCGGTCTGAAGGGCATCGAGCAGGAGTACGAACTGCCCCCTGAGGCCGAGGACGACGTGTGGGCGCTGAGCGATGCCGAGCGTCGGGCGCTCGGCTACAGCCCGCTCCCTGCGAGCCTGGAGCAGGCGGTGCAGCGCATGGAGGAGTCCGAGCTCGTAGCGGAGACCCTGGGGGAGCAGGTCTTCAACTACGCCCTCGCGAACAAGCAGCGCGAATACCGCGAGTACCGCGCTCAGGTGACGCCGTACGAGCTGCGGGCGAACCTCGAGATCCTGTAGCTCACGGCGGAACGCATGGCGCCCATCACGCTGACCGCTCTGGCGCGCGCCGGTTTCGTCGGTCTCTCGGATGCGCGCGCCCGCCTGGACGAACTGGCCGGTCTCGGTGGACCGTCCCCCGAGACGGCGCTGGAGCTCATCGTCGACGTCGCTGACCCGGACGCCGCTCTGGAGCGGATGCTCGAGCTGTTGCGACGGCGGCCGGACGAGACGGCGGCGCTGTTCTCCGACGCCGACGCCGTGCACCGCCTGCTGCTCGTGCTCGGCGCATCGAGCGGGCTCGCGGAATTCCTGGCGCGTCGGCCGGAGGCCCTGGCCCTGTTCACGGTGCCGCAGCTCGCGCTTCCCGACGAGGCCGAGCTGCGATCGGACCTGCTGGATGCCGTGGGCGCCCGCGACGGCGTCGCGTCGGTCGCCGGCGAGGACGCCTGGATCGCCCTTCGCGTCAGGTACCGCACGCGGTTGACGCAGATCGCCGCATTCGACCTCCAGCAGCAGGACCCCGTCGGAGGCCTGCACGCGGTGGCGGCATCGCTCGCGGCCCTGGCCGGGGCGGCGCTGGACGCATCGCTCACTGTCGCCAGGGCCACGGCATCCGGAACCGGACCGGGAACCTTTCCTGTTGGCGATATCGCCGGAACGAAGCTGGCCGTGATCGGCATGGGCAAGACCGGAGCCGAGGAGCTGAACTACCTGAGCGACGTCGACGTGATCTTCGTCGTCGAGGGCGACGAGGATGCCGGCGTCTCGGCGGGAAGGGCCGTCGACGTCGGAACGAGGCTCGCCACGCTGACCATGCGAGGCATCGACGCGTTCGCCGTCGAGCCCCCGCTCTGGGAGGTGGATGCCAATCTGCGGCCCGAGGGCAAGGACGGCGCGCTCGTGCGCACGCTCGACTCCCACCTCGCCTACTACGATCGCTGGGCGCAGGGCTGGGAGTTCCAGGCGCTTCTGAAGGCGAGGCCGATCGCGGGCGACGTCGGCCTCGGCCGGCGGTACGCGCAGGCGATCGCCCCCTACGTGTGGGCCAGCGCAGGCAGGGCGAACTTCGTCGAGTCCGTGCAGCGGATGCGCGAGCGGGTGACGGAGAACATCCCCACCGACGAGGTGGACCGCCAGCTCAAGCTCGGGCCCGGTGGTCTGCGCGACATCGAGTTCACGGTGCAGCTCCTGCAGCTCGTGCACGGCCACAACGACGAGGCGGTGCGCGTCGCGGGAACGCTTCCCGCGCTGGCGGCGCTGGCGGCCGCGGGATACATCGGACGTCCGGAGGCGGCGGAGTTCGCGCGCGACTACCGCGTCCTGCGCCTGCTCGAGCACCGCATCCAGTTGTCGGAGCTTCGGCGCACGCACCTGATGCCGCGCGACGAGCAGCAGCTTCGGGTGCTCGCCAGGGCGACCGGCCTCGCGAACAGCGCGAAGGAACTGACGGATGCCTGGGCGCAGGTCAAACGCCGTGTGCGCGGCCTGCACGAACGCCTCTTCTACCGGCCGCTGCTGGCCGCGGTCGCCGCACTGCCGGGCGACGGGGGCGCCCTGACCGGCGAGCAGGCAGAGGCCCGCCTGGCCGCGATCGGCTTCGTCGACCCGCACGGAGCGCTTCAGCACATCGCTGCCCTCACCTCAGGAGTCTCACGCCGTGCGGCCATCCAGCGCACTCTGCTGCCCGTCATGCTGCAGTGGTTCGCCGACGGCGCCGACCCGGACTACGGCCTTCTCACGTTCCGGCGGCTCAGTGAGGATCTGGGCAGCACGCACTGGTTCCTGCGCATGCTGCGCGATTCCTCAGGGGCGGCCGAGCGTCTCACCCGGGTGCTGTCCGGTTCGCGATTCGCCGGGGAGCTGCTCGGACTCATCCCGGAGAGCGTCGCGTGGCTCGACGACGACGCGGAGTTGCATGCGCGACCGCGTGTCGCCCTCGACGACGAGGTGAACGCCATCCTGGACAGGCACGAGAGCCCGGAGGCGGCTGCGCGCGCCATCCGCGCCGTCCGGCGGCGCGAGGTGCTCAGGCTGGCGTTTGCCGGCATCCTCGGCGTAGCGGGGGTCGCCGAGCTCGCGGTCGGCCTGACCGACATCACCGAAGCCACGATCGCCGGCATCCTGTCCGCTGTTCGCGCCCAGAGGCCAGCACCTTTCGAGTTCGCGGTGATCGGGATGGGCCGGTTCGGGGGTCGCGAGCTCGGATTCGGCTCTGATGCCGACGTCGTCTACGTGTTCCGGCCGCATCCCGGCGTCGAGGCCGAGTCCGTCCATCGTGCGGCGCTGTCGATCGTCGCCGACCTGAACCGGCTCACGGACGATGCGAGGCTGCCGCTCGACCTCGACATGGATCTGCGGCCAGAGGGCAAGAACGGAACGCCGGCCCGGTCGCTCGACTCGTACCGAGCGTATTACGAGCGATGGTCGCTGACGTGGGAGGCGCAGGCGTTGCTGCGTGCTCGCGGCGTGGCGGGGGATGCCTCCCTGATCGAGGACTTCGAGCGCCTCGCCGATTCCGTGCGGTACCCAGCTTCGATCTCCGACCGCGACGTGCGGGAGGTGAAGCGCATCAAGGCGCGCGTCGAGAACGAGCGTCTTCCCCAGGGTGCTGAGCCGGCGCGTCATCTGAAGCTCGGCCGGGGATCCCTCAGCGACGTGGAATGGCTCGTCCAGCTGCAGCAGCTGCGGCACGCCGCGCAGTCCCCGGCGTTGCGCACCACCTCCACGCTTGAGGCCCTCGCGGCGTGCGTCGAGCTGGGTCTGCTGGATGCCACGGACGGCGAACGGCTGCGCGAGGCGTGGATCCTGGCGTCACGAGCGCGAAGCGCCGTCACGCTCTGGCTGAACAAGACGTCGGATCTCCTCCCGTCAGAGCGCAAGGCGCTGGACGGCGTTGCCAGGCTGCTCGGCTACCCGCGAGGATCGGCCAGCCAGCTCGAGGAGGAGTACCTGGCCGTGACGCGGCGCGCCCGGGCCGTGTTCGAGCGCAACTTCTACGACTCCTGATGCTCCCAGCACGAGAAAGCGGGCCGCCCGTGAAGGGCGACCCGCTTCGCTGTGCGCTGCCGGCGATCAGACGCCGTAATACAGCTCGAACTCGAACGGGTGCGGACGCTGCGCGAGCGGCTTGATCTCCTTCTCGCGCTTGTAGTCGATCCACGTCTCGATGAGCTCGGGCGTGAAGACGTTGCCTGCGGTGAGGAAGTCGTGGTCGGCCTCGAGGGCGTCGAGCACGGCATCCAGCGTCCCGGGCACCTGCGGAATGGACTTCGCCTCCTCCGGGGGAAGCTCGTAGAGGTCCTTGTCGACGGGCTCGTGCGGCTCGATGCGGTTGCGGATGCCGTCGATGCCGGCCATCAGCTGCGCGGCGAACGCGAGGTACGGGTTGCCCGAGGCATCCGGCGCGCGGAACTCGATGCGCTTGGCCTTCGGGTTCGTCCCGGTGATCGGGATGCGGATCGCGGCGGAACGGTTGCCGGCCGAGTACACCAGGTTGACGGGCGCTTCGAAGCCGGGCACGAGACGGTGGTACGAGTTCACGGTGGGGTTCGTGAACGCCAGCACACTCGCCGCGTGCTTGAGCAGACCGCCGATGTACCAGCGGGCGATGTCGGAGAGGCCGCCGTAGCCCGCCTCGTCGTAGAACAGCGGCTTGCCGTCGTTCCACAGCGACTGGTGCGTGTGCATGCCCGAGCCGTTGTCGCCGAACAGGGGCTTCGGCATGAACGTGGCCGTCTTGCCCCACTGCTCGGCCGTGTTCTTCACGATGTACTTGAACTTCAGGATGTCATCGGCCGCGTGCACCATGGTGTCGAAGCGGTAGTTGATCTCCGCCTGACCGCCGGTGCCCACCTCGTGGTGAGCGCGCTCGAGGATCAGACCCGCGTCGATGAGCTTCAGCGAGATGTCGTCGCGAAGGTCCGCCTGCTTGTCGACGGGGGAGACCGGGAAGTAGCCGCCCTTGTAGGGCGTCTTGTTCGCCAGGTTGCCGCCGTCCTCGGCGCGGCCGGAGTTCCATGCCGCCTCTTCGGAGTCGACGAAGTGGTACGCCGTGTTCTGCTTCACCTCGTAACGCACGTCGTCGAAGATGTAGAACTCGGCCTCGGGAGCAAAGAACGCCGTGTCGGCGATGCCCGTCGACGCCAGGTACTTCTCGGCCTTCTTGGCGACCTGCCGCGGGTCCTTGCCGTACACCTCCCCGTTGCGCGGGTTGAAGATGTCGAACACCATCACCAGCGTGCGCTCCGCCCGGAACGGGTCGATGTACGCGGTGGACACGTCGGGGATGAGCTGCATGTCCGACTCGTGGATCGACGCGAAGCCGCGGATCGAGGAGCCGTCGAACAGCTGACCGACGGAGAAGAACTCCTCGTCGACCGTGGAGGCGGGGATGTTGAAGTGCTGCTGCACACCGGGAAGATCGGTGAACCGGATGTCCAGGAACTTGACATCGGTGTCCTTGATGAACGCGAGCACCTCGGAAGAATCACTGAACATGTGGTTTCTCCAAGCGAGTGACGGGGGTCGATGGGACTGCGCGGGCAGCCGGTGAAAGGCTAGGGGTCCGCGGTTTCCCTACCGTATCGTCATTGTTTCGGGGATGTTACGCAGATGGCGTCGATAGACTCGGGCGGTGTCCAGCCCCACCGCCCCCCGCCGCTTCGGAGACCTCGCACCCAGTCGGTACCCAGGGGAGCGGCTCGGCGCACCGGAGAGCGGACCGGGTTCCGTCGGGAGGCCGGGGCGGCGCATCCTCGCCCTGCTCATCGACTGGGCGATCGCCAGCCTGCTCTCGTTCGCGTTCTTCCGGTACGACAGCTGGGCCACCCTGGGCATCTTCGCGGTGCTGCAGTACCTCTTCATCCCCACGATCGGCGGCAGCATCGGACACCGCATCGTCGGTCTCCGGCTCGTCGCGCTGAACGGGGCCTGGGTCGGTCTGTGGCGACCGCTGGTTCGCACCGCGCTGCTGTGCATCGTCATCCCCGCCATCGTGTGGGATTCGGATCAGCGGGGCTTTCACGACAAGGTGGCCGGAACGGTGCTTCTCCGCTCATGATGACCTCCCGCGCGGGCGTAGCCCGCGTGGTCCGCTGGCGTCGCGGTGACGGTCCACTGGACCGTCACTTCAGCTCCAGCGCGCACGACAAGGTGGCCGGAACGGTGCTTCTCCGCTCATGATGACCTCCCGCGCGGGCGTAGCCCGCCTGGTCCGCTGGCGTCGCGGTGAACCGACGGGTCAGCGAGCGCGCTGAGGCCGTACCTTCATCGGGTCGACGCCCTTCGGGATCGGCACCTGAGTGCCGAGCGAGCCGAGCCGGTTGTCGACGGCGAGCACCTCGGGCTTCGTCAGCGCGACCTTGATCTTCGCCATGCGTCCGGCGAGCTTGTGGAGCGGAACGGCGTCGGGATCCGGCCCGACATGGAAGACGTTGATCGGCACGTTCGGCACGATGCGAGCGATCTTGCGTCGCTCGTCCTCGACCATCTTGCGCGTGCGGGACTCGGGCCCTTCCCCGATGAGGACGACGCCACCGCGGCCGACGGCGCGGTAGACGGCATCCCGCGTGCGTCCGTTCACGGCTATGGGCATCTCGCTGCCTCGCCAGGAGCGCTTGAGCGAGCTGCGCAGCACGGCGCCGACGGCGCCCGGCTGGCCCTCGATCTGCGAGTACGCCGCCCGTTCGGCACGCCTGCCGAGCACGATGATGGCGCCCAGCGCGCCGGCGAGCACGCCCGCCACGATCCAGAGCACCATCGAGAAGACGTTGCCGCCGGTGATCGTGAGGGCGAGCACGACGCCGATGACGGCACCGAGCAAGAGCGTGCCGAGCATGTACCAGGACGCCCTGGAGTCGTAGCGGCGGGTCATCTGGAACACCTGCCACATCTGCTTGATGCGGCCGGGTTCCTTCGTCGCTGCGGGGTCCTTGCGTGCCATGGTCACCAGGATACCGGCTCAGCGCACCCCTGACCGCGGCGCACGGCCGCAGGGTTGGCGCGTCAGCCTACGGCCTGCGCGAAGCCGAGCGAGGCATCCGCGAGAGCACTGAGGTGCTCGGGAATCGGACGCCCCTTGGCGGTCATCGACTGAGCCCACAGCCGCCCGGCACGGTACGAGGAGCGCACCAGTGGTCCGGAGAGCACGCCGAGGAATCCGACCGCTTCGGCTTCTGCCTTCAGCTTGACGAACTCCTCAGGCTTCACCCACCTCTCCACCGGGAGGTGACGCGGGCTCGGCCTCAGATACTGCGTGATGGTGAGGATGTCGGTGCCTGCATCGTGCAGGTCGCGGAGCGCTTCGCTCACCTCCTGCCGCTGCTCGCCCATGCCCAGGATGAGGTTGGACTTCGTGATCATTCCGGCGTCGCGCGCCTGGGTGAGCACATCCAGCGACCGCTCGTATTTGAACGCAGGGCGGATGCGCTTGAACAGCCGCGGAACCGTCTCCACGTTGTGCGCGAACACCTCGGGTCGGGCGTCGAACACGCGGCGCAGGTGTTCGGGGCGACCCGAGAAGTCGGGGACGAGGATCTCGACGCCCGTTCCCGGAGACTGCCGGTGGATCTCGCGGATGGTCTCCGCATACAGCCACGATCCCTCGTCGTCGAGATCGTCCCTGGCCACACCGGTGACGGTCGCGTAGCGCAGTCCCATCCTCGCGACGGTCTCGCCCACCCTGCGCGGCTCATCCGCGTCGAAATCCGCCGGCTTTCCCGTGTCGATCTGACAGAAGTCGCACCGTCGGGTGCACTGGCTGCCGCCGATGAGGAACGTCGCCTCCCTGTCCTCCCAGCATTCGTAGATGTTGGGGCAGCCGGCCTCCTGGCACACCGTGTGCAGGCCCTCGGACTTCACGAGGCTCTGGAGTTGTGTGTACTCGGGCCCCATGCGCGCGCGGGTCTTGATCCATTCCGGCTTGCGTTCGATGGGCGTCTGGGCGTTGCGGGCTTCCAGGCGCAGCATCTTGCGGCCCTCGGGCGCGGCGGTCATGCCGGCATCCCCATGACCGCGCCGAAGTGGGCGGACACGAGCGGCGCCACGTCGTGCGGTGTGACGGTGCGACCGAGCTCGTTCGAGATGGTGGTGACTCCCGCGTCTCGGATGCCGCACGCGACGATCCGGTCGTACGGTGCGAGATCGTTGCTGCAATTCAGGGCGAAGCCGTGCATCGTCACTCCGGAAGCGACCCGGATGCCGATGGCCGCGATCTTCACATCGGGCCCGGATGTCGACACCCAGACCCCGCTGCGTCCCTCGACCCGATGACCTTCGACGCCGACCTCCGCCAGCACATCGATGAGCATGGATTCGAGCCGTCGCACGTAGCCCACCACGTCGATCGGCTCAGGCAACCGGAGTATGGGATACCCGACAAGCTGACCCGGTCCATGCCAGGTGATCTTGCCTCCACGGTCGACGTCGATCACCGGCGCGCCGTCGGTGGGCCGTTCGTCGGGTTCTGTGCGTTTGCCGGCGGTGTACACCGGTTCGTGCTCGAGGAGGATGACGGTGTCTGGCGCCCGCCCTGCGACCACGGCGGCGTGCGTGGCACGCTGCTGCTCCAGGGCGTCGAGATACGGCACGGAGTTGGCGCTTAGCCCCGTGACGACGTAGTCGATCACCCGGCAAGCCTACCCAGTTCTGCCCCTCCACAAGGCGGCCCGGCAGCCGGCGCCGCACATCCGGGAAGAGTCCGACATAGGGATGCCCGTGCACCCGGCACGCTGAATCCATGGCGGGCAGAAGGCACAGAGGCAAGCGCGGGCAGGCAGAGGGAGAGGCGGAGCGGGATGCCGCCGCTGTGCCGGTCTGGAACGCGCTGGGCGGGTACCGGCTGCTGCGCACGATAGGACGAGGGAGCGACGGCGTGGCTTACCTGGCGACGGGCGACGGTGCCCAGGCCGTCGTCAAGGCATACGACGACGGCGTCGAGCGTGACCGGATCGCGAACGAGATCGGGGCGCTCTGCGCCGTCGACTCTCCTCATGTCGTCGCGGTCATCGATGTATCGACGACACAGCGTGAGCCCGTCGCGCTCGTTCTGGAGCGTCTGTCCAGTCGCACGCTTGCCGACTGGCTCCGAGAGCGCACCGTCCTCGACACCGGTGAGGTGGTCACCGCGGCGGTCTCCGTCGTGCGTGCGGTGCGCGGCGTGCACGAGTGCGGGTTCGTGCACGGCAGGGTCTCCGGTGCACGCATCCGTTTCGACGACTCGGGCTGTCCTGTGCTCCTCGGCTTCGGAGGCGCGAGACCAGCCACGCCTGCGGGTCTGGTGGACGACTGGGAGAGATGCGTGGCGCTTGTCGAAAGCATCCTCGCCCGAGCGGAGGTCATCGAACCCGACGAGGCGAGCCGCGTCCTGGCTGTCGTGCGCGGGCTGAGCGAGCCGGTCGACAGCGGAGAGGCGGCTCTCGTCGACGCCGTCGAAAGCGCACTGTTCGATCTCGGACCCCCTGCGCCGCTTCTGATGACCATCGAGCGGGGCGGCGCTTCGGTCGGCCCGACATCGACGGCTCCGGCACTGGAGCGGGCGTTCGCCGGAACCGAAACGGGGGAGACGACAACGGCGCAGACGACAACGGCGCAGGGCCCATCCCGCGCAAGCCGCCGCCGCGGCGGGCTTCTCGCAGGGTTCGCCGCTGTCGCCGCGGGAGCGATGGAACACGGCGTCGGCCCCGTCATCGCCGGGCGCGTGCGGGGCTTGGTCTCAGGCCGCAGACGGACCATCGTGGTGGGAGCGTCGATCGCCGCCGGTCTGACGCTGGTCGCGCTGCTCACCATGCCGAGCCCTCCGGCAGGCCATGCGGAAAGTCCCTCTCCGAGCGCGACGCCCCGTGCCACCGCCGAACGCGACGCAGGCGGCGCGGCGACGTCGACGCCGTCGCCCGCCTCGATCTCTGCCACAGCGCGTCCCGCCGCGACGGAGACGCCCGATGCGGAGGATCCGGTTCACGCCGCGTTCCGTCTGCTGCACGACAGACGCTCGTGCCTCGAGCATGGCGACGAAGGATGTCTTGCGGCCATCGACCAGGCGGACTCGCCGCTGTTCGCGGCAGACAGCGCTCTGCTGAGCGCAGGCCAGGGCACGAAGGTCTCGCCTGAGTTGTCGCAGCTCTCGCTGACCGAGACGGTCGGCGACGCCGTCGTCATCTCGATCGGGGCGTCGGAGACGACGAAACCGGCCTCCGTCCTGGTGATCAAGACCGAGGCCGGCTGGCGTCTGCGCGCCCTCTTCGAGAACTAGGAAGCGCTGTGCTGCGGAATCAGATGCCGAGATCGGAGTCGAACGCGCCCTCTTCGAGACGGTTCTTGACGGCCACGAGGAATCGAGCCGCGTCCGCGCCGTCGACGATGCGGTGGTCGTACGACAGAGCGAGGTACACCGTGGAGCGGATCGCGATCGAGTCGCCGCCGTCGGCCTGCACCACGACCAGCTTCTTGGACACGATGCCGGTGCCGAGGATGGCGACCTGCGGCAGGAACACGAGAGGCGTGTCGAAGAGAGCCCCTCGCGAACCCGTGTTGGTAACCGTGAACGTGCCGCCGGCGAGCTCGTCGGGCTTCAGCTTGTTGTCGCGCGTGCGCTGCGCGAGGTCGGCGATCTGCTGCGACAGCTGGGCGATGTTCAGTTCGCTCGCCGAACGCACCACCGGGGTGAGCAGGCCGCGCTCCGTGTCCACCGCGATGGAGATGTTCTCGTGGTCCGGGTAGACGATGTTCTCACCGTCGACGGTCGCGTTGATGACCGGATAGGCCTTCAGCGCTTCGGCGGCAGCGAGCGTGAAGAACGGCAGGAACGACAGTTTCGTTCCCGTCGCCTTCTCGAAGTCCGCCTTCACGCGGTTGCGCAGAGCCGCCACCTTCGTGACGTCCACCTCGACCACGGTCGTCAGCTGGGCCGAGTTCTGCATCGACACGACCGCGCGGTCGGCGACGACCTTGCGGAGGCGCGACATGGGCTGCACGGTGCCCCGAAGCGGAGAGGTCTCGAGCTTGGTGCTGGCCGCGGCAGCGGGAGCCGCCGACGTTCCGGCGCCCGCGCTGAGCACGTCCTCCTTGCGGATGCGGCCGCCGACGCCCGTGCCCCTGACGGTCGAGAGGTCGACACCCTGCTCGTTCGCGAGCTTGCGGACGATGGGTGTCACATATCCCGATCCCGCGTGCGACCCGGTCGTCTGCGGGGCCGCGGGCGCCGCCGGCGTGGTGCCGCCCTGCGTGCTTGCGGGCGCCGATGCTGCCGGGACGGGTGCGGGTGCAGGCGCGGCCTGTGCCGACGCGACCTGGGCGGGTGCTGCTTGCGCGGGTGCTGCTTGCGCAGGTGCGGCCTGGGCAGGTGCCTGAGCGGGCGCGGGAGCCTGCTCGGGCGCCGGCTGCTGCGGCTGTTGCGCCGCGGGCGGCTGGTCGACCGGGGCGGCAGGCGCGGGAGCTTCGGCAGGAGTCTCGGCGGCGTTGGAGGGGACCTCGGCCTGTGCGGATGCCTGCGGCTGCTGAGCAGGCTCCGGTGCCGGCTGCTGCTGTGCCGGCTGCTCGGCGTGTGCCTGCTGAGCGTGCTGCTGCTCGGCGGGGGCGGGCTGCTCGGTCGGCGCGGGCTCGGCCGTCTCCTGCGGTGCGGCAGGAGCGTCGCTGCCGGCCCCTGCGCCCGACCCGTCTCCGATGGTCACGAGCGCGGTGCCGACCTCGACCGTTTCATCCTCCTGCACGAGGATCTGCTCCACGACGCCGGCCACCGGCGACGGGATCTCCGTGTCGACCTTGTCGGTCGATACTTCGAGCAGAGGCTCGTCGACCTCGACGCGGTCGCCCACCTGCTTCAGCCAGCGGGTTACCGTGCCTTCCGTGACACTCTCGCCGAGTGCCGGGAGGCTGACGGATTCGCTCATGACTCTGTCTCCTTCAAGAATGCGATTCGTTACGAAAGCTTATTGCAGTGCCTCGGCGGTGCCGGGGTATCACAACGTGTGCAGCGGCTTGCCCGCGAGGTAGAGGAACGCTTCGCCGAGCGCCTCGTTCTGCGTCGGGTGAGCGTGGATGAACGGCGCGATGTCCTCGGGGTAGGCCTCCCAGTTCACGGCGAGCTGTGCCTCTCCGATCAGCTCTCCCACCCGATCGCCGATCATGTGCACCCCGACGACGGGGCCGTCCTTGACCCGCACGACCTTCACGGAGCCGGTCGTGCCGATGATCTCGCTCTTGCCGTTGCCCGCCAGGCTGTAGTCGTACGACGAGACGTTCTCCTTGCCGTACTGGGCTTCTGCCTTGGCCTGGCTGAGCCCGATCGAAGCGACCTCCGGCTCGCAGTACGTCACCTTCGGGATGTTCACGTCTTCGACGACGATGGGGTTCAGACCCGCGATCTCCTCCGCGACGAAGATCCCCTGCTGGAATCCGCGGTGCGCGAGCTGCAGCCCGGGAACGATGTCGCCGACGGCGTACACGCCGTCCACGCTGGTGCGGAGCCGCTCGTCGGTGATCACGAAGCCGCGATCCACCGTCACACCGGCCTCCTCGTAGCCGAGACCGGCCGTCGCGGGGCCGCGGCCGACGGCGACCAGCAGCAGCTCGGCATCCACCGTGTCACCGTTCTCGAGCGTGATGGCCACGCCCTCGTCGTTCTGCGTGACGCCCTGGAACCGCACGCCGAGCCGGAAGTCGATGCCGCGCCTGCGGAACGCACGTTCCAGCGACTTGCTGATGGACTCGTCTTCATTGGGAACGAGGTGGGGGAGCGCCTCGATGATCGTGACCTCGGCGCCGAACGACTTCCACACGCTCGCGAACTCGACGCCGATGACTCCGCCGCCGAGCACAGCGACCTTGCGGGGCACGAAATCCAGCTGGAGCGCCTCCTCGCTCGTGATCACGCGGCCGCCGATCTCGAGTCCCGGAAGCGAGCGCGCGTACGAGCCCGTGGCCAGCACCACGTTCTTGCCGACGTAGTCGACGTCACCGACGCGCACGGTCTTGGCCGCGACCAGGCGGCCCTCTCCCTCGACGGTCGTGATCCCGCGAGCCTTGACCAGCCCTTGGAGTCCCTTGTACTTCTTGGCGACGACGCCCTCGCGGTATGCCGTCACGGCCTCGATGTCGACGCCTTCGAACACGGCGGAGATGCCGTACTTGGCGGCCTCGCGTGCGGAGTCGGCGACCTCGGCGGAGTGCAGGAGCGCCTTCGTGGGGATGCATCCCCTGTGCAGGCAGGTCCCTCCGACCTTGTCCTTTTCGATCAGGGCGACGGAGAAGCCGAGTTCGCTCGCGCGCAAAGCCGCCGCGTAGCCTCCGCTCCCGCCTCCCAGAACAACGATGTCGAAGTTCTGCTCAGACACCCATTCACTCCTCGGGTCGGGATGGTGGGACGTCACCGCCTGCGAGTGTGTGTGTGCGATTGCAGGTGGCCGTCGTTGGGCAGGCGTTCCTGCCCATACGACCCTACTACTGCGCTCCGAAGTCCTCCGTCACGGCCACGAGCGTGCGCACGAGCACGCCCGTCGCACCCTTTGCCGTGTACCCGTAGGCGCCCCCGTCGTTCTGCGCGGAGCCGGCGATGTCGAGGTGCGCCCACGGCACGGCCGGGGCGTCCGCCTCCTCGGATGCCTTCCCGACGAACTCCCGGAGGAAGACACCGGCGAGCAGCATGCCGGCCGCCGTGTTCCCCGGGGTGGCGTTCGTGAGATCGGCGACCTCCGATCGCAGCCGCGCGCGAAGCTCCGACGGCAAAGGCATCGGCCACACCAGCTCACCCGAACGCTCGGCGGCATCCTTCACGCGCCGCACCAGCGCATCGTCGCCCATCGCGGCGGAGTAGCGCGTGCCGAGCGCCACCACCTCCGCGCCGGTGAGCGTCGCGATGTCGATGACGGCATCCGGATGCTCCTCTGTCGCCGCCCGCAGACCGTCCGCGAGGACGAGTCGTCCTTCCGCGTCGGTGTTGAGCACCTCGACGCGGGTTCCGCCTCTGATCGTTAGAACGTCGTTCGGACGCATGGCCGAGCCGGACGGCAGATTCTCCGCGATGCACATCCAGCCCGTCACCCGAACCGGAACTCCGAGCCGCGCGGCGGCGACGACGACCGCGAGCACGGATGCCGCTCCGGCCATGTCGTACTTCATGCCCACCATCCCGGCCGGCGGCTTCAGCGACAGTCCTCCGGAGTCGAACGTGATGCCCTTGCCGACGAACGCGAGATGCACGCCTGCGCCTTCCGGTGCGTAGTCGAGTCGCACGAGGCGTGGCGGCCGGGTCGAGCCCTTCCCGACGCCGAGGATGCCGCCGAACCCGTCCTCGGCGAGCGCGGCCTCGTTCCACACGCGCACCTCGATCGGCAGGCCGGACGCACACTCCACTGCGGCGTCCGCCAGCTCGGCCGGGCTCTGCTCCGACGGCGGTGTGTTCACGAGGTCTCGCGTGAGCAGCACGGCCTCGGCGAGCACGGTCGCCCTGTGCTCCAGGCCGGCGGCGGTGTCGGACGACGCGAGAACGACGATCTCCGGGACCGGGGATCGGTCGGAGTCGCTACGCGGCTTTCCCGCGTAGACGTAGCCGCCCAGAGCCGCGCCCTCCAGCAGCGCGGACACCTGTGAGTCGGACGACGGGGAAGCGTCCATGATGAGCCTGCCGTCCCCGGCCGCGGCACGCGCGGCGACGCCTGCCGCTGCGCGAAGCGCGGATTCCGTCACGTCCGAGCCGACGCCGACGAGCATCGTGGGCAGCTCGTCGAGCACCCCGGCCGGCACCCGCGACACCTCGTCTGCACCGCCCGTCGCTCTGAGCTGGGCCAGCAGCTCGGATGCGGCCTCGCGGCCGAGCACGACGGGCGATCCCTTGCTGGTGCGCACGAAGAGCGCGAGCACGTCGCCGGGGCGGACGTCGGGCCGTGCCCCTGTGACGACGAGGCGCGGGGCGGAGGTGCGCCGAGGTGCGGGGGAGACGGGGCTGGAGGCAGACATGAAAGGAATCGTACGGGCCAGGCGCCGCGGTGTTCGCTGAGGGCTTGCACGACGGGCGGGGTGGCGCGGGGGCGGCTGGCTAGCATGGATTCCATGCAGGATCCGCGCGAGCTCTACGACGTCCGAACGGCGTTCGACACCGTGCCGACCGGGCTCTATCTGGTCGCCGCGCTCACCGGGTTCGCCGATGCCGGAAGCGCCGTCTCTCAGCTGAACTCGTATCTGCTGAGCACGCTCGAGGCGCAGGAGATCGCGCGTTTCGACTCGGATGCGCTGCTGGACTATCGCGCCAGGCGGCCGATCATCACGTTCGATCAGGACCACATCACCGACTATCGTCCGGCGCAGCTCAGCCTCTACCTGATGCGCGACGAACTGGGGCAGCAGTTCCTGCTGCTCACCGGGTACGAGCCGGACTTCCAGTGGGAGCGTTTCAGCAGCGCGGTGCTCGACCTCGTGTCCCTGCTGCGCGTGCGCTCGACGATCTGGGTGCACTCCATCCCGATGCCGGTACCGCACACCCGGCCGATCGGCGTCACGGTGAGCGGCAACAGGGAGGGCCTGGCGGATGCCATGTCCGTCTGGCGACCCACCACCCAGGCGCCGGCCACGGCCATGCACCTCATCGAGTACCGCTTGCAGGAGGTCGGGGCATCCACGATCGGTTTCGTGCTGCTCGTTCCGCACTACCTGGGCGACACCGAGTATCCGGCGGCGGCCATCGCGGGTTTGGAGAGCATCAGCTCCGCCACGGGCCTCATCTTCCCGACGGACAAGCTGAGAGAAGAGGACCGCGAGTTCGTCGCCAACATCGACGAGCAGGTCGCGGGCAACGCCGAGCTGGAACGCCTCGTCGGCGCCCTGGAGCAGCGGCACGACGCCTACATGCAGGACAGCCCGCTCAAGTCGCCTCTGACGCATCTGGATGGCGCCCTTCCGTCCGCGGACGAGATCGCGACGGAGCTGGAGAACTTCCTCGCCTACCGCCGACGGGGCGACGAGGACACGCCCGGTCGCTGACGGCGAGTCCGCTGCGCGACCCGCTCCGCCGTGCGACGCCATCGCGCGTTCCGCCGCGTGAGCGTCGCCGCCCGATGGGAGGCGGCCGTGATGCCGCGTAACGTAGTGGGGTGAATTCGGCGCGCTCGTGGCTCATCTTCGCCGTGGGCGTCTTCGGATACCTCGTGGCCGTGATGCAGCGCACCACGATCGGCGTCGCGGGCGTCGCCGCGACCGACCGATTCCACTCCACCGCATCCCTGCTGTCCACACTCGCCGTTCTGCAGCTCATCGTCTACGCGGGAATGCAGATCCCGATCGGCGTGCTCATCGACCGGGTGGGTCCACGCGCCCTCATGCTCACGGGCACGGCGCTGATGGCGGCCGGCCAGGTGACCGTGGCCTTCTCCGGCCTCATCGGCATCGCCGTGGCCGGCAGAGTGCTCGTCGGCGCCGGCGACGCCATGATCTTCACGTCGCTCATCCGTCTCGTGAACTCGTGGTTCACCGGGCGCATGGTGCCGCAGCTGTCGCAATGGGTGGGCAACATCGGCCAGCTCGGACAGGTGCTCTCCGCCGTGCCCTTCGCGTTGCTGCTGCACGAGTCCGGTTGGACCGCGGCATTCGTCTCGGCAGCGGGCGTCGCACTCGTCGCCTTCGTCGGAATCCTGCTCACGGTACGAAATCGGCCGGCCGGCGCCGAGGAGGGCCAGCGGCCCCCGAACTGGCGGCAGTCCCTGCGGCAGCTGGGCATCGCCATCGCCCGGCCCGGCACGCAGCTCGGGTTCTGGTCCCACTTCGTGACCCAGTCCTCCGGCACGGTGTTCGCGCTCATGTGGGGCCTGCCCTTCATGGTGTACGCGCTGGGCTATACGCCGGACGAGGCGTCCTGGATGCTCACCGTCATCGTCGGCGCAGCGCTCGTGGTCGGGCCGCTGCTCGGCATCCTCACCGCTCGTTTCCCGCTTCGCAGAAGCAACATCGTGATCACGATCGTGATCGCCATGGCGGTCGTCTGGACAGCGCTCTTGCTCTGGCCGGGTTCACCGCCGGTCTGGCTGGTCGTGGTGCTCCTCGCCGTCATCGGGGCCGGCGGTCCCGGCTCGCTCATCGGCTTCGACTTCGCGCGCACCTCCAATCCGATGCACGCGCTCGGGTCCGCGAACGGATTCGTCAACGTCGGCGGTTTCGCGGCGAGCTTCGTCATGATCTACCTCATGGGCGTGCTGCTCGACTGGTGGGCCCGGCTCACGGGCTCCGGTGCGTACACGGTCGACGGATTCCGGATCGCCTTCGCGATCCAATACGTCGTGGTGGGGGTCGGGATGGCGTTCCTCGTCAATGCCAGGCGCCGAACTCGCAGGCGTCTTCTCGACGATGAGGGAATAGAGGTGGGGCCCTTGTGGGTTGCACTTGTGGCACGGTGGAACAGGAATCGCCGCTGAGCGATGAGCGAGCGGCGATGCGCGGCAGCGGTCCCAATTCGTGCAATAATCGATGATTGGACCCGTTCATCTTCGGACAGCACCCAACGCGCGCTCGGCCAGTGGCCGACGGCGGAAGTGCGATCAGATTCCGGACTTGACATGGGTCCTCATAGTGTCCGCAAGCGACCCGAACCCCCTCGAACAGCATCGCTGCGCGTGCCGCACGAGAGGGCTGGAAGGTGAACTCCATGGCAACCAAAACCGCTGAAGCCCCCACGGTAGAGGAGCCCACAACTACAACCGCCGCCAAGTCTTCGGCGCGCGCCGCGTCGAAGACGACAGCGGCCAAGGCGACCCCGAAAACGTCGGCGAAGCCGGCGACGAAGAGCACGGCCAAGTCCACTGCGGGCAAGCCCGCGGCCAAGAGCAAGGCATCCACGGCGAAGGCGTCCAGCAAGGCTTCGCCCACGAAGGCGGCAGACGAGGACGAGCTGGACGAGGTCGAGCCCGATGACGTCGAGCCCACCGAGCTCGACGACACCGAGGTGGTCGACGAGGCCGACGTCGAGGTGACGGAAGAGGTGACCGAGGCGGCGGATTCCGCCGACGACGACGCCAAGCCCGCCGCGACCACCGAGGCGGCCGACGACGCTCCGGAGGCGCTTCCCACGGGAGCTATCGTGCTGCGCGCGGCGGACGAGGAAGACGACGTACCCGTCTACTCCGCCCAGATCACGGGCGCTACCGCCGACCCGGTGAAGGACTACCTCAAGCAGATCGGCAAGGTGGCGCTGCTGAACGCGGCCGAAGAGGTCGAGCTGGCGATGCGTATCGAGGCCGGCCTGTTCGCCGAGGAGAAACTCGGCCAGATGAGCGACCAGGAGAAGCGGTCGCAGCTCGGTCGTGACCTCGCGTGGGTCGCCCGTGACGGTCAGCGCGCGAAGAGCCACCTGCTGGGAGCGAACCTCCGTCTCGTGGTGTCGCTGGCCAAGCGCTACACCGGCCGTGGCATGCAGTTCCTGGATCTGATCCAGGAAGGCAACCTGGGTCTCATCCGTGCCGTCGAGAAGTTCGACTACACGAAGGGCTTCAAGTTCTCCACGTACGCGACCTGGTGGATCCGTCAGGCGATCACGCGCGCCATGGCCGACCAGGTCCGCACCATCCGAATCCCCGTGCACATGGTCGAGGTCATCAACAAGCTGGCGCGTGTTCAGCGCCAGATGCTGCAGGACCTCGGCAGGGAGCCCACTCCGGAAGAGCTGTCCAAGGAGCTCGACATGACCCCGGAGAAGGTCGTCGAGGTGCAGAAGTACGGTCGCGAGCCGATCTCGCTGCACACGCCTCTCGGCGAGGACGGCGACAGCGAATTCGGCGACCTGATCGAGGACACCGAGGCTGTCGTCCCGGCGGATGCGGTCGGCTTCACCATGCTGCAGAAGCAGCTGGAGAGCCTGCTGGACTCGCTCTCGGAGCGCGAGGCCGGAGTCATCCGCATGCGGTTCGGACTCGGCGACGGGATGCCGAAGACGCTGGACCAGATCGGAGACACGTTCGGTGTGACGCGCGAGCGCATCCGCCAGATCGAGTCGAAGACGATGGCCAAGCTGCGGCACCCTTCGCGGTCCCAGTCGCTGCGCGACTACCTCGAGTAGGCCGCGCGTGAGGCGATTCTTCGCGATCCTGCTCGGCCGCCTCGCGCGGTTCGCCACACGCTTGAGGGGAGGCGGCTCCGCCTTCCCCGGGTACCTGGTGCGCAGAGTCTGGCCCCGGTTCATCGAGGACGTTTCCGCCCAGTGGGGGCACGGTGTCGTTTTCGTGCTGGGCTCCAACGGCAAGTCGACGACCACGCACATGGTGTCGGAAGTGCTCAGGGCCCACGGGCTGAGGGTGTTCACCAACCCCACGGGCGCGAACCTTCCGCAGGGCATCGCCTCGGCGATGCTCTCGGAGGTCTCGCTGTCCGGCAGGCTGCCTGCCGACGTCGCGGTGCTGGAGGTGGATGAGGCGTTCGCCGTCGATCTCGCGCGGCTGCTCAGCCCTCGAACGGTGCTGATGCTGAACTGCCAGGTGGACCAGCTGTACCGCTTCTACGAGACGGAGCGCGTCGCCGACATGATGCTGGACGCCTCGGTGCTCGCCGGCCAGCACATCGTGACGAACCGTGAGGATCCGCTGCTCAGCCAGGTGCGGAGCCGGCTCGGCTCGCGATCGGTTCCGGACGTGACGTTCTTCGGCGCATCCGAGGCGGTTCTCGCCACCAGCAAGCACGGCCTCCTGAACGCGCCCGACTTCAGGGCGGGGTCCGCGGATGCCCGGCCGAACCCGCTCGCCGAGGTGCGCTCGTTCGGCGGCAGAGAGGCGACCCTCGCGCTCGGTGAAGAGGCGGTGGAGGTCGAGCTTCCGGCGCGCGGTCTGCACTATGCAATGGATGCGGCCGCGGCATCCGCGACGGCGAGGCTGGTGATGGGCGACGCGTTCGACTCCGCGCTGCTGACCAGGGCGTTCGCCGCGATGCGGCCCGCGTACGGACGGGGCGAGGTCATCCCGTTCGGCGAGGAGTCGGTCGAGTTCATCATGTTCAAGAACGGCCCGAGTCTGCAGCTCAACCTCGACTCGCTGAGCACGCCGCCCGAGCAGGTGATGTTCGCGCTCGACGAGGGCACACCCGACATCTCGTGGATCTACGACGTCGATTTCGACGCGCTCGACCACGTCGACGTCGTCACAGGTGAGAAGGCATGGCAGGTCGCGCTTCGGCTGGCCTACGCCGGAGTTCCCGTCGGCACCGTCGAGCCTGACCTGGAGAAGGCGATCGCCATCATGCGCGAACTGCCCGCCCCGACTCAGGACCGCAAGCTGTGGTTCGTGAACTACGAGCAGATGATGCTGGCACGCAAGCATCTCGGATTCCCCGACCTGGAGACCCGCCTGTGACCGACACCGGCGCCACGGTGCGCATTCTGCAGCTGTACCCCGACGAGCTCGGCGTCACGGGCGACGCCGGCAACGTGGCCGTGTTGCGCACACGGCTCGAGAGATCGGGAATCCACGTGAGCGTCGAGACGCATCGTCCCGGTGATGCGCTGGACGGTGAGCCGGACATCGTCGTCATCGGAAACGGCCCGCTGTCGGCCATCCGGCGCGTCCACGCCGATGCGGTGGCGAACAGGGCCACGTTGACGGACTGGGCGCAGCGCGTGCCGTTCTTCGCCGTCGGCGCGGGACTCGAGCTGCTCTGCTCGCGCATCGAAGACGCCTCTGGGCAGTGGGAAGGGCTCGGACTCGTCTCCGCCGTCGCGCATCGTGGTCGCCCACGTCGCGTCGGCTACGTGATCGCTGACGCATCGCCGACGAGCGGAGCTGCCGGGTCCCGTCGGATCACCGGGTTCGAGGACCAGGCCACCGAGCTCACCGGAGTGCAGACGCCGTTCGCCACGATCGTGCGCGATGTCACGGGCAGCGTCTCCCGAGGCGACGGCGTGCGCACAGCCACCATCACGGGAACCCTGCTGCAGGGCCCGCTCCTTCCGCTGAATCCGTGGCTCGCCGACGAGCTGGCGGATGCCGCGGCGACGCACGCCGGCGCCCATTACGAACCGGATGCCTCGCTCGCCGAACTGGATCGCCTCGCCGACCGCGCGGCCGAGCGCATGCGAGCACACGTCTCCTCGGTGTTCACGACGATTCAGTGACGTCCAACGCGCTGTGACCAGGAGGACCGTGCTGCCGTGACCGCCGATTCCCGCACGTTGACGGTGCGGCTGGATGCCCTCGAAGCGAACGTGCGCCGCTACAACGCGTCCGCCGCCGGCCTCATCGCGCGCGTCGACCACGACGGCTTCGGACACGGGCTGGTGCCGGTCGCCCGCGCGGCCGTCGAGGCGGGCGCGGCTCAGCTGGCGGTTGCGGATTTCGACGAGGCCATCGTGCTGCGCGATGCGGGGATTACGGCACCGCTCCTGGCTTTGCGACCGATCGGCCCCGACGTGGCGGGCCTTGAGGTGCACGCTGCGGTCTCGACGCCCGAGGAGGCGCGCACAGCGGCCGGGCACGGCGCGTCGGGAGCGCACGTCGTGATCGACTGCGGGTCGGCGCGCCGCGGCATCAGCCCCGACGACCGGGTTTCGTTCGACGCCGTCGCGGACGCGGTGCCGGTGACCGGGATCATGGGCGTCGCCGGAGCCGGAACCGCTCACGACGAGGCATCGGCGGCGCTGGAGGCGAGTCGCGCGTTGGCGCCGTCGGCCCCTGCGCACCTGCACGGCACGCGCGGCGTTCTCGCGGGTTTCGGTCACGGCGACGACTACGTGCGCGTTGGACGCGGACTGTACGGTATCCCGCTGCCGGACGGCACGGCCACCGGGACGCCTGTCGCACGTCTCACCGGGCGGGTGGTCACCGTCAAGGCCATCCGCGCGGGGGAGGGCGTCTCGTACGGATACATCTACCGCGCTCCGTCCGACGGCAGGATCGCCCTGGTCACCGGCGGCTACGCCGACGGGGTGCCGAGGAGCGTCGGAAACCACGCCTTCGTGCTGGTCGATGGCACTCTCGCTCGGATGATCGGACGCGTGGCCATGGATGTCGTCGTGATCGACCTCGGACAGGCACGTGCGCGCGCAGGCGACGAGGTGGTCTTCCTCGGCGACCCGGCGAAGGGCGAGCCCGGCGTGACCGACTGGGCGCAGGTCGCGAAGTATGACCCCGTCGACATCGCGGCGTCCATCGGCCCCCGAGTGGCGCGGAGCTACACCCGATGAGCGCCGCAGACCCGCTGACGCACGTGAGAGTCGACCTGGGCCGGTTCGACGCCAATCTGCGCGCGGTACGCAGCCGCGTCGCGCCGGCCGAGACGATGTTCGTCGTCAAGAACGACGCGTACGGCCACGGAGCAGACATGCTCGTGCCCCGCGCCATCGCAGGCGGTGTGCGCTGGATCGGCGCTCTCGAGCTCGAGACCGCTCTGCGGATGCGCGGCCTCGTCGGCGACGCGGCTCGCGTGTTCGCGTGGCTGCTCAGCCCCCAGGACGAATTCGCGGCCGCCGCCCGGGCAGGTATCGACCTCGGTGTCGGAGACCGCGAGGTGCTCGAGGCTGTCGCCTCGGCCGGGAACGGACGACCCGTTCGCGTGCACCTCAAGGTCGACACGGGCCTTAATCGCAACGGCGTTCGCGTGGAGGACTGGCCTGCGTTCGTCTCCAGGGCCGCGCAGCTGGAGGAGCAAGGACGGATCGTCGTCACGGGCCTGTGGAGCCACATCTCCGAGGCATCCGACGAAGACGACGACGAGGCGCGTGGGAGGTTCGAGGTCGCGATCGCGTCGGCCCGCGCCGCAGGCCTGGCACCGACGGTCCGCCACCTCGCTGCGAGCGCGGCCGCTTTCCTGCGGCCCGAGTTCCGATACGACCTGGTGCGGATCGGGGCCTTCATCTACGGCATCTCGCCTGCGGGCGGCCCGCACGAGGGCGCCCTCGGGATCAGCCCCGTCATGTCGCTGCGCACGCGTGTCGTCGAGGTGCGCGACGGCGAGGCGGTGCTCCCGCTCGGCGCCTGGCACGGGGTTCCACGCTCCGTCTCCTCCGGCGACACGAGGTGGCGGAGCGAGGACCCGGGCCGTGTCGGCGTCGGCATCGGCGGACGAAGGCATCCCGTGCTGCACGTCGACCGCGACTGGATGACGGTGGCGGCCCTCGACGCCACGACGGACGACGAGGCGGTGCTGTTCGGACCAGGAGACGACGGCGAGCAGACGGCGACGGAGTGGGCGGAGGCGATCGACACGATCGGCGAGGAGATCGTGCTCAAAGTGGACAGGCGCATCCCGCGTGTCTATCGAGACGCCGGAGCGCGCTGACACCGTCACGTCGATCTCTGAAACGGACCGCGCCGGCACCGGCACGCGCTCTTGGCACGTCACTCCGGTAAACGGAACGAGGGCCTCACCGCCGAAGCGATGAGGCCCTCATCGAGTGCTGGACCTGGGCCGTCAGGCGCGCTGGTCCTCGAAGAGCTTGGCCCTCTCGTCGTGCCAGCTGGTGGCGATGCTGGAGAGCTTCTCCTGGTGCTTCTTGGCGTGGTGGGCGCAGAACAGCAGTTCGCTGCCGTTCACTGTCGCACGCACATACGCCTGGGCGCCGCACGCATCGCAGCGGTCCGCAGCCGTCAGCGCCGGGCCCGTGGGGAGCTCGTCGGCACCGGGGGTGGCGACGTGGCCTGCGTAGTTCGACATGCTGAGCTCCTTTCTGGAAAACCCGGATCGTTCGCGAGTACCTGCCATCAATACAAGCACGTCGGTCCCGAGCGCATGCGCTGGAGCCGCCCATTTCGCTGTGCGCGTATGCGTGTGCTCGCCGGGGTTGCGCCATCGGGTGTCGGTGACAGGGCCGGTGCCCGACGCTCGATAGTCTGGAGGGCGGCCCGATCCGCTCCGCAGGAGACACGTCGACCGACGGCATCCGATGTCTGTGCTGTGACGAGCGGCGGACCGAACCCGGACGACAGGAGCACCCGTGGCGACGAACGACTACTCCGCCAGACACCTTTCCGTGCTGGAAGGACTGGAGGCCGTGCGCAAGCGCCCCGGCATGTATATCGGCTCGACGGACGCCCGCGGCCTCATGCACTGCCTCTGGGAGATCATCGACAACTCGGTCGACGAGGCCCTCGCGGGTTTCGGCTCCGACATCGAGGTCATCCTGCACCCCGACGAGAGCGTGGAGGTGCGCGACAAGGCCCGCGGAATCCCCGTGGACATCGAGCCCAAGACCGGTCTCTCCGGCGTCGAGGTCGTCTTCACCAAGCTGCACGCCGGCGGCAAGTTCGGCTCAGGCTCGTACT
Source organism: Humibacter sp. (assembly GCF_035547335.1). Lineage (GTDB taxonomy): Bacteria > Actinomycetota > Actinomycetes > Actinomycetales > Microbacteriaceae > Humibacter. The sequence goes on along the minus strand of NZ_DASZVF010000017.1, from coordinate 32,042 downwards.
CCTCGTCGGGAGGACTGCACGGTGTCGGCGCCTCTGTCGTGAACGCGTTGTCGGAACGCCTCGATGTGGAGGTCGACCGCAACGGCAAGACCTGGGCGATGTCGTTCCACAGGGGAGAGCCCGGCGTCTTCGCCGACTCGGGCGAGCCCAGCCCGCTCTCCCCGTTCACTCCGTTCGAGGCGAAGAGCGAGTTGCGCGTCGTCGGCAAGGTCGCGAAGGGCGTCACAGGCACGCGCATCAGGTACTGGGCGGATCGCCAGATCTTCGGCAAGAACGCCGAGTTCAGCGTCGATGACCTCGTCGGCCGCGCGCGTCAGACGGCCTTCCTCGTTCCCGGCATCACGATCGGCATCACGGATGCCCGCTCCGGCATCGCCGAGCGCACCGACTTCCTCTACGAGGGCGGCATCAGCGAATTCGCCGACTACCTCGCGCCGGACACCGCCATCACCGACACATGGCGCCTCTCCGGCTCGGGGACCTTCACCGAGACGATCCCCGTGCTGAACGAGCGCGGTGCGATGGTTCCGACCGAGGTGCAGCGGGAGTGCGAGGTCGACATCGCGCTGCGCTGGGGCACCGGATACGACACGGTCTTCCGCACGTTCGTCAACATCATCGCCACTCCCAAGGGCGGAAGCCACCAGGCCGGGTTCGACCAGGGCCTGATGAAGTTCTTCCGCCAGCAGGTCGAGCAGAACGCCAGAAGGCTCAAGGTGACGGCCAACGAGAAGCTGGAGAAGGACGACATCCTCGCCGGCCTCACCGGTGTGCTCACCGTCCGGCTTCCTGAGCCGCAGTTCGAGGGCCAGACGAAGGAGGTGCTCGGCACTCCTGCGGTGCGGGGCATCGTGGCCAAGGTCGTCAGCGACGGTCTCGCCGCCCGCTTCGCCTCGCCGAAGCGCGATGACAAGGCGCAGTCCGCCGGTCTGCTCGACAAGGTCGTCTCGGAGATGAAGTCGCGCATCTCCGCGAGGGCCCACAAGGAGACGCAGCGGCGCAAGAACGCGCTCGAGACGTCGTCCCTGCCGTCGAAGCTGGTCGACTGCCGCTCAACGGATGTCGCGACCACCGAGCTGTTCATCGTCGAGGGCGATTCGGCGCTCGGCACCGCGAGGCGAGCGCGAGACAGCGAGCATCAGGCGCTGCTGCCGATCAGGGGGAAGATCCTGAACGTGCAGAAGGCGTCGATCTCCGACATGCTCTCGAATCAGGAGTGCGCGTCGATCATCCAGGTCATCGGCGCGGGGTCGGGGCGCACGTTCGATCTCGACGCTGCCAGGTACGGCAAGGTCATCATCATGAGCGATGCGGATGTCGACGGCGCGCACATCCGCACCCTGCTGCTCACGCTGTTCTTCAGGTACATGCGGCCGATGATCGAGGCGGGCAGGGTGTTCGCCGCCGTGCCGCCGCTGCACCGCGTGATCGTGATGAACCCGGGATCGAAGCCGAACGAGACCGTCTACACGTACTCGGATCAGGAACTGCACGCCGTGCTGGGCAATCTCAAGAAGGCCGGCAAGCGCTGGCAGGAGCCGCCGCAGCGCTACAAGGGCCTCGGAGAGATGGACGCCGACCAGCTCGCCACCACGACCATGGACAGGACGCACCGGCTGCTGCGCCGGGTCCGGCTGGATGACGCGGAGCGGGCGGCCGACGTGTTCGAGATGCTGATGGGCAATGACGTCGCGCCCCGCAAGGAGTTCATCATCTCCGGCGGCGACCAGCTCGACAGGGAGCGCATCGACGCCTGAACCGGCTCAGCGCACCGCTGTACCCACGGCGGCGATGACGGCGTCGAGCTGAGTGCCGGAGGCGTCGCGTTTGGCGCCGCCTTCCGGGAGCGTTCTCGGCGTGCCGTCGGCGGAGACCGCGAGCGCGGGCGCCTCGCCCACCCAGGCGACCGACAGCTGGTCCTCTCCCTTCAGGAAGCGCTGGGCACGCACACCGCCGGTCGCCCTGCCCTTGGCAGGGAACTCCGCGAAGGGCGAGACCTTTCCGCTTCCCGGGTTGGTTCCTGGCAGAGTGCTCGCGCTGGTGGCGATCGTGACGACCACCGCGTCTGTCGCGCTCTGGGGGACGACGCCGAACGAGAGCGCTGCGGCACCGGACGCCAGCTTCACGCCCGCCATGCCTCCAGCCCCACGACCCTGGGGCCGCACCGACGAAGCGGGGAACCGCAGCAGCTGGGCGTCCGTCGTGACGAACACGAGCTCGTCGGAGTCGGATGCCTCGCCCGCGCCGAGCACACTGTCGCCCGGCTTCAGAGCGATCACCTCGAACTCCGGCTTGTTGGCCCAGTCGCCGGGGGTCAGCCGCTTGACGACGCCTTGGGCCGTGCCCACCGCCAGCGGCACCTCCGAGTCCGGGGACACGAGCGCGAGCACCCGCTCGCCCTTGTCCGTCAGCCCGATGTAGTCCGAGGCCCGCACACCGGCTCCGAACTGCACCGAGTTGGCGGGGACGCCCGGAAGGTCGACCGGCACGAATCGCACGATCCGTCCGGCGCTCGTCACCGCGCCGATCTCCGTCCGGCTCGTCGTCGAGATGGACGAGAGCACGGCGTCATGCTTGCTGCGCCGCGTCGGCGGCGTGATGCGCGGGGGAGTGCCGTCGGCATCCGGCTGGAGGTCTACGCGCACGAGACGGCCGGTCGACGAGAGGAACACCCGGCACGGGGCGTCCGCGACCTCCAGCACGGCCTGCGCCTTCGAGCCGTTCACGGCCTTCGACGGCGCGGCCGAGGTCAGCATGGTGCGACGCGGCGTTCCGTACTTCTCGGCCACGTCCGAGAGCTCCTGGGAGACGACGTCCTTGATGCGCTCTTCGCTGGCGAGGATGTCCTCGAGCTCGGCGATCTCCGCGATGAGGTTGTCCCGCTCGGTCTCCAGCTCGATGCGCGAGAACTTGGTCAGCCTGCGAAGCCTGAGCTCGAGGATGTACTCGGACTGCACCTGGCTCAGATCGAACACCTGCATGAGGCGCGTGCGTGCCTGCTCGCTGTCGTCGCTGGTGCGGATGACCTGGATGACCTCGTCGATGTCGAGGATTGCGATCAGCAGGCCCTCGACGAGGTGCAGGCGTTCACGCTTGCGCGCCAGGCGGTAGCGGGAGCGCCGCGTCACGACCTCGATGCGGTGGTCGAGGTAGACCTGCAGCAGCTCCCGCAGCCCCAGGGTGCGCGGGCTGCCCTCGACGAGCGCGACATTGTTGATCGCGAAGCCGTCTTCCAGGGGGGTGTAGCGGTAGAGCTGCTCGAGCACGGCCTGCGGGCTGAACCCGGTCTTGATGCCGATCACGAGGTGAAGCCCCCGACTGCGGTCGCTGAGATCCGTGACGTCGGAGATGCCGGCGAGCTTCTTCGCGTTGACGCCGTCCTTGATCTTCTCGATCACCTTCTCGGGGCCCACGAGGTACGGCAGCTCCGTGACGACGAGTCCCGTCTTGCGCGCCGTGATCGGCTCGACCGAGACCTTGGCCCGGGTGCGGAACGTGCCTCGTCCCGTCGCGTAGGCATCCTTGACGCCCTCCAGGCCCACGATGATGCCGCCGCCTGGCAGATCCGGTCCCGGAACGAACTCCATCAGCTCGTCGAGCGTGGCGTGCGGATGGGCGAGCAGGTGGCGGGCCGCGCCGACGACCTCGATGAGGTTGTGGGGAGCCATGTTCGTCGCCATGCCGACCGCGATGCCGCTCGCGCCGTTCACGAGGAGGTTCGGGATCGCGGACGGCAGCACGTCCGGCTGGGTCAGCTGGTTGTCGTAGTTGGGGACGAAGTCGACTTCGTCCTCGTCGATGCCGTCCGTCATCGTGAGCGCTGCCGCGGCGAGACGCACCTCGGTGTACCTGGCGGCGGCCGGGCCGTCGTCGAGGGAGCCGAAGTTGCCGTGGCCGTCGATCAGCGGCAGCCGCAGCGTGAAGTCCTGCGCCATGCGCACGAGAGCGTCGTAGATGGCGGAGTCGCCGTGCGGGTGCAGCTTGCCCATGACCTCGCCTGTGACGCGGGCCGACTTCACATGTGCGCGCTCTGGCCGTAGGCCCATCTCGCTCATCTGGTAGAGGATGCGCCGCTGCACGGGCTTGAGACCGTCCCTGGCATCGGGAAGAGCGCGCGAGTAGATGACCGAGTACGCGTACTCGAGGTAGGAGCTCTGCATCTCCGTCGAGACGTCGATGTCTTCGATGCGCTCGGGGGTGGTGCTCTCCGCTGCTGCGGTGCGAGGTGATCTGCGGTTGTCTGCTGCGCTCATTCGTGCAATCTCGTGCCGGCGGAAGTGGGTGCTCGCACCTCGCCTGCTGGACGGATGCCAGCCCATTCGGGTGTGTCAGACTGGCCGAGTGGGGACAATGCTACCGGCCGGTTTCCCGTCGACGACGAGCCTGGCCGACGTTCTGACGAGTTGCGTCTCCGCCATGTCTGGCGAGCAGCCGACCATCGGGATCCCCGAGGTCTCCAGGGCGGTCTTGGTGGTGGCCGATGGCCTCGGCGCGCACGCGCTGCGTGCCCGCACCGGCCACGCGCGCTTCATGGGACCGCGTCTGACGCGGGCGACCACGATCGACAGCGGCTCCCCGACGACGACGGCGGCCGCCATCGCCACGCTGTGCACGGGCCGCGCTCCCGGTGAGCACGGCATCGTCGGCTACCGCGGTTACGACCCGGCATCCGGAACCACGTTCAACCACCTCAGCGGCTGGACCGGTGAGCCGGCGCCCGAGCGGTGGCAGCGGTGTGAGAGCGTGTTCGAGACCGCGGCTCGCCGTGGCATCCCCTCGTATGCCGTCGGGCCAGAACGCTACCGCGGCTCGTCGTACACCGCTGCCGCGCTGCGCGGCGCCGAGTACGTGGGTGCCGCGAGCATGCAGCGGCGGGTCGAGCTCGTTCGCGAGCTCTTCGACCGCGGAGGCAGGCGACTCGTCTACCTCTACGTGCCGGAACTGGATGTCGCGGCGCACGCCGCCGGCTGGGAATCGGATGCCTGGCTCATCGCTCTCGAAGAGCTCGACTCGGCGATCTCCGGCCTGGCCAGATCGCTGCGGGCAGGGGAGGGGGCGTTCGTCACGGCCGATCACGGCATCCTCGACGTGCCTGCCGGCTCTCATGTGCTGTACGACACGGTGCCCGCGCTGACAGAGGGCGTCGAGCACGTGGGCGGCGATCCCCGGATGCTGCAGCTGTATCTGCGCACGGGTGCGACGGAGTCCGACGAAAGCGCGCTGGCCGCTGCTTGGCGCGACGCGGAAGGCCACCGATCGTGGATCGCCACGAGATCCGAGGCGATCGAGGCCGGATGGTTCGGCCCTACCGTCGACGCGGAGGTGGCTCCGCGCATCGGAAACGTGCTCGTCGCGGCGCGCGCGAGGATCGCGTACTACGACTCCACGCCGGAGGGCGCGAGGTCCAGGCAGATGGTGGGCCAGCACGGATCGTTCACCCCGGAGGAGCAGAAGGTTCCGCTGCTTCGCCTCGGCGCGTTCGAGTAGCCGGTCGAAACGCCAGTGCCGGCCGAGGCGCCAGTGCGGGTCGAGGCGCAGGCGCGCGAGACGTACGGCCCGATCAGGCCAGGTCGTCGTCGGTGCGTGCGCCGAACACGATCTCGTCCCAGCTCGGCATGGACTTGCGTCCGCGCTTCGCGCCGCGCACCGGACCCGTTCCCTGCGTGCCGGCGCGATCAGCGGGGGGCGGCACGGCGGGTGAGTCCTGCTGAGCAGGAGCATCCGCGACGTCGAACGGGTCGAGCGGCACATCCACGGCCTGCGGTTGCGAATCCCGCATGCCAGCCGCCTCCCGCTCCCCGCGGCGCTTGCGCAGCGCCTCGAGCAGGTCTGCGGTCTGGTGCACGTCACGCGGCTCGTCGTCGTCCGCGCGCTTGATGGCCTGCACGGTCACCGCATTGTTCACGTTCTGCGGGGTGCGTCCGAACGACTCCGCTCGTGCCGGAGCACCCGACGTGTCGTCGAACGTGAAGGCTCCGCTGTCGAACCGGGACTCCTCGGGAACGGGGACGACGGGGGAGACCGCGCGAAGGCGCGGGATCAGCCCGGTCTGCAGTTCGCCCTGCTGCGAGAGAGTGTGAGCGTCGGCGTTCGAGGGCGCAAGGGCCATCTTGCGCGGCTCGAACGCCCATCGAGCATCGTGATCCACGTCGTCAGCCGTGAAGGTCAGCTTGACCACCCAGCCGCTCTCCGGCTCCTTCCAGCTCGTCCACCGTTCGCCGGTCGCTCCGAGCGAGGCCAGCCGATCGCGGATGACGGCGCCGAACGTGTCCCCTTCGCTGAGCGGGTCGATGTCGGCGCCCGTGCGCACGGGAACGGCCAGCGCCGACGCGACGATGTGCTCGCGCTCGGCCACGATGGGGCCTTCGAAACGCTCCACGTATCCGATGGCCGCCCCGGTGAGCGACGCGACCTCCTCGGCCGAGAGGCCGGAGCGGATGTGCGCCTGGATCTCGCGGGGCGACACCTTCGGACCGGTCGCCGGGTCGGGCTTGAGCTGACGCAGTCGTGACTGCAGCATCTCGTCGATGGCGATGCGGAAGCGCTCACCGCTGTCGCTGGCGGCGAGCAGCGCGCCGTTCTCGACGCCGATGACCTTCAATTCCTGCATGCGAAACGCCTCTTTCGACCTCGTTGCGTTCGTCCCCACCCTGCCATGACGGGTCCCCATTTCCCGGGAATAACCGGGGCGCGCCGCGAGTTGATCGGAGCGCAACACACAAGGCCGAAGAAGCCGACGTGGCTTGTTTGCTATTCCAGGCCCACTGATGCAAACTATGCCCGCCGAATTCTTCGGACAGCACTACGAGAAGTGGATGGGAATGGCAACCGATTACGACGCGCCGCGGAAGACCGACGACGACTCAGAGTCGATCGAGGCCCTCAAAGAGCGGGTCCCCGACAAGATGTCCGGGGTGGTCGACGTCGATGATGCCGACAACCCGGGCGGCTTCGAACTGCCCGGAGCTGACCTCTCCGACATCGATCTCGACGTCGTCGTCCTGCCTCCGCAGGCCGACGAGTTCACGTGCGTGAACTGCTTCCTCGTGAAGCACCGCTCGCAGATCGATCACGAGACGAAGCTGGGGCCGATCTGCGTGGAGTGCGCGGCCTGACGCGTTCTCAAGAAAGTGGAGCCGGCGGCAGAGTGTCGCCGGCTCTGTCATTGAGAGCCCGCGCGAGCTCGGCAGGGCGACGGCTGGAGAGGAGCCAGTACGGCGCCGGATCGTCGTCGTCGAGGATGGGGATGCGCACGACGCCGCTGACCCAGCCCCTGATGAGCAGCCAGGCACGGGCATCCAGAAGCCTGCCGCGCTGCAGCGTGGCCTCGCTGCCGTCGAAGCTCTCTGCAGCCCCGAGGTAGCGCCGTTCGATGTGCGCGCGTCCCGCCGTCAGCTCGCCGGTCGTGACCTCGATGGTCGGTGACCCGGCGATCAGGCCGACGACGCATCCCGCGTACAGCACGATGGCGCAGACGACGCCGATGATCATGTTGATCGGTGCGAACACGATGATGCTGGCGGGGATCACGAGCGCCGTCGCGACGAAAAGCCAGGGGGCGGCCCACAGCCGCTCTCGGTACACGGTCATGGGTCTATTCGACCAGAGTTCTGCACTACCCTCGACACGTGATCGAATCCGCCGACGTGCTGACCACCGCGCTGGAGCCCCCGCGGTATGCGCACCACGACGATGCGGGCGCCGATCTGTGCGCCGCCGAGGCCGTCGTGCTCGCACCCGGCGAACGGGCGACAGTCGGCACGGGAGTGGCGATCGCGTTGCCAGAGGGCTACGCCGGGTTCGTGGTGCCGAGGAGCGGTCTCGCCGCCAGGCACGGGATCACCATCGTCAACGCGCCGGGAACGGTGGATGCCGGCTACCGCGGAGAGATCCGTGTGACGCTGCTCAACACCGATGCGGCGACGCCGTACGCGGTCTCGGTCGGCGATCGCATCGCCCAGCTCATCGTGGTGCCGGTGACCAGAGCCCGGTTCGTGAAGGTCGACGAGCTGCCGGACAGCGCTCGGGGAGCGAACGGATTCGGTTCGACGGGATACACGTCGGTTCAATCAGGAGGGAACGCGTGAGCGACACAGGCGACATCGCACCCGACGAATGGGAGAAGTCGGCACCGGCCGACCGTGAGACGGAAGGCCCGTTCGACGACAGCGAGGCCAATCCGGTCCGGCCGTACATCGACCTCGGCGGAGTCAAGGTCCTGCCTAGGGAGGGCCTGCAGCTGCGGCTGGAGGTCGAAGAGGAGACGAACCGCGTCGTGGCCGTCGGGCTCGACTACTCCGGCTCGACGCTCCAGATCCAGCCGTTCGCGGCTCCCCGCTCGTCGGGGCTGTGGCACGAGATCCGCGCGCAGATCGCGGATCAGATCCAGCGTCAGGGTGGACGCACGAGCGAACGGGACGGCGTCTTCGGGCCGGAGCTGGTCGCCGAGATCCCGGTCGCTCAGCCTGGGGTGCCGGGGGAGACCCGCATCGCGCGCTTCATCGGCGTCGACGGCCCGCGCTGGTTCCTGCGCGGAGTGATCGCGGGGGATGCCGCCATCGATCCGGGTGCTGCCGCCGAGATCGAAGACCTGTTCCGCAGTGTCGTCGTCGTGCGCGGCAACCAGCCCATGCCGCCACGAGATCTGATCCCGCTTCGCATGCCCGCCACGCCGAGCGACACGTGACCGAGCCGCACCGACCGGGAGACCCGGAGGCCACGGCCGACGCTCGTGCGGGTGAGCCCACCGGGAACACGGATGCGCCCACCCTGGGCAGAGCGTTCGCCCAGGCCGCGAGCGGTTCCGGTCTGCGCGCCATCGGCGGCGCGGACGCGCCGACCGGACGGGCGCTGTTCGAGGCCATGGGCGGCATCCGCGGGCTGTGCGAGACCATCCTTCCCGGCCTGGTGTTCCTGATCCCGTACACGATCCTCACGAGCATCCAGGAGCCGTGGGCGCAGCAATGGGCCATGCCGGTCTCCCTCGGCGCATCCGTGCTCGTCGCTCTCGTGTTCACGCTCGTCAGGGTCGTGACCAAGACGCAGGTGACGCAGGCCGTCGCAGGGCTCATCGGTGTCGCCGCGTCGGCGATCCTCGCGCTCATCACGGGGAATGCCGCGAACAACTTCGTTCTCGGGTTCGTCATCGATGCGGCATACGCGGCCGCGATGCTCGTCTCGTTGCTCGTTCGATGGCCGCTGCTCGGGCTCGTGATCGGATACCTCATGGGCGACGGCGTCGCATGGCGCGCGAGTACGGCGAAGCGGCGCGCCATGCAGGTGCTGACGCTGTGCTGGTTCGCCCTGTTCGCGGTGCGCCTCGCCGTGCAGCTGCCGCTCTACTTCGCCGGGCTCACGGTCGCTCTCGGCTTCACGAAGCTGCTCATGGGCGTTCCGCTCTACGCCACTCTGGTGCTGGTGTCGTGGCTCGTCGCCCGCGCGGTGTATCCGCAGGGACAGCGCGAGCACTCATCCGAGGACTGATCGCGTTCGTCTCCCCTGACTTGCGGCCCGATCGCCGACGCTGCGGGTTCCCGGTACTGATCGTGCCTGCCGGTCGAGCTGCCGTGCACGAGCGCTGAAGCATCCGCGCGCGTCCTGGCAAGGGGTTGGACGAGCGACTGCTGGTGTTAGAGTTATCTCGATATCAAGATAAATTCGCGTGATCGCGATGCCACGAAGGCGTTCGATCAGACGGCCCCGCCGGAGCAGGGACGGGGCGGGTCAGCAGAATGGTTTCACACGGGGCGGTCGCTCCCGGTGCCGACGAAGGAGAGGGCAGCGTGTCTGCGGACAGAGTTCCCACAGTGAACAGCTTTGGAGCACGAGACACCATCACGGTGGGGTCGACGGACTACGAGATCTTCAAGATCGACGCGGTTCCCGGCTACGAGAAGCTTCCGTACAGCCTCAAGGTTCTGCTCGAGAACCTGCTGCGCACCGAAGACGGCGCGAACATCACCAAGAGCCAGATCGAGGCGCTGGGCAACTGGCAGCCGCAGGCCGAGCCGAGCACGGAGATCCAGTTCACGCCGGCCCGCGTGGTGATGCAGGACTTCACGGGCGTGCCGTGCATCGTCGACCTGGCCACCATGCGCGAGGCCGTCGAGGCTCTCGGCGGCGACCCGAAGAAGATCAACCCGCTAGCGCCCGCAGAGCTCGTCATCGACCACTCCGTGATCGCCGACGTGTTCGGCACGCTCGACTCCTTCGAGCGCAATGTGGAGCTCGAGTACGAGCGCAACGGCGAGAGGTACCAGTTCCTGCGCTGGGGCCAGACGGCGTTCGACGACTTCAAGGTTGTTCCGCCCGGCACCGGCATCGTGCACCAGGTGAACATCGAGCACCTCGCCCGCGTGACGTTCACCCGTGAAGTGGGTGGCAGGCTGCAGGCATACCCCGACACGCTCGTGGGCACCGACTCGCACACCACCATGGTCAACGGCCTCGGCGTGCTCGGCTGGGGCGTCGGCGGCATCGAGGCCGAGGCCGCGATGCTGGGCCAGCCCGTTTCGATGCTCATTCCGAAGGTCGTCGGCTTCAAGCTCACCGGCTCCATCCCCGCGGGAGTGACGGCGACGGATGTCGTGCTCACCATCACCCAGATGCTGCGCAGACACGGCGTGGTCGGCAAGTTCGTCGAGTTCTACGGTGCGGGCGTCTCTCAGGTGCCGCTCGCGAACCGCGCCACCATCGGCAACATGAGCCCGGAGTTCGGCTCCACGGCCGCGATCTTCCCCGTGGACGACGTGACGCTGGAGTACCTGCGGCTCACCGGACGCTCCGAGGAGCAGGTGCGCCTCGTCGAGGAGTACTCGAAGGCTCAGCACCTATGGCACGAGCCGGCGAACGAGGCGACCTACAGCGAATACCTGGAGCTCGACCTCGGAAGCGTTGTTCCGTCCATCGCCGGCCCCCGCCGTCCGCAGGACCGCATCGAGCTGAGTGCCGCGAAGGCGCAGTTCGAGCACGACCTCAACGACTACGTCGACCCTGGCGTGTCGCTCGTCGATGAGGCGGTGGAAGGCACGTTCCCGGCATCCGACCCGCTCGGCTTCACCTCGCAGGACGAGGAGACCGCCCACCGCAAGGTCGACGGCGCCAGCCACCAGCACGAGTTCGACACCACGCTGGCGAGCCACGCGCCGTCCACGGTCTCGCAGCCCACCAAGGTGAAGCAGGACGGTGCCGAGTTCACGATCGATCACGGCGCGGTCGCCATCGCCGCCATCACATCGTGCACGAACACCTCGAACCCCGAGGTGATGCTCGCCGCCGGTCTGCTGGCACGCAACGCCTCGCGCAAGGGCCTCAAGGCGAAGCCGTGGGTGAAGACCACGCTCGCGCCGGGATCGAAGGTCGTCACGGAGTACTACGAGAAGGCGGGCCTCACGGGCTACCTGGAAGACCTCGGGTTCTATCTCGTCGGCTACGGCTGCACCACCTGCATCGGCAACTCGGGCCCGCTGCCCGAGGAGATCTCAGCCGCGGTGAACGGGAACGACCTCGCTGTCACGGCGGTGCTGTCCGGAAACCGCAACTTCGAGGGTCGCATCAACCCCGATGTGAAGATGAACTACCTGGCCAGCCCGCCGCTCGTCATCGCGTACGCCCTCGCCGGTTCGATGAACTTCGACTTCGACACGGATGCCCTGGGCACCGACCAGGACGGCAACCAGGTCTTCCTCAAGGACATCTGGCCGGACGCCACCGAGGTGCAGCAGACCATCGACGAGTCCATCAACCAGGACATGTTCACGCGCGAGTACGCCAGTGTGTTCGACGGCGACGAGCGGTGGCGTTCGCTGCCCACGCCGACCGGCTCCACGTTCGAGTGGAACGCCAAGTCGACGTACGTGCGCAAGCCGCCGTACTTCGAGGGCATGACGATCGAGACGAGTCCCGTCGTCGACATCGCCGGTGCCCGCGTGCTGGCCAAGCTGGGCGATTCGGTCACCACCGACCACATCAGCCCGGCCGGCTCGATCAAGGCGGACAGCCCTGCCGGCCGCTACCTGACCGAGCACGGTGTCGAGCGCAAGGACTTCAACTCCTACGGATCCCGGCGCGGCAACCACGAGGTGATGATCCGCGGAACGTTCGCGAACATCCGACTGAAGAACCAGCTGCTCGACGGCGTCGAAGGCGGGTACACCAGGGACTTCACCCAGCCGGATGCGCCGCAGTCGTTCATCTACGACGCGTCCGTGAACTACCAGAACGCGGGCATCCCGCTCGTGATCCTGGCGGGCAAGGAGTACGGGTCGGGATCCTCGCGAGACTGGGCCGCGAAGGGCACGACGCTGCTCGGCGTGCGGGCCGTCATCGCGGAGAGCTTCGAGCGCATCCACCGTTCCAATCTCATCGGAATGGGTGTGGTTCCGCTCCAGTTCCCGGCAGGCGAGTCGGCGAACAGCCTCGGGCTGGACGGCACGGAGGAGATCGCCATCACGGGTCTCACCCAGCTCAACGACGGCGTGACGCCGAAGACCGTTCACGTGACCGCGACGCCCACCGCACAATCCGCTGCGGGCAGAGAGCCGGTCGAGTTCGACGCGGACGTGCGCATCGACACGCCGGGTGAGGCCGACTACTACCGCAACGGCGGCATCCTGCAGTACGTCCTTCGCAGCCTGGTGTGACCTCGTATCCGCCCCGCCACGGCGAGCGGGGCGGACCGGTCTCCCTGCGTCGTCTCCATCACGGGGCCGGAACCTGCTGTTCCCGGCCCCGTGAGGCGTCTTCTGAGCGACCCGTCAAGGGTCGGGCCGGATCGGTCTGATGGGAGGGCGGGTTGCGTAGACTCGTGGCGCAGGAACGAAAGGCGGCGGCATGACCCTTCTCGAGACGATCCGGAGTCCGCGCGACCTCGACGCTCTCTCGAAGGACCAGCTGGAACAACTGGCTGCCGAGGTGCGCGAGTTCCTGGTGGCCAACGTGGCGAAGACGGGCGGCCACCTCGGCCCGAACTTGGGCGTCGTCGAGCTCACGATCGCGCTGCACAGGGTGTTCGATTCGCCCAGGGATGCCATCGTGTTCGACACCGGCCACCAGGCGTACGTGCACAAGCTGCTCACGGGCAGGCAGGACTTCTCCACCCTTCGCCAGACCGGAGGCCTCGCCGGCTATCCGCAGCGCGCGGAGTCGGAGCACGATATCGTCGAGTCTTCTCACGCCTCCAGCTCGCTGTCGTGGGCCGACGGCATCTCACGCGCCTTCACCATGACGGGCCAGCGGGACAGGTACGTGATCGCGGTCGTCGGCGACGGCGCCCTCACCGGCGGCATGACGTGGGAGGCGCTGAACAACATCAGCGACGACAACGACCGGCGCCTCATCATCGTCGTGAACGACAACGGCCGTTCGTACGCTCCGACCATCGGCGGCATGGCGCGCTTCCTCAACTCGGTGCGCACGCGACGCGGATACAAGAGCCTCTATCTCACGAGCCGAGCGGCATTCGACAAGCTGGGTGCACCGGGGCGAGCGGTCTACCGCGGCGTCCGTGGCGGCGTGCATGGGTTCCTGTCCCGGTTCATCAACAACGAGGCGCTGTACTCCAACCTGGACATCAAATACATCGGTCCCGTACAGGGTCACGACATCGACGCCCTCCGCGAGGCGCTCGAACAGGCCAAGGAGTACGACGCCCCGGTCATCGTGCACGCCATCACCGAGAAGGGCCGCGGATACGAGCCCGCGCTGCGCGACGTCGCCGACCAGTTCCACAGCGTCGCGCCGATCGATCCGGAGACGGGCGAGCCGATCGAGCAGAGCAACGGCGTCTCCTGGCCCGCCGTCTTCGCCGACGAGATCGTGCGGCTGGGCGAGAGGGATCCGCGCCTCGTCGGCATCACGGCAGCCATGCTCCGGCCTGTGGGTCTGCACCACTTCGCCGAACGTTTCCCCGGCCGCGTCATCGACGTCGGCATCGCCGAGCAGCACGCCGCGACGAGCGCAGCGGGCATGGCATTCGGTGGTCTGCATCCGGTCGTCGCGCTCTATGCCACGTTCATGAACCGGGCATTCGACCAGGTACTCATGGATGTCGGACTGCACAAGGCAGGCGTCACGTTCGTGCTGAGCAGCGCAGGAGTGACCGGACCTGATGGCCCGAGCCATCACGGCATCTGGGATCTGGCCACGCTGCAGGTCGTGCCAGGGATCAGGATCGCGGCGCCCCGCGACGGCGAACGACTGCGCGAAGAGCTGGGGGAGGCCGTCGCCGTGCAGGACGGACCGACCGTCGTGCGATACCCGAAGGGGTCGGTGCCCGCGCCCATCGATGCGGTGCGGCGCACGCCGGACGGCGTCGACGTGCTGCGCGATGACGAGGGCCGCGATGTGCTCATCGTCGCGGTCGGAGCCATGGCCTCGACCGGTCTTGCCGTCGCCGAGCGGCTCGCCGCACAGGGCATCGGCTGCTCGGTCATCGACCCTCGCTGGGTGGTGCCTGTTCCGGCCAGCGTGATCGAGTTCTCGGCGCAGCATCGGCTCGTGGTGTGCGTGGAGGACGGCATCCGAGTCGGGGGCATCGGAACCCGCATCCGCCAGGACCTTCGCGAGGCCGGAGTGGACACCGCGGTCACGGAGGTCGGGCTGCCCGACGAGTTCCTCGAGCACGGCGCGCGCGCCGACATCCTGGAACGGGCCGGCATGACGCCTCAGCACATCGCGCACGACGTCATGGGCATGGTGCTCGGTTCGAAGCTGCCGTATGCGCGAGGCGTCAGCGGCGACACCGGCGCCCAGCCGATCGTGGCCCGCGCGGAGGACTGAGCCCGGTCCGGCACGACCATCGCCCGTGGCCGTCGTCTGCAGCCATTGTCCGTGGCCGTCGCCCGTGGCAGTCAGCCCGGCGCGGTCGGCCCGGAGCGGTCAGCCTGTAGCGGTCGGCGCGGAACGGTCAACGCACGACGTCGTACCGGAGGCCCACCGCACCGCTCGGGAAGACGCTGTGCTCGGTCAGCCGCAGGTCGAGCTTCGTCTCGGCGGGAAGAAGGGGTGCGCCGCCGCCGAGAACGACCGGCATCACCGTCACGATGAGCTCATCGAGCCTGCCGAGGCGGGTGAACTGCGCGACGACGTCACCGCCGCCGACGAGCCAGATGTCGCGGGATCCGGCGGTCGCGACGAGCTCGTCGACCAGGTCGTCCACATTCCCGGCATGGAAGCGGATGTCCTTTCCCGGCACCGCGGGAAGTTCCCGGTGGGTGAGCACCCAGGCAGGCACGTCGTACGAGTACGCGTCGACGCCTTCGCCGAGGATGAACTCGTATGTGGAAGCGCCCATCACGATGGCGCCCACGTCGCCGATGAAGCGCTCGTAGTCGGCGGTGAACTCCTCGAACCCGAACGCGGTCAGCCAGTCGATCGCGTTCTGGCGGTCGGCGATGAAGCCGTCGAGACTGGAGGCGACGTAGTAGCGGAATCGAGTCATCCGAGCACCGTAATGCGGGCCTCCGACACCGGCCGGAGACCCGCACGACGGGTGGTGCGACTAGGCGCCGACGCCCTCGATGACCGGGTGGTGGAACGTGTCGCCGAACACCCTGTCGCTCGCGCCGACACGATCCAGGTAGGGCGTGATCCCGCCCATCTGGAACGGGAACCCGGCGCCGAGGATCATGCACAGGTCGATGTCGTCCGGCGCGGTCACGACGTGGTCGTCGGCGAGCATCCGGTGGATCTCGTCGGCCAGGCCGTCCTGGAGCCTGGTGAGGATCTGCTCCTCGGTGAGCGGGCTCTTTCCGACCGTGATGACCTTGAGCGCGCCCTTGTCGACGCCCTTCACGTTCCCCTTGGAGTCCTTCTCGAGCAGCTTTCCGTAGTCCGCCAGCCTGTGCAGGTTCTCGCTGCGGTAGAACCGGTCGGGGAATGCGGCGTGGTGCGTGTCGAGCACGTGAGCACCCACCTTGAGGCCGACGAGGTCGAGGAGCACCGACGGTGCCATCGGCAGGCCGAGCGGCGCGATCGCCTTGTCGACGGTCTCGAACGGCGTGCCGTTGTCGACGGCATACATCGCCTCGCCGAGCAGCTTGGCCAGAACCCGGTTCACGACGAATCCGGGTGTGTCCGCCGTGATGACGGCGTTCTTCCTCAGCTTCGCCGCAGTGACCATCGCCGTGGACAGCGTGGCATCGTCGGTCTTCGGGGCCTTGACGACCTCGATCAGCGGCATCACCGCGACGGGCGTGAAGAAGTGGAACCCGACGAGGCGCTCCGGGTGCGCCAGCTTGGCTCCGATCCGGTCGACGGAGAGGCTGGACGTGTTGGTCGCCAGCACGGCGTCGGGGGAGACGATCTGCTCGATCTCAGCGAAGACATCCTGCTTGACCGAGAGCTCTTCGAACACCGCCTCGATGACCCAGTCGCAGTCGGCGAACTCGTTCTTGTCCGTCGTGCCGTGGATGAGCGCGCGCAGCCGGTTCGCCTCGTCGGAGTCGATGCGCCCCTTGGCGAGCAGTTTGCCGATCTCGTCCACGATGGAGGAGACGCCCTTGTCGACGCGCTCCTGGTCGATGTCGGTGATGACGACGGGCACCTGCAGCCGGCGAAGGAAGAGCAGCGCGAACTGGTTCGCCATGTAACCGGCGCCCAGCACGCCGACCTTCGTGACCTTCTTCGCCAGCGCCTTGTCCGGGGCGCCTGCCGGATGCTTGGCGCGCTTCTGCACCAGGTTGAAGGCGTAGATGGATGCCTGCAACTGGTCGCCGGCGATCAGGTCGGCCAGCGCGTCGTCCTCCAGCGCGAAGCAGGCCTCCTTGTCGCCGCTCTTGGCCGCCTTGAGCAGATCGAGCGCCTTGAACGGCGAGAGCGGCACGGTTCCCAGCTTGGATGACACGGAGTCGCGGGCGATTTTGATCGCGATGTCCCACTTCGCCATCCGCTCCAGCCGGCCAGGGCTGTTCTTGCGCTCGATCTTCTCGGTTCCCGACAGCACTCCGTCGACGAACCGGATCGAGTCCTCGAGGAAGTTCACCGGTGTGAAGATGCGGTCGGCGATCCCGAGCTGGTAGGCATCCTGCGCCTTCAGCATGCGGTTCTGTCTGAGGGGGTTCTCGATCACCACCTTCAGCGCGTTCTCGATGCCGATGAGGTTCGGCAGCAGGAAGGTGCCGCCCCAGCCGGGCACGAGACCGAGGAACACCTCGGGCAGCCCGATGGCAGCGGCGGACGCGTCGATGGTGCGGTAATCGGCGTTGAGCGGCAGCTCGAGGCCGCCGCCGAGCGCGAGACCGTTGATGAAGACGAAGCTCGGGACACCGAATGTCGCCTGCTTGCTGAGCACGAAATGGCCGAGCTGGGCCAGCTTCTTCGCGATGTCGCGGCTGGGCACGTCGGCGACCTTCGACAGGTCGGCGCCCGCCGCGAGGATGAACGGCTTGCCCGTCGTGGCGACCGCGTGGATCTCGCCGCGTGCCGCGCGTTGTGTGAGGTTGTCGAACGTGGCTCCGAGCTCGAGGAGCCCGGCCGGCCCGAACGTGTTCGGTCGCGTGTGGTCGCGCCCGTTGTCGAGCGTGACGAGGGCGAGCACCTTGCCCGAGCGCAGGCGCACGTCGCGCACGAAGTTGTGCGTGACGACCTCGTCGTCGGCGAACGCCAGCAGGTCGGAGAAGTCGATCTTCGAATAGTCGGTCACGCCGATGCTCACTTTCCGTACTTCGAGTGGTGGGGGTTCTCCCAGACGACCGAGCCGCCCTGACCGAGACCGACGCACATGGCGGTGAGCCCGTAACGCACCTCGGGGTGCTGCTCGAACTGCCTGGCCAGCTGGATCATGAGCCGCACACCGCTGGCGGCGAGCGGGTGCCCGATCGCGATGGCGCCGCCCCACGGGTTCACGCGCGGGTCGTCGTCGTCGATGCCGAAGTGGTCGAGGAAGGTCAGCACCTGAACGGCGAATGCCTCGTTGAGCTCGAACAAGCCGATGTCGTCGATCGACAACCCGGCGTTCTTCAACGCGCGCTCGGTGGAGGGGATGGGGCCGATGCCCATCACCTCCGGCTCGACACCGGCGAAACCGAAGGACACCATCCGCATCTTCGGCGTGAGGCCGAACTCTTTTGCGGCCCGGGACGAGGTGAGGAGCGCTGCGGTCGCGCCATCCGTGAGCGGGGAGGCGTTGCCCGCCGTCACGCGACCGTGGGGCCGGAACGGCGTCTTCAGCGCAGCGAGGCCTTCCATCGTGGTGTCCGGGCGCATGCCCTGGTCTTCCGTCGCAAGCCCCCAGCCCTGCTCCGAGCGGTAGGAGACCGGGATGAGGTCGGGCTGGATGTCGCCAGACGCGTATGCCGCGGCGACCTTCTGCTGGCTGCGCATGCCGTACCGATCGGAGCGCTCCTTGGTCAGGCCGGGGAACCGGTCGTGCAGACGCTCTGCGGTGTTGCCCATGTTGAGCGCGGCGGGGTCGACGAGCTTCTCGGCCACGAATCGAGGGTTCGGGTCGACCCCCTGACCCATCGGGTGATGCCCCATGTGCTCGACACCGCCGGCGAGCACGACGTCGTACTGTCCGAAGGCGATGCCCGATCCCGTCGTGGTGACGGCGGTCATGGCGCCGGCGCACATCCTGTCGATGGCGAAACCGGGAACCGTCGAGGGCAGCCCGGCGAGGATGGCGGCCGAGCGGCCGAGCGTGAGACCCTGGTCGCCCTGCTGCGTGGTCGCGGCGATGGCCACGTCGTCCACCCTGTCCTTGGGCAGTCCCGGGTTGCGCTCGAGCAGCCCGACGATCGACTTCACCGCCAGGTCGTCGGCTCGGGTGTTCCAGTAGATGCCCTTGTCACCCGCTCTCCCGAAGGGGGTGCGCACCCCATCGACGAACAGAACGTCAGCTCTTTCGGCCACTTCGCCTCCCAGTTCAGGTGTTACGCGAAGATCCTAGGAACCCGGCCCGGGCGCGAAGAATCGATTGGGCGATCCTACGAAGCCGGTTCGGACGGCGTGATCGGGGATTGGGCCGCTTCCACAAAGGCGCCGGCCACGGTCGCGGCTGTCGCTTCGACCTGCCACGGACGCGCCTCCGCCTCGGTCATGGCCGCAGCGATCGACCTCTCGTCGACGTGTTCCGGAGGGGACCAGGCCAGCCGGCGCAGGGTGTCGGGAGCGAGCAGGTTCTCGGTCGGCATCCGCAGCTCGTCGGCCAGCTCGCCCACGGCGGCGCGGGCGGCCTTCAGCCGCTCGTTCGCCTCCGGATTGCGGTCGGCCCAGACGCGGGGCGGCGGGATGCTCTCACCTGTGGCGCGGAGCACCGGCAGGTCGGTCGTCGTGCGGCCGCGGCTGACGGCATCCCACCAGCGGTCGATCTCGGTGCGGCTCGCTCGTCCGGTGAACTCGCGAAGTGCGGCCAGATCTCGTTTGCTCGCCGGCATCGCCTTCGCGACCGCGGTGATCGACGCATCCGGAAGCAGCCGGCCCGGTGCCACGTCCCTCGTGCGCGCCAGCTCGTCTCTGGCCGTCCACAGCTCCCTGGCCACGGCGAGATTGCGCAGCCCGCGGATCGAGTGCACACCCGACAGCCTGCGCCACGGCTCGCTGCGCGGCGGCTTGGGCTGGCGTGCGAGTGCGAACGCGAACTCCTGAGCGGCGATCTGCTCTTTGCCGGCGTCGGCCAGGAGGACCTGCTCGGCCTCCATGAGGTCGACCAGAAGTTCGACGTCGAGTGCCGCGTAGGTCAGCCACGGCGCGGGCAGCGGCCGCGTCGACCAGTCGGCTGCCGAATGCTCCTTGGCGAGATGGACGCCGAGGAGCTCCTCGACGATGGTGGCCAGTCCGACGCGCGGGAATCCGAGCAGGCGGGCGCCGAGTTCGGTGTCGAAGATCGTGGACGGGTTCAGCCCCACTTCGCGCAGGCAGGCGAGATCCTGGCTTGCGGCATGGAGGATCCAGGGCACGGAGCCGACGGCGTCCTGAAGGGCGCTGAGATCGCCGAGCGCAGGAGGATCGAAGAGGAAGACGCCGGCGTCGCGGCGGAACATCTGAATCAGGTAGGCGCGCTGCGAGTAGCGGAATCCCGACGCCCGCTCAGCATCCACCCCGATCGGGCCCGTGCCCGATCGCAGCGCGTCGACGGCCTGCTGATATGCGGAGGGGGAGTCGACGACGTCGTATTCAGCCACGCGACCCTCTTCGCTGACTGAGCAGCCGCACGCCGTCTGGCAGAGGGGGGATCCCAGCGAGCATGCAGAGCAGATCGCCCCACGCCTCCACGTGGGCGCGCATGTCCGGCCCGGCGGGCGTCCACGAAGCGCGCAGCTCGATCTGCGCGCCGTCGCCTTGCCTGGCGAGCTCGCCGAATCCGGTCGAGATGATCTTCGTCGCGGTGCCGGATGCCGCCGTGTACGCCGCCCCGCGCTGATCGAGCGCGTCCACCAGCCACGACCAGGTCACATCGGCCAGGAACGGGTCGAGCCCGATGTCGGTCTCCAGCGGCGCCTGCGCGAAGCACACCACGCGGAAGGTGCCGCCCCATTCCTCAGGGGCAGCGGGGTCGTGCAACAGGACGAAGCGTCCTGTGCCGAGATCGGAGTCGCGGCCGTTGCGCACGGGGGCGATGTCGGCAGAGAGGGCGACGGCGTGGGGAGCGAGCCCGGTTGGCGCCGGAATCTCCGCGACGCTCAGCTCCTGGCGCATGTCGAATCGGCGAACGGAGTCCGCAGCCGCCGCGAACTCCGCGGGGACGCCGGGGGCCGCGGGTGAAGGGGACACGTTGGCAGACTAGAGTTTCGGCTCGGGAGTTCACCGAAGGCACGCCGCACCGCCGGCTCGCCTTCGTGCCGAGGGGAGTTGCCGTGGGCCGACTGGCCAAGGTTCTGGTTCCGCTCGCGGTCGTCGGGGGACTGGGGGCCGCTGCAGCGGCCGGCTACGTCGCCACGGCGATGACGGTCGCCAGGATGGTGGTCACGCCGAGCAGGCGCACGAGGCAGGATGTCGTCATCCGCTCCGTCGCGCCCGACCTGTCGGCCGTCACCCTGGCGGGAACGGGCGACGCTCTTCGCGTTCCCGGTCGCTACGGCCTCTGGTTCTCACAGGACCGCGGGTATGCGCGGATCGGCGACATCCTCAGCCTCGCCGAGGACGGCTCGGTGACCCGCGCCGTGGAGTCCGTCGTGTGGGGAGACCTGGCGTCGGCGACCCGCGGACGGCTGAGCGGCTGGTACTTCACCTCGCCAGGTGAGCTGGGCCTGCCCGTGCGGAGCGTCGAGGTTCCGGTCGACGACGGCACCGCCCCTGCCTGGCTGTTCCCCGCAACCGAGCCGTCGGACAGGTGGGCGATCCACGTGCACGGTAGGGGAACGCAGCGTCAGGAGACGCTGCGCGGCATCCCCGTGTTCCACGAGAAGGGCTACACGAGTCTCGCCGTCAGCTACCGCAACGACGGCGACGCGGCCGGGAGCGAAGACGGGCGATACGGCCTCGGATCCACCGAATGGCGCGACGTCGACGCCGCGATCGCGTATGCGATCGACCACGGCGCTCGCCACGTGGTGCTCTTCGGGTGGTCGATGGGCGGCGCGATCGTGCTGCAGGCATCCGTGCGGTCGCCCCACGCCGATCGGATAGCCGGGATCGTTCTCGATTCTCCTGTCATCGACTGGGTGGAGACGCTCGACTACCAGGCGGAGCTGTTGAAGCTTCCCCGGCCCGTGACCCAGGGCGCGCTCATTCTTCTCGACTCGTCGTGGGCGACCGGGCTGGTTGGACAGGACGCCGCTGTCGGTCTGGCAGGCCTCGACTTCACGCTGCGCGCTCACGAGCTGAGCGTTCCCGTTCTACTCATGCACAGCGACGACGACGGCTACGTGCCTGCCGGGGCGTCGCACCGGCTCGCCGACCGGCGACCGGATCTCGTCACGTTCGTGCCGTTCTCGGAGGCGAAGCACACCAAGCTGTGGAACGTCGAGCCCGAGCGATGGACGGCAGCGATCGCAGGCTGGCTCGATCGGCTCGACTCGCGCTCCTGACGTCGGCGGCGCTCCTGAAGTTGGCGGCGCTCCTGAAGTCGGCAGAGCGTGCGCGGACGTCAGCCCTTGCGCTTCAGCATGACCTGATGCTTCGTGCGACCCAGCAGCGCCGTCATCCCGCGAACCCGCAACGGCGAGACCGCTTCGCTGAGCCCAAGCTCCTGCGGATAGTCGTCAGGAACCGCCAGCACCTCATCGGCGGTGAGCCCCGCGAGACCCTGGGCCAGGATGGAGGCGAACCCGCGCGTGGTGGGGGATTCGCGCGGCGCAGTCGCGTAGAGATGCACGATCTGGTCGTCATCCACCTCGACGAAGATGAACACCGGCGACTGGCACTCGATCACGCGTTCGAAGAGATCGGGATGATCCCGGTACCGCTCAGGCAGCTCGGGCAGCTCGTTGGAGAACTCGAGCAGGAGCTGCAGGCGGTCCCGCAGCTCGAGAGCGAGGAACTCTTCCTTGATCTCCTGCAGGGTGGCGGGAAGCGTGGGGGTGGTCATCAGGCCTCCAGTTTCTCATGCGTGCCGTGAGCCGGCGGGCGCCGCGGAACAGCACGGGAGGCCACGACGCGAGGCGTCGCGGCCTCCCGAACCGGATGATGCCTAGACGGCGACGTCGCCGCGCTCGGTGCCCTTGACGATCGGAACGCGCACTGCGCTGCCCCACTCCGTCCACGACCCGTCGTAGTTGCGCACGTCGGAGAACCCGAGAAGGTGCGTCAGCACGAACCAGGTGTGGCTCGAACGCTCGCCGATGCGGCAGTACGCGATCACCTCGTCGCCGTCCTGCAGCCCCGCTTCGCCCTTGTAGATGGCCTCGAGCTCCTCGCGGTTCTTGAACGTGGCATCCGGTGCGGCCGCACGCGCCCAGGGAACCGAAGCGGCCGACGGGATGTGCCCTGGACGGAGCGCGCTCTCGGTCGGGTAGCCGGGGATCTCGGTACGCTCACCGCTGTACTCCTCTGGCGAGCGCACATCGATGAGCGGACCTTGTCCGAGGTGCGCGAGGACGTCCTCCTTGAAGGCGCGCACCTTCGAGTCGTCGCGTTCGACCACGGGATACTCGGCCGCGGCGGGCTGGGGAACGTCGGTGGTGAGTTCGCGGCCTTCGGCGATCCACTTGTCGCGGCCGCCGTCGAGCAGCCTCACGTCCTCGTGGCCGAACAGCGTGAACACCCACAGCGCGTACGCCGCCCACCAGTTGTTCTTGTCGCCGTAGATGACGACGGTCGTGTCTCGCGAGATGCCCTTGTCGCCGAGGAGCTGCGCGAAGCGCTCACCCGAGACGAAGTCGCGCAGAACGGGATCGTTCAGATCCGTATGCCAGTCGATCTTCACGGCCGTCGGGATGTGTCCGGTCTCGTAGAGCAGAACGTCTTCGTCGGATTCCACCACCGCCAGTCCTTCGTCGCCCAGGTGTTCGGCGAGCCACTGCGTGCTCACCAGCTTCTCGGGATGTGCGTACTCGGCGAACTTCGCGGAATCGTCGAATCCCACGGTCATGGTTTCCTCCTCGGAGTGGGTACTGCTCGATGGTCGGGGCGGGTGACCTCCGGGCTAGGCTTGACGCCTGTCCCTCACGCGAACTTACGCACGGCCGCCTGGCAACCACAGGGGCACGGTAAGACTTCGACACAAAGGAACACATGACCGCGCACGCGCTTCCTACAGCCGATCGCCTCACCGAGGTGACGCCATCGATCACAGGTCGCGAGATCGCGGCCGAGCTGGTCCCGCCGCCTCAGTTCCACACTGCCACGTTCGACTCGTATCGTCCGGATCGGGACTTCCCGTCTCAGGCATCCGCCGTGCAGACGTTGCGGTCGTTCGCCGCCGCATGGGAGCCGCCGCAGCCCGGCGGGTTCTTCGGCTGGGGCCGGAAGAAGCAGGTCGAGCACAAGCCGGGCGTGTATCTCGACGGCGGGTTCGGCGTCGGCAAGACCCACCTGCTCGCCGCGCTCTGGCACGTCGCTCCGGCTCCGAAGTACTTCGGCACCTTCATCGAGTACACGGCGCTCGTCGGAGCGCTCGGATTCCAGCCCACCATCGACCTCCTGCGCGGCTCGAAGCTCATCTGCATCGACGAGTTCGAGCTCGACGATCCGGGCGACACCATGATGATGACGCGGCTCCTGGGTGCGCTCGTCGAGAGCGGCACCAGGGTCGCGGCGACCTCCAACACGCCCCCGCAAGCGCTCGGCGAGGGCCGCTTCGCGGCCTCCGACTTCCTGCGGGAGATCCAGTCGCTGTCGTCGCATTTCGAGACCGTGCGCATCGACGGGCTCGACTACCGCAGGCGCGACGTCTCTGGCGATGCCGCGACCGTGGACGAGGAGACGCTGGTACGCGTCGTCGAGGCGATCAGGGCACGCGGTGAGCACGTCACCGCCGACCGCTTCCGCGACGTCGTCGACCATCTGGCGACCGTGCATCCTTCGAAGTACATCAAGCTGATCTCCGGCGTCGACGTGATCGCGCTCACCGACGTGGAGCAACTGCACGACCAGATGGAGGCGCTGCGCTTCGTGGCGTTCGTCGACCGGGTCTACGACGCCGAGATCCCGATCGTGGCGACCGGCGTGCCGCTGAACGACGTCTTCGACGCCGAGATGCTGCAGGGCGGCTACCGCAAGAAGTATCTGCGTGCCGTCTCGCGGCTCATCGCGCTGACGTCGGGGGAGCTGCCGCCGCCCGCGTGAAGCGCGGCGTCGCGGCATCCTCGCTGCTGATGCACGGCAGCCGCCTGGCGCTTTCGAAACATGCTGTTTACATCGGAAGGAACGCTGTAACCACCGCGAAACACGCGAACCTTCCTCACGAAATCTCCCCGCAGCAGACTGACGGCACCTCACCTGGATACCCGGCACCCGAGGCCGGCGGTGATGGCGACACCGGCACTCGTTGAGAGGGAGACCCTATGTTCTTGCATGCAGCGGCCGCCTACGACGCACAGAGCAGCGTGAACTCGCTGTGGCTGCTCGTGGCTGCGGCACTCGTTCTGCTGATGACACCCGGCGTGGCGTTCTTCTACGGCGGCATGGTCAAGGCGAAGAGCGTGATCAGCATGATGATGATGAGCTTCGGCGCGATCGCCATCGTGGGGGTGCTGTGGGTTCTGTACGGCTACGGGCTCGCGTTCGGAAAGCCGCTGATCCCCGGCTGGCTCGGAACGCCGGACTGGGGCCTGTCGAGCCTGCTTGGCAAGGACGGCGCCACGCCTGACATGAACGGCCTCGCGTTCGCGGGCTTCCAGGCCACGTTCGCCATCATCACGGTCGCGCTGATCTCCGGCGCGATCGCCGACCGCGCGCGGTTCGGATCGTGGATGGTGTTCGCGGGCATCTGGGTCACACTGGTGTACTTCCCCGTCGCGTTCTGGGTGTTCAACCTCGGCAACGGCTGGATCGCACACACCCTGCACGTCAACGACTTCGCGGGCGGCACGGCGGTGCACATCAACGCGGGAGCTGCCGGACTCGCCCTCGCGCTCGTGCTCGGAAAACGAGTCGGGTTCCAGAAGGGCATGAGCAAGCCGCACAACGTGCCGCTCACGCTGCTGGGCGCCGCACTCCTGTGGTTCGGCTGGTTCGGATTCAACGCCGGCTCGGAGGCGGCCGTCGACGGCGTCGCAGCGATCGCGTGGATCAACACGCTCGCGGCACCGGCGGCGGCGACCATCGGATGGCTCGTGGTCGAGCGGATCAAGGACGGCAAGCCGACCTCCATCGGCGCGGCATCCGGAGCGGTGGCGGGCCTGGTGGCCATCACGCCCGCCTGTAACGCGCTCACCCCGTTCTGGGCGATCGTGCTCGGTCTCATCGTGGGAGCCGTCTGCGCCGTCGCGATCGACCTGAAGTTCAAGTTCGGGTTCGACGACTCGCTCGACGTGGTGGGCATCCACCTCATCGGCGGCCTCATCGGAACGCTCTACATCGGCTTCTTCGGCCTCACCCACATCGACGGCGACGCGAGCAAGCCGTACTCGAGCCTGCTCTACGGAGGCAGCTTCCAGCAGCTCGGAGCACAGGCCATCGGCGCGTTCAGCGTGATGATCTACTCGTTCGTGCTGGCGTACGCCATCGGCTGGGTCATCCAGAAGACCATGGGATTCCGGGTCAAGACGGAGGACGAGATCGCCGGCGTCGACACGATCGTGCACGGCGAAGAGGGCTACGTGCTCGAGAACGCCTGATCACCGGCAACTCGCGAGGGGGCGTCGCTGCGGCGGCGCCCCCTCGATGTTTCCGTCCACCGGCCTGGACGGCGTCGAGTGCGTGAGGTCGGATGCCTGAGGCCCGGTGCCTGAGTAGGCTCGACGCGTGCCCCGTGCGGCGATCGCCGCGACCCGGCGGGATGCCAGGGATTCCGGTGGACGATCGGCCCTTCCGGTCGAGAGAGCGAGGGCGAGATGACGCGGCCGTTCCGGTTCGGGCTCGTGGCCCCGATCATGACGGACCTGCCGACCTGGCGGGACCGGGTACGGCGGATCGCCGACCTCGGTTACTCGACACTGCTGATGCCCGACGTGCCGGGGATGCAGCCATCGCCCGGCCCGACGCTCGCCACCGCTGCCGCCATCGCCGATATCCGGGTCGGCAGCTGGGTCTACGCCGCCGCACTCCGGCAGCCGTGGAGCACGGCCTGGGAGGCGCACTCGCTGACCACGCTCACCGAGGGCCGATTCGAGCTAGGCATCGGACTGGGCCGCACCGGCATCGAGACGGAGCAGGGACTGCCGAAGGTTCCAGGCGCCGAGCGGCTCGCCCGCGTGCGCGAGACCGTGACCGCGCTGCGGGAAATCGAGGAGCCTGACCGCCACACCCCGGTCATCATGGCCGTCCGCGGTCCGAGATCGCTGGCGCTCGCTGCCGAGCTCGCCGACTCCGCCACCTTCGTCCTGAACGCCTCGGATGAACGCGCGCGGATCACGCACGCGGTACGAGAGTTCGCCGCCTCCGTCGATGCCTCGGGAAGGATCATGGAGCTCTCACAGCACGTCGGCATGGTCGGCGACGTGCCCGCACCGTTCATGGGGCCTCCTGGCATCGATCCGGAGGCGCTCAGGGCGATGGACTCCCTCTTCTCCCTGCCTGACGATCCCGCGGCCGTCATCGACGAGCTGTTGCGACGGCGCGAGGAGATCGGCTTCAGCTACTTCGTGTTCGGCGCTGGATTCGCGGAACGGTTCGCTCCCGTCGTCGCGCGGCTCTCGGGCGCCTGACCCCGTTCGCTCAGACGTGACCCGGGTGTGCGGCATCCGACTCGTTGTCGTGTGCGGCCGCAGCGGATGCCGGCTGCCCGGAGAGAGGCCGGTCGAAGAGCGCGCCGCAGTCGTGGCATCCGTAACGGCGCGGGTCCTCTGGGCCAATCACGCATCCGGCGTAGAACACGTCTCCCGGCTGCTCCAGCGAGCCGTAGACGGCGCGCCCTATGCACACAGAGCCGCACGAGGGGCAGCGGCGACGGTTCATGTGGTGGACGCAATGGAGCACTACGGGAACAGGCGACCACGTGTCGAGAGGCTTGTTTCCGCATGGGATCGAGGCGTCGGTAGGGATGCCGAGCCCAAGGGCGAGGTCGACGACCCGCTGATCGACGCGTCGGCGGAACCAAAGAAACGACCTCGAACACGCCTCACCGACACCGAAGTAGACGCTATGCGAACAGCCCGCGCGCAGGGCGTGAGCGTGAACGCACTGGCCCGCCGGTTCGGAGTTCACCGGGGCACGGTGTGGGCGAAGACGCGGGCTACGAAAGACTGACGAAAGCCCCACACACGAAATCACCGTTGCAGTCCTCACGTCTGCGCCGGCAGTTTCACGGTAGGCGGACGGCCCAGCAGAGCTTGGTACTTCTCTGCGGTATCCACCGCATCGGCCATCCGCTCCACAAGCTTTGGCCGATAGACGAACTGCTTGAAGGCAGGTGAGTAGAGGCAGTAGCCGTCCGATTTTGGCAACTGTTCCTTGTCGCCACTCTTGGCTGGCCCGATCTGCCACTCCTTGCGGATACGCGTGAAGTTGTTGACGCTGAACTTGAAGGCGATGCGCTCCTCTACCGCGGCGGCGGCGGCCTTGGGCAGCATCTCATCGCCGTGGATCGCCTCACGGTACTTCTCCGCGACGATGACGCTGCCTTCCTGGCCGAGAAGAGCTTGAAGCTCCTCCTCGCTGAGTTCATCTTGCCGTACGAAGTTCAGAGCGAGGTCTGCTTCCGTCTTGGGCCCCTTCATCGGAAGCAACAAGAGCCGGTAGGCATAGCGCTCATCGCTTCGCACGTCATCTGGTAAGCCGCCCTGGAACTCAGTGATGAACGTGGAGACGCTAGTTGGCAGACCTCGACGGAGATCGCGTTGTTCCTCGTATCTCGACGGGCTGAGGGACTGCACGAAGACCGGGAACTTCAGCTCTGAACCCAGAGTCTCGCTTATGCCGAACCTCCGGATCAGTTCTGCCTCGAAGTTGATGATGCATGCGTGCGCCTCTGCAGCTGTTGCTACCAGGACTGAGTCTTGGAAGCGGTGTTCGACGTGGTTTCGCAGTCCGACAAAGAACTCGACGTTTGCTCTGATCGGGTCGTTGTCCTTGAACTCGTGCTTCAGGCACTGGCTCAGGTCCCAGGTCTTCTTGGAGCCATCCGGGTTTCGCTTGAAGATGCGCCGACCGCCCGATTCGCGGTAGAAAATCTCGGCCTTGCGGCGCATGCGGTCAGCGTGAAGTAGGTTCTGCCACGCGAGGTGGATGTGGACGATGAAGTCACTGAAGCTGCGTCGATCACCGGGACGGTTGTAGAAGTCGATCGCGACGAGCGCCTGTCGCCGGGCCTCGTCAAGCGTGTGCCTCCAAGCAGGTGGGCGTGCCATCTCGATCAGACCTCCTCGGCCGTGGGCGAGGCCGGCGTAAGGAAGTCGCGAAGCAGTCTCAGTCGTTCAAGAATCTCGTCGTAGGTCACGATCGTCACGCTGCGGGAGTTCGCGCGATACAACTCGAACGACTTCTGTCTTGCAGGGTCGCTGGCCGATGGTGTCCGTCCGGCAACCACGAAGCAGGAGACCGCGTAGGACTCCAAGTCCCATTGACGCGAGCTTTCCTTCAGGCCGGTGAGGTTCTTCGTCAGGTTGTACGCCTGATCGAGTACCTGGGAGACTGCGCCGTTGAGCTCCTTCGATGGACCGAATACACCCTGCCGGTACTCACGAGCTTCCAGCAGCTGCGTGGCCGGCTTCTTGATCTCCACCAGAGCAACGTTGTTCGTGAGCGAGTTCTTGAACAGGTAGTCAGCGATCTTGTCGCCGCTTCCAGAGAGTCTCCGACCGCCTACGTTCGCTCCAGAACGCACGCTTACCATCGGGGCCCCGAAGACCTGTTGCAGCGCAAAGGCGTTGTCATCGAAGAAGGCTTGCCAGTAGGGCTCGGCCTTGCCTTGTTCCAGTGCCTCTGCGTACGCCTCGATGAGGCGATCAAGGCTGACGAGCTCGATGTCTCGCTTGAGCTGCTGAAACTTCTGGGGTGATCCAGCTGCTATCGCTGCCGATTCGGACGCAACCGCTTCGACCAAAGCATCACGTTCAACGCTACTGAGTTCTTCAATCCCGTCGGCGGCCTTCGCGATCACGCGCGAGTCCGGGTGCCGCCCAAGCGAGAAGTCCGCGCTGGCGAGACCAAGTGTCGCAGCGAGGTTGTTGTGTACGAATACGTCCTTCACTCGACCCGCCGCACGATTTCCCCGGTCATTGATCCGGCCGATCTCGGCCCAGATCGCGGCGAACCGCGATAGGCCGAGGTGGAACCCTGTCCCGTTGATTGAGGCATTGTTGCCATCAGTGAAGATGATCTCTGTGCAGGGAGTGTTGGTCTCGATCAACCGAATCAGCCGGTTGCAGTCCTTGAGCAACCCGAGCCCGTAGGCGAAGTCCTTGACGAATCCGGGCGGTAGCGTCTCAAGGATTGACTCCAGGTCGGAGCCCTCGAAATATTCATCCAGCAACGACGTTTCCAGGGAAAGCGTCTGCACCTGCTCGTACTTCGGGCCAAGGTACCCGCTGTGGTTTGAGAGGGTGTTGATGGGGTGAATCTTCAGGATGCCGGTCTCGGAGTTGAACTCCACGAGCTTCACACCTTCAGCCAAGCGCCGGTGTGCGGACGACTCTTCATGTGGTAGCTCGGTTGGAACGAAGAAGGCCTCAACTCGACCACCTTCGTCCACCGTGCGGACATCGAGGCGACCGATGTTCGTCTGATCGTTTCCGAATCGCGCCACCGCTAACCTCAGCTCTTCTCGAAGCCGGAGCTGGGGTCGAACTTGAGGACACGGGCGTTCTCGCTGATGGTGCGGACCTCGAACTCGTCGAAGCCCCCTGGCTTGGTGGCCTGGATGTCGATGGTGATGTCGAGCCGCGCGCCTGCCCCAGCAAGGCGGTCGATCACCTCGCGGGTCACGTTGCCGATGTCGCGGGCGTAACGGTCGGAGTCGATCTTCACCGATCCGAAGAACCGGGAAAGGACTGCCTCCAGTGCAGACTCGGCCTCGGACGGCTCATCGCCCTCGGCGCACGAGCTGCCCGTCCACACGAAGTCAACCGGCCCGACGGGAGCGGAGTCGCCGTCAGTTGTGGAGGCGTTCATCGCAGCCTCACGTATAGCTGCGATCCGGTCAGTCTCGGCCTGCTTCTGGGCGCGCTCGGTTTCGATGAGCAGGGTGCTGTCGGTGACCTGAATCCGTGAGTTCGGGTTCGGTGCCACGAGCAGGCTACGGTAGCGACCGGTCTCGGCGTCCTTGCCTGATGCGATAGCGAACCGTTCGTTGTCGACGAGCACTGCTGAGAGCGACTGCTCGATGGCACTGTCGAGCACCTCGCGTCGAACGAGACGCGGCATGTAGATGTATCGGGTGAAATAGCCCCACAACTCGCCAACCGTAATCTCGCCGACGTCACGCCACAGCGCACCGAGTTCGTTGTGCAGCGTTGAGCCGAGGATGGGCGCACCGAAGTCGGTGACGAGCTGGTCCTCACGCCCAAGCTTGGCGCTGACACGCTCGGCCAGCGAGCGCCCGCCGGAGTCGGGCACGCGGTCGGCGACCAGTTCGAACGGCTTGGTCGGGTCGAACTGCTCGGGGTAGACCGCCCACACGAAGGTGTCGCGTATGCGGTCGGAGACGGTCTGGTCGAGGCGGGATACCCAGTCGTCGGTCTGCTTGCGCTGCTGCGCGGACAGGTTGAGGCTGTCGCTAGTGCCCTGGACGCGTTTCCAGCCGAGGTAGCTGCGGGTGGCGGCTTCAAGGCTTTCCAGCTCGCTCTTGTCGGCGAGCAGGAAGATCAGCGTGTTGCGGTGGATGCGCTGGCTCGCGCCCTTGCTCTCGATAGCGTCGCGAACCCAGGCGTGCGCAGCCGAGTCGGCGCCGTCCTGCTTGCGGCGTGCGTGTCGAGGGTGGGCGATCACCAGGCGCGTGTCCTCAAGGTCCGGGATGTCGGCGGACAAGGATGGCGCGATGTGGACCCGATCGAACACACCGCGCACGCGCTCTTCGCCTTGGAGGCGGCGAGTGATCTCGTTCCAGACCGTCTCGACATCCTCGCGGAGCCGCTCGGCGTAGTCGTTCGCGGTCTTGGTGACCGAGGGCTGGGTGTCGAACCAGTAGTGCCCCTGTTCTTCGTAGAAGTAGGTGGAGCGTTGAGCAAGTAGTTCAACGGCGCTGCCGAAGTTACCGAGCGTGTCACCGGGAACTGCGGTGCCGAGCCAGAGGTACTGCTTGTCGAGCCCTTTGCGGGTGCTCTTGATCCTGGGGGCCGCGCCCATGAAGATCGTGCGTGCGATGCGCTGGGTGATGAACCGCTGGCCGAGATTCGGGCGGTCGAGGTCGATCTGCTGCGCGGTCGATCCAGGGCCGTCAATGTCAGAGTCGATGATCGGCTTCCACTGATCTTCGAGGTACTGCGTCAGGTCCGTGTTCACGGTCGTCGCATCCAGCGGCACGTTGCCCGGCAGGATCAGCGGCGAAGCGTCGTTCGATGCCCACAGCTCGTGCACGATCGACGAAACGAGCTTCAACACGCCACGGGTGCGCTGGAACCGCTCCA
>NZ_DASZVF010000016.1:0-11299 GCF_035547335.1 Humibacter sp. | reverse complement strand
CCTCGGCCTCTCCGTCGTCATCGGCGCGTACTCGTTCGGTCCGATCTCCGGCGGTCACTTCAACCCGGCCGTCACGCTCGGGCTCGCCGCGGCTCGGCGTTTCGCCTGGCGCGACGTGATCGGCTACATCGTGGCGCAGCTCGTCGGCGGCATCATCGCATCGAGCATCATCCTCTGGGTGCTCGCCGGCGCCAAGGGCGTGAAGGGCGACTTCCTGAGCCTTCAGTTCAGGGGAGCATCCACGGGCTACGACGTGCTGTCGCCCGGCGGGTACGGATTCTGGTCGGTCTTCATCATCGAGATCGTCACGACCGCGTTCTTCCTCTACGTCATCCTGGGCGTGACGCACGTGCGCGCGGCGGCAGGCTTCGCACCGCTCGCCATCGGCCTCACGCTGACCACGGTCGCGCTCATCGCCATCCCGGTGTCCAACGGCTCGTTCAACCCCGCCCGTGCGCTGGCCACCGCCATCTACGGCGGGCCGGATGCCATCGGTCAGGTCTGGGTCACGATCGTCGCACCGATCATCGGCGCGCTCATCGCCGGCTTCACGTTCGCGCCGCTGTTCGACAGCCTCAAGAAGGTCGACGGCCGCCAGCGTTCGTAGCAGCTCGAGAAGCACGAGGGGCCCGGTCGCGCAGACCGGGCCCCTCTTCTGTGTGCTCTGTCGTCTGTTCCTCTGTCGTCTGTGTACTCTGTCGCCCTGGTCTCCTGTCAGGCTGCGACGAGGCGGCGCGATCGCGCATCCGTCTCCGGATCGCCCGCCTCCCCGGCCTCGGCCGCCCTACGGCCGACGATCAGCATGTAGACGAGGAAGGCGGCGAGCGCGAACGCGCCGATCGCGACCTTGGCCCAGACCGGAAGCCCGGACGGCGTCACGAACCCCTCGATGAGGCCGGAGCAGAAGAGACTGATCGCCGTGCCGACCGCGACCGCGAACAGCGCGCGGCCCTCCTGCGCGAGCGCCTGGCCCCTGGTGCGCGGCCCCGGTGCGACCCACGCCCAGAAGATGCGCAGGCCGGCCGCCGCGGCGACGAAGAGCGAGGTGAGCTCGAGCATCCCGTGCGGAAGGATGTAGGAGAACAGTACGTCGGCCCGGTCGTAGTGCACGAAGATGCCGGCCGCGACGCCGAGGTTGACGGCATTCTGCACCAGGATGTACGGCACGTAGACGCCGAGGATGCCCGTGGCGATGCTCTGCGCGGCCAGCCACGCGTTGTTGGTCCACACCTGGCCGGCGAACGACGCGGCCGGATCGCGCGAGTAGTAGTCGATGAAGTCGTGGTTCAGGTACTGCTTCAGATCCGTGGTGCTGCCCACGGCGGCGAGAGCCCTCGGATCGGAAACCAGCCACCACGCGACCAGGGCCGCCACCGCGACGGTGCCCAGCGCGACGCAGAGCGCCACCCAGCGCACGCGGTACAACGCCGCTGGCAGCGACGCGGCGAAGAACAGAGCGATTCCTCCTGCAGCGCTCGTGCGCGTGCCCGTGAATCGACGCCTGGCAGCGGCGATCACCGTGGCCAGCCGGTCGGTGTATGCGCTATCGCCGTCGGCGGAGCTCAGCGCCGACAGGTGCGTGGCCGCCACCTGATACGACGCGATCAACTCATCGGATGCCGCCCCGTCGAGCGTGCGGCGTCGCGCGAGCGCGCCCAGCCGCTCCCACTCGGCGCTGTGGGCTGCGGCGTACGCGTCGGCATCCATGGCTGATTAGATGGTAGCCATGAGCGGCCAGGTGGCGAGCAGCCCTCGCTATGCCGGCCCGGCGACGGGCGAGTACGCCGACGACGAGCGTCAGTTCACCGGGGAGGCCGTGGCGGTCGACGCCAGAGCTGCCACGTTCGTGCTGCGCGGCGCGGGCCTCGCGATCGACGCACTCTCGGGGTACGCCGTCGTCCTGCTGCTGTTCTGGGCGCTGTCCGGAGCGGGCAAGGTGCTCGACGCCGCGGCGACGGCAGCCATCCAGGTGGCGATCGTCGCGTTCGTGTTCGTGGTGGTGCCCACAGCCGTCGAGGGCCTCACGCACGGCCGCAGTCTCGGCAAGCTCGCGATCGGCGC
This sequence comes from Humibacter sp., assembly GCF_035547335.1. Classification (GTDB taxonomy): domain Bacteria; phylum Actinomycetota; class Actinomycetes; order Actinomycetales; family Microbacteriaceae; genus Humibacter. The sequence continues at coordinate 9,238 of NZ_DASZVF010000016.1, read as the reverse complement.
GCGCATCGTGCGGGATGACGGCGCATCCGAGCAGTTGCGGCACGCGTTCGTGCGGTCCCTGGCGGGATCGATCGAGATCTACCTCACGCTCGGCGGCATAGCCGCCATCGCCGGTCTGCTCAGCCCGCGATCCAAGCGCATCGGCGACCTTCTCGCCGGCACGTACTCGCAGCTGCAACGGATGCCTGCGGCGCCGCCCCCACCGCCGCCGCTGCCAGCGCACCTCGCGGGCTGGGCCACGGTGGCCGATGTCGCCGCGCTTCCACCTCGGCTCGCCAGGCGCATCGCTGAGTTCCTGAGGCACGCGGGGACGCTCACGCCGGATGCCCGCACGCGCGTCGCCACGGAGCTCGCGCGCGAGGCCGCGCCGTTCGTCTCACCGCTGCCGAACACCGACGCTGAGTCGTTCCTCGTCGCCGTCGCCGCGCTCCGTCGCGACCGCGAGTACGCGGCGCTGATGGGCGATCGCGCGAGACTCGAACGCGTCGAGCCCGCACTCACGGCGCTTCCGCCCGGGTTCCCCCGCCGCGACTGACCGTGCGCGCTACCCCGCACGCAGCCACCCGCCGACTGCGCCGCATCTTCGGTACTGCGCCAGAACAAGTGGCGCAAACACGGCAAAGCGGCGCAAACGCCGATTCCCGCGGCCAAACGAGCAGGCTCGCTCGGCTCTCGGCCCAGTCGTCAGTGATCGCGCTCCGCGACTCAACTGACCCCATCGCCTCGGCCAAACGAGCAAGCTCGCTCGGCTCTCGGCTCAGTCGTCAGTGATCGCGCTCCGCGACTCAACTGACTCCATCGCCTCGGCCAAGCGAGCAAGCTCGCTTGGCTCTCGGCTCAGTCGTCAGTAGCGGTACTGGTCGGACTTGTAGGGGCCCTCGACGGGCACGCCGATGTACGCCGCCTGCTCGGCGCTGAGCGTGGTGAGCTCCACGCCGAGGGCGTCGAGGTGCAGTCGCGCCACCTTCTCATCGAGCACCTTCGGCAGGGTGTGCACGCCGAGCGGGTACGCATCCGCATTGCCGTGCAGCTCGATCTGACCCAGCACCTGGTTCGTGAACGAGTTGCTCATCACGAACGACGGGTGCCCCGTCGCGTTCCCGAGATTCATCAGCCGGCCCTCGCTGAGTACGAGCACGCTGCGCCCGTTGGGCAGCCGCCACTCGTGCACCTGCGGCTTGATCTCGACCTTCTCGGCACCGTCGAGCGCCTCCAGCGATGCCATGTCGATCTCATTGTCGAAGTGCCCGACGTTCGCCACGACCGCAAGATGCTTCATGGCGAGCAGGTGCTCGAGCCGCACCACGTTCTTGTTCCCGGTACCCGTGATCAGGATGTCCACCTCACCGATCACCGACTCCAGGCGCGACACCTGGAACCCGTCCATCGCCGCCTGGAGCGCGTTGATCGGGTCGACCTCGCTCACGATCACGCGTGCTCCCTGGCCGCGCAACGCCTCGGCCGCACCCTTGCCGACATCCCCGTAGCCCGCGACGAAGGCGACCTTGCCGCCGATCAGCACGTCGGTGGCGCGGTTCAGGCCGTCGACGAGCGAGTGGCGGATGCCGTACTTGTTGTCGAACTTCGACTTGGTGACCGAGTCGTTGACGTTGATCGCAGTGAACAGCAGCCTGCCGTCGCGTTCCAGCTCGTACAGCCGGTGAGCGCCGGTCGTGGTCTCCTCCGTGACGCCCGCGATCTCGCTCGCGATACGGGTCCAGCGGTCCGGCGACTCGGCGAGGGATTCGCGCAGCACGTCGAGGATCACACGGTATTCGTGGGAGTCGCGCGGGGCGGCATCCGGAACGCGTCCCTCACGCTCGAACTGCGCACCGAGGTGCACGAGCAGAGTCGCGTCACCGCCGTCGTCGAGGATCTGGTTCGGTCCGATGAAGTCGTGATCGGCTGCGCCGGCCTGCCGAGCCCGCTCGGCCTCCGAGCTCCAGTCGAAGATGCGGCTCGTGCACCACCAGTACTCCTCGAGGCTCTCGCCCTTCCACGCGAAGACGGGAACGCCCCGCGGATGCTCCGGCGTTCCGTCCGGGCCCACCACGACGGCGGCCGCCGCCTCGTCCTGTGTGGAGAAGATGTTGCAGCTCGCCCAGCGCACCTGGGCGCCGAGCGCCACGAGAGTCTCGATGAGCACGGCCGTCTGCACGGTCATGTGCAGCGAGCCGGCGATCCGAGCACCCGCCAGCGGCTGTGCGTCGGCGAACTCCGCGCGCAGCGCCATCAAGCCGGGCATCTCCTGCTCAGCCAGGCGCAACTGGTGGCGTCCGGCCTCGGCGAGCGCGAGGTCACGCACCCGGTATTCGAACGGACGGGCGTCCGACGTCGCGGTCTCGGATGCGTTCGGCGCGAGGTCCTGGGAGCTCAGGGAGGTCATGTGCTCCATTGTCTCAGCACGTTCCCGAGTGTTACGGCGACCCAGGACGGCCACGGGCATCCGCCATTCCGTTGCCGTATTCAGGACCTCCGCTCGCTCACCTGCATATCGCGGTCGAACCCCGCGCATCTCCTGAATACGGACGAGACGGGAAAGTGAACACGGCCGAGACGGGAAGGTGAATACGGACGGGAAGGTGGATACCGAGGGACGAGACGGAGCAGCCGCCGGCGCCGTCAGAGGCCGCCGAGCCCCTGCGGCTCGCCGATCACCTGATGCCGAACGACCTGCCATCCCTGCGGTGCGGAGAGCCGCTCGGCGTGGATGGCGCACAGATCGTACGTGTGCGGCTCGTGCGTCAGCGACAGCGGTCCGAGCACGACCATCGAATCCGCATAGTCGTAGGTGAGCGTCGACACGGCTTCGCGCGAGCAAGCCACCTTCGAACACGTGCGCACCGTCATCAGGGCACCAGACTACTCGGCAACCGCGCTGCGGCACCGTTCGTGTGCCTCCCCCGTTCACGGCGCGTCGCCGGCGCACGATGCACAGCGCCGTCGCCGCGGCAGGGCGCAGTGCGGGTGCACACTGCACGGTGCCGGTGCACACTGCACGGTCGCACCGCCCGGTGCACTGTGTTGCTGCACCCTGCTCGTCGCCGTGGCACCGTTCACCCCACCGTCCGGTGCGCTCTCGGAACACGTCCGCATGCGGGTTTCGACAGGCTCAACCCGCGGTGTGTCCATCGCGCCGAACAGCGTCGGACCGTGACCGTAGGATGGGCGACATGCCCCGATCCCGGCCAGTACGGTACGCCACCCCGGTGCGTCGATCGGATCGCCACGGGCGCGGCGCGCGAGGGCCCATCACCGGCCCCCACCTGCCTCTGCTGCAAGACCGGATCGACGTCTTCGAGATGACCGTCGCGACCACGGCCGACTTCCTCAAGGGCATCTGGCCCGACGAGCTCTCCGACATGCACGTGCAGATCGCGGCCGCGCCGTCCGCGGCGCTCGGTTACGAGGAGGTCGAGCGCTGGGGAGTCGACCACGCCACCAAGACGATCACCCTCTATCGGGTGCCGATCGAGAGGCTGGCCAAGCTGCACCGCAACGACGACCTGCATCGCAAGCTCCTCGTCGAGAGCTGCGTCTTCCGCGCCGTCGCCGAGCTGATGGGTCGCGACCCCTGGGATCTGGCGCCCGGCCGCTTCGGCGGGCACTACTGAGCCACGCGCCCGTCCCTCGCCGCTCGACCGGAGCGAAGGCGCACTACTTCGGATACACCGTGATCGGCTGCGCCAGCGGCCCCGGCGGGTTCAGGGCGAAGGATGACGACTGGGCGTCGCCCGTCAGGCTCACGGATGCCCGCAGCCCCTCCGCCCCTTCGAGCGTGTACGAGCCGCGCGCCGTGACCGGCACGGCGACGCCCTTGCCCGCCGGCACCGCGACCTTCTGCGCCGCCCCTGTCCTGGGCGTCAACGTCACCGACGCATCCGATCCGGTCTCGTTGCTCAAGTGCAGCGTCGGCGCGGATCCCGGCGGCACGGCCACCACCGACTTCTGGCCGAGCGGGGCCGAGGCCACGAACCACGCGAAGTCCTGCGTCGCCGCCTCGGCCTGAGCCGTCGCCGATTGGTCACCGCTCGCCGGTGCGGCGGCATCTACGGTGCGGGCCGCGGCCACGACGGGAACGTCCGACGTCACCTGCACGGTGTACGAGCCGTCGATCAGATGGTCGAACGTCACCTCGCGCACCGTTCCACCCTGCATCGTGATGTGCGACGTGGCTCCGACCCCCGGAGTGGTCTCCGACGTCGCCGTCACCGTGACGTGCGCTTCCGTCGTGCCAGGGGCGAGCAGCCGCACGGCAGGCAGCTGGTTCGAGCCGCTCTCGGCTCCGGTCGCGATGCGGGCGATGTTCGCCACCGTCATCCCGGGAATGGTGAGCTTCTGGGCGGGAAGAGCGGTCGGGCCCACGAGCTCGACGCCCTGCGGCGCAAGACCCTGTACGCTGCTCTGCTGCAGTGACGCGTACACGCTGCCGCCGCTCGCCTGCACGTGCACGACGGATGCCTGCACATTCGGCACGATCCCCGCCAGCGGCACCACGAGCTGCGAGTTCGCACGCACGACCAGCCCTCGGGCGCCGGGAGTCTCGGCGTGGCCCGCCTCGGTGTAGACGCCGAGGTCGACCGTGGCCTGCACCTTCGACGGATTGCTCAGCAGCACGAGGCTCGTCGCGCCGAGAGTCGTAGACCCGGCCACGAGCCAGCTGTCGGAGCCGGCCTCGCCGCACGCGGCGGCCGCCAGCCCTGCGACATCGTCCTCTCGTGCCCGCTGCGATTGCGCGCCGGCGATCAGCGGCCGGCCGCCGGAGCCGTCCGCCTGCGTCCTGATGACCCGCGGCGCACCGCCGCCACCGTGCACGCTCGAGGTGGCCAGGCTGCTCTGCGAGACCGAGGTCGTGGACGTCGTCACGAGCGACGGCGTGCCGATCGACGACAGCGATGAAGCATCCGTCGCGTTGCCGAGGTCGAGCAGTCCGCCTGGGCAGACCCGTTCCTGATCGGCAGGCACCGGCGCCACCTTCTGCGACGGCGGCGTCACCCGGAACTCCGGCAGCGGCACGAGCGCGGCGCCCGCGAGGGCGACGACAGCGACACCGACACCGATCACACCGGCCAGCACGCGAACGCTCCCGCGCGCGATCGCCCGATTACTCGGCATCACGACCCCCCTCGCTGCCGTTCATCGGCACGTCGCGCACGGCGAACGCATCCACTCGTTCCACGGTGTCCTCGTCGATAGCCCCGGTCGGCCGCTGGTCGCCGTACTCATACCGGCGTGCGGATGCCGCATCGTCGGGCGGGCTCTGCGGCTCACCGGCATCCTCCCGGGCATCCTCGCCCACCGCAGTGCCAGACGTCTCGCCGCCCGCTTCTGCGCCCTGGTCCCTGCTCTCTGTGCTCGTGTTTCTGCCCCCCGCGCCCGCATCTCTGCCACGAAGGGGATCCGACTCTGGCTGCCGACCGACCCGAGAAGGCTCCGTCGACTGCGGAGACGTCGAGGTCGCGGCTGCCGCGTCGTCGCGCGTCGGGTAGCCCGGACCCACGTCGACACCGGCATCACGATCTGCACCGGCAGCGCGTTCGCCGTCCGCGCCGGTACCGGTGTCAGCGGCCGGCGCACGATCCTCAGCTGCCGAATCGGGATGGCCGGGGTCGGTGCTCCCGGCATCCGCAGCGTCCGTATCCACGTCCTGGGGATCGCCGTCCGCAGCGCGGCCGGCACCGGCGCCGGTGTTGACGGGATCCGCTGTTGCCTGCGACTCGCGCTTCCGGCGATCGGCGTGCCTGCCCAGCACTTCCGCCGCCGTGGGACGCCGCAGCGTGCCGCGCTCGGTGCGCCCGGTCGGAAGCGCCAGGAGCAATGTGAGCCCGAACACGATGCCGAGCGCGACGAGCACCACGAGGCGCACCCAGCCGCCGGCATCCGGCGGGATCGGCACGCTCTGCCGTTGCTTCGGCACGCTCCACAGCACGGAGTCGTCGGTCGACGCCACCTGGGTGAGCAGCGGGTTGCTGTCGAGCGCCGTCTCCGCGCGCAGCTGGGTCGCGGATGCCGGTGAGAGCCCCTCCCCCGCGCTCGTCTGGAGCACCACGAACGAGACGCCGAAGTGCTTGAGCAGCGACGACGCATCCAGCCCGCTCGTGGACGTGAGATTGCCGGCGAGCGTGGCGAGCTTGCGTTCGTCCGGCGTGAGCACACGGCTCGTAGCGCTCAGCGTGCTCTGATCGTCGAGCGTCTCGCCCTTGCCGTGCAGCAGCTGCGCTCCCAGCGACCCGTCCTGCTGGGGTGCCAGCCGCAGAGTGCCGATGCGCGGATGCGTCTGGGCCTGCGCCGTCGCGTAGGCGGGCAGGGCATCCGTTGCGCCCGCCGAGATGGCGGAGGTCTGAAGCGGCACGGCGATCGCCAGCGGCGCGACGGCCACGGCCACGAAGGCCACGGTGACGGTCGCGGGACCGATGGCGAACCGCCCGAGCGCAACGAGTGCCATGGTCGCCGCCGAGATGAGCGCCAGCCAGTACAGGCTGAGCGCGCTTCCGGCCCAGAGCGGCACGGCGGCGGATCCCTGCGTGGACAACGAGACGTTAACGGCCGCCATCGCGGTCGCGAAGCCGAGCAGCGCCCCGATGAGGCAGAGCGTCGCTCTGATCGTGCCGCGCAGGAAGAGCGAGAGCAGCGCGAGGATGGCGACGGGGGCCATCAGGATCGGCACCACGACCGACGGGATGACCCCGCTGAACCCCAGCACCCCGGCGAGCGTCTGCCACCCGCCGAGGTCGCTGTCCGCGAACCCGAGAGCGACGTGCAGCGGATGCGCGGGCGCACCCGGGAGCGGCAGGCCGGGGTCCGCGAAGACCGCCAGCGGCGTGCCGCGCATCGTCTGCTGCCACACGAGCGGGGCGAACAGCACGAGCGTCGGTATGGGCACGAGCAGCACCCGAACGACGCCTCGGCCCGCGAGCGCGGATCCGACCACCCAGATCACGAACAGCGCGGGCGCCATGATGGGCGCGCAAGCGATCACCGCCGCGGCGAGGATGGCCGTCGTGGCGGCCGCCGCCCACGAGCGTCGAGCGGCGGTTCCGGCGAAGAACAGCCAGGGCAGCAGCAGGTGCACGATGACCGCGGCCGGCCTGCCCTGCTGCAGCGCGTCGAACAGCATAGGCGCCAGCGCCCACACGATCGCAAACGTGGCGCGCAGCACGGCGCGATGCGTGAGGCGCGTCGCGAGGAACCAGCCGCCGAGTGCCGCCAGCGGCAACGCGGCGAACCACAGCAGCACGATGGCGAACGACGGCTGCCAGAACGTCAGCGATCCGAGCAGGGCGAGCACACCGGTGAACGGATCGGCAGCGCCGACGAAGCCGATGCCGATGTCGCGCCAGCCATAACCCAGGTCGGCCCACAGCGTTCCGATGTCGTTCAACGGCAGCAGCCCGCCGCCGCTCGCCTGCGAAGACCCGAGCAGCGGCGCGAACAGCGCGACGCTCATCAGGGCCGCTGCCAGCACGACCCAAGCGCCGCCGCCGCTGAAGAAGTTCAGCTCACGCCGTTCGCCGTGCAGGCGCACCAGGCTCACCTCGCGACGCAGCCCGCGGATGCGGCGCACCTCGGCCCGAGGGATCCGCAACGGCGCGATCGCGCTCCACTTCACCACGCGCACACGCTTGATCGCGCTTCTCGCCTGTCCGACCCGACTGCCGCCGAATGCTGTGGCGAACGCGGCCGCGAACTCGCCGCCGATGGCACCGGGCTGTTTGCCGAGCAGGAAGCCGAGCGACCGGATGACCGCCAGCGGCACCAGCGAGAGCCAGTGGAAGACCAGGGCGAAGCCCGGCGCGTATGCCATGCGCCTGTGCAGCTGGGCGGATCGGCGCAGCCGGTGCTGCCTGCGCCGCTGCCTGCCTCGCGGCGTCCTCGGCTGCACGGCGACGCCGTCACCTGCCGAAGCCAGTCGGGCGCCGGGGACAATGACCACGCGGTGCCCGGCGAGGCGTGCGCGGACGCACAGGTCGAGTCCCTCGTCGAACGCGGGGAGCGCGGGATCGAATCCGCCGAGCCGCTCCCACACCGTGTGCCGGATGAGCATTCCAGCGGCGGGCACGGCGAGCATGTCGCTCGTGCGGTCGTGCTGCGCCTGATCGAACTCGTCCTCGACCGGCACGATCGTCGCTCCGAGGCGCGTCATGGACAGCCCCAGTTCCCGGATCACCGCGGCCTCGTCCCAGTCCACGAGCTTGGGACCTGCGATAGCGACAGATGGAGAGACGGCCACGGTCTCGATGAGCCGCGCGAGCGCCTCCGGTTCCGGAGCCGTGTCCTGACCCAGGAACCACAGCCAGTCATCCTCGGATGCCGCGGGAGGCACGACGCGAGCCGCGACCCCGAGGGCCGTGCCGAACGGCAGCTTCTCGGTCGAGGCCAGCAGCTGGTCAGGCGAAGCGGCGGATGCCTGGGCCGTCGTCGCCTCATCCGAGTCGACCGCGATCACCACGACGGAGTCCACGGGTCGGGTCTGCGACGCGAGAGCATCCAGGGTGCGTCTGAGGTGCTCGGTGCCGCGGTGCGCGACGAGGATGGCGGTGACTGTCGGAGGCATCGCGGACAGCCTAGGCAGGTGCGTGCCGAATACCCGGCACCCGGATCGCGTGCTCGCCGAATTGCCTCGTCATGCCGTCGTCACGACGTGACGTGTGCGGAGCCGCCTCGGGGACATTCTTCGGTCCCTGCGCGGCCCCGCACACGTTCACCGTCGCGAACGACGCCCGTGTCAGCTCCGACTCCGGATGCAGACGCAGGCGACTCGACGAACGCCGTCACCCCGCGCGTTTGCGCAGCTTGCGACGTTCCCGCTCCGAGAGCCCACCCCAAATACCGAAGCGTTCGTCGTTCTGCAGCGCGTACTCCAGGCACTGGGCCCGAACCTCGCACGACGTGCAGATCTTCTTGGCATCCCTCGTCGATCCACCCTTTTCAGGGAAGAACGCCTCAGGGTCGGTCTGCGCGCACAACGCATCCGACTGCCACGCCAGAGGATTCTCCTCATCCTCTTCGATCGATCGAACCCCCGGCACCCCAAGCCGGATGGGATCGACGAACCAGTTTTCGGGTACCCCCGGTCGATATTCGCTCATAGCCATATCGATCTCCCCACTGTGTTGCCACGCGCAAGGCGCGTTTCCATAATTACAGCCGTGTAGTTCGATCGCGTCAAGTCGCGAATCGTAAAGGCTCAAGCCGTGCTGGAGGGTTCGCGACGCGCCGAAAGACCCGCAACGATTTG
>NZ_DASZVF010000015.1:0-1517 GCF_035547335.1 Humibacter sp. | reverse complement strand
CGACGCCGTTCGTGAGGGCCCCGATCGCGCAGGCGACGCGGACCTTGCGCGAGACGTCGGCGTCGGGTCCGCTGAGGTGGTTGTGGATCGCCTCGATCAGCGTGCGCACGCGGCGCCCGATGTCGGGGTGGTTCTGGCTCTCCGGATCGGTGCTGAGGATCTGCAGGATGTGTGCTTGCTCGATGAGGATCCCGAGGTAGCGGCGAAGCACTGCGGTCTCGGTCCGATGGCCGGCGCGGTGCGGCGTTCGCAGCTCGGTCACGAAGCCGCTCAGGTCGTCGACCAGGGGTCGGGCGATCTCGAGGAGGATCTGCTCCTTCGCCGGGAAGTGGTAGTAGAGCGCGGCCTTGGTCGTTCCGATCGCGTCGGCGATCTGCCGTAGCGACGTCGCGCTGTAGCCCTGCTGTCGGAACAGCTCCAACGCGGTGCTGAGGATCAGCTCACGCGTCCCGACGTCGTCGCGTTCGGTGACCGTCTGCAGCTTCGGACGAGGCGTGGCACACCCCCGGCTCGGCGGATCTTGACTAGCACGAGCCTAGCGTGCGGCATACTTGCCGGGCGGCAAGTAAGGAGAGTGGTGTGAGCCTCGGACCATGGCGGGCCGGACTGGTGCGCTCGTCGACGACCGTGCACGCGGCGGTCAAGCGGCGGTGGCGCCACGAGGCGCTCTGCGGCGCCGGCCGCATCACGATGCTGCTCCAGCAGCCGTTCCAGGCTGACGCAGCGCTGACCTGCCGCACCTGCAGCCAGCAGGTCCGCACCGAGGCTCCTCCTCGTTAGGCCCTCGTCACGGCCGACCGGGCGGCGACGCCGGTGAGCACGAACCGCACGCCGTCGGCGAGCAGCCTTTGCGTCATGCGCACCTGGCCGGCCCGGCCTCCCGGCAGGAACGGCGGCCGACCGAGCAGCCAGCCACTGAAGTAGAAGAAGAGCGTCGCGACGGCATCAGTGGCGTCGTTTCGCGCGAAGCCTTCGGCCTGCATCACGTCGAGCATCTGGGCCGCGATCCGCTCGGCCGACGGCGACGGCCCGCTCATCGCCAGGACCTCGACCCCTACCCCCGGGTAGGCCGCAAACGTCCGGTGCATGGCGACCACGATCGCGACGATCTGCTCGTCCCAGGCGAGGTCAGGGCGGACCGTGAGCGGGACCTGCGCCGCGACTCGCTCGCAGATCCGCTGCACCAGCTCCTCACGGCCGGAGAGGTAGTGGTAGATCGCCGGGCTGGTCACGCCGAGCTCGGCGGCCACGGACCGGATAGTCACCCCGCCGAGCCCGGAACGCCGTGTCACCTGCAGAGCCGCAGCGACGACGTCGGCGGTCGAGAGCGGAACCGGCTGGGTCCCTCCGCGCTTGCGTCCCGTCACCTGGCCGCCTCCGTCCGTTGACGGACATCATTTAACCGTATTCAATGGCGCGATGGATGACGCCGATCTGAAGGCGGCCGCGTTCGTCGCACAGGGCCTCAAGCCGATCCCGGCAGCGATCACGACGCGGGCCGGCGAGCGCGACAACGG
>NZ_DASZVF010000014.1:0-18123 GCF_035547335.1 Humibacter sp. | reverse complement strand
GGCCGCATTCAGTGGAACTTCGAGAAGTTCCTGATCACGCCGGCCGGCGAGGTGCACCGCTTCCGTCCTCGCACGGAGCCGGACGCTCCAGAGGTGATCTCGGCGATCGAGACCGCGCTGCCCGCCGCAGCCGCCTGAGGGCGACGCCAGAGCTGCCCGCGGCCGGCACCGGCGTGCACCTCGTAGGCTGGCAGCCGTGAAAGCCCTCCTTCCGATCGGCATCGTGCTCGTCGTGCTCGGCCTGGCAGCAGGATTCGGCTACCAGATCGTCGTCGCTGTGACGACCGGCCTGCCCACCGCCGGAATCGGATGGCTGCAGGCCACCGGGTTCGTGCTCGCGGCGATCGGCGCGATCATGATCGGCGTGTCCATCGGCAGGCGCCGGGCCGCCCGCCGCGCGGCGCAGGAGCGCACGCAGCGGCTGCGCCAGCCGGGGTCGCGCTAGCCGGGGCCGCGCTAGCCGGGGTCGGTCGCACCGCCGGGGTCGGTCGCACCGCCGGGCACTACACTCCCTCGGCCAGCGTGATGAACGCGCTCAGCTCGGCGACGCCGTCTGGTCGATGCGGCAGGTGCTCGGTGAGCAAGGGCGAGTAGACGAGGTAGGCGGCCCACTTCGCGCGTGAGACGGCCACGTTGAGCCGGTTCTTCATGAGCAGGAAGCGTGGACCCCGTGGCGCATACTCGGCCGACGACGCAGCGAGCGACACGATCGCGACGACCGCCTCCCGGCCCTGGAACTTGTCGACGGTGCCCACGCGCACGTCGCCGTGGCCGGCGTCCGCCAACGCGGCGCGCACGAGCGCGAGCTGCGCGTTGTACGGCGTGACGACGATGATGTCGTCCTCGACCAGCACACGGTCGCCGTGCTCGTCGTGCCAGGCGCGACCCAGCGTGCGCCGCACGAGCTCGACGACGCGCTCGGCCTCGTCGACCGACTCCGTCGCATCGCCGTCGTGCACGACGGGCTGCGCATGCAGGCCAGGAGGCACGCCCTCCAGGAACCGGCCGGCCGACTCCGGATGTGCACGCAGCCGTCCCTCGTACGACAACACCGAGACGCGCTCGGCGAGGGCGGGATGCATGCGCCGCGTCTGCGGCAGGAAGAACCCGAGCTCCGCCGGCAGCACGTCGTGACCGTCGCTGATCCAGCCGAGCGCCGAGCGATCGACGGGCTCCGGATGCAACCCCTGGCTCACCTGGGGCAGCTGCTGCGGATCGCCCAGCAGCAGCAGGTTGCGGGCGGCGACCGCGGATGCCGCCGTCGTCGCGAGCGAGAACTGCCCGGCCTCGTCGATCACGAGAAGGTCGAGGCTGCGTGCCGGCACGCGCGCCGGGTTGCTGAAATCCCATGCCGTGCCGCCGACCACGAAACCCGTCTCGAGATGATCGAGTGCGAACTGGAGCTGGCCGTCCTTCGGCAGCACGGTGTACGGGCACCGGTCGTCGGCTGCGGCTCCGCTCTGCGGCACCTTTCCGACGAGGGCGCCGTCGAGGCCCGCCGTCGTCACCACCGAGGCCAGCAGGTGCTCGATGACGGCATGCGACTGGGCCACCACGCCGATCTTCCAGTGGCGATCGCGCACGAGAGACGCGATCACGTGAGCACCCAGGTAGGACTTGCCCGTGCCGGGCGGGCCCTGCACCGCGAGGTAGGAATGGTCGAGGTCGGCCACCGTGCCCGTCACCTCGGCGATGAGCGAGTCATCGGATGCCCTTCCCACGCGCTCCGCGACGCTTGCTCCCCTGACCCGCGGCACCACCCTGCGCAGAAGGTCCGTCACCGGGTCGTGCGGCCACTCGGGCCGCGCATCCACGATCGACCTGCACCAGGACTCGATCGCCGGCACCTGAGTTCCTGCTCGCGGCGGCGGCCCAGGGGTGACGGCGCTGGGCAGGTCGTCGTACGGGACGACATCCTCCTGCCGCCTCTCATCGACGACCAGCCAGTCGTCGCCGACTTCTGCGAGCCGGACTCCTTTGGCGCTTCTCGCTCCCGGGTCGCCGCTCGTGGCGGGGAACGGTCCGGGGAACTCGTAGAGCAGGTAGGCGTCGCCTCCGGATTTCGCGGTGCTGCCGGGGCCGAACTGACCGGTGAGCCGAAGGAGCCGGTGGTCGGAGCGCTGGCCCTCGTCGCGGTACCAGTTCCGCAGCACCTCCGCGCGCTCGACGACGAACACGTCCCTCGTGTTGGCCCACGCCTCCATCGGATCCACGAGGCGGGCGAAATGCGCCCACCAGAAGCTCTTCTGCTCGCGCCGGTGGTAGTCCAGCGTCGCGGCGGCGAACGCCGCGGCGGTCTCGTCGGCGGTGCGCTCCCGTGTGGCATCGGTGCCGGAGAGGTACGGCACGGCGGACTCGCCTGCGAGCGCCAGCAACTCGTCGCGCAGCGTCGAGGGTTCGAGTTCCGGCGTCCTGTGCTCGGGGGCGGGAAGACCGACCGGGATGCGCGCATCCGCGGCACGAGCCAGCAGCCAGTCCCGCAGTCGCAGGGTGGACAGGCAGTCGTACCTGTTGTACGCCGCGATCTCGTCGAGTCTTCGCTGCCCCTCTTCGATCTCCCCCGTCAGCATGAGAGCCCTGGCTGCGGCGTACTCCTCGATCGAGGTGCCGGCATCCTGCACCTCGCCCGAACGCAGTTCGCGCCCCATGTAGAGTGGCTCGAGCTTCTTGATGGAGTACGAGCGCGACCCCACGCGTACCGCCTTGCGCACCAACGGGTACAGGTCGACCAGCACGTTGTCGCGCAGGAGGTCGTCGACCTCGTCTTCGCCCACACCGTGCCGGGCCGCGAGCTGCAGCAGGTGCGTGCGCTCGTACGACGCGTAGTGGTAGATGTGCATGCCGGGATGCTCGGACCTGCGGCGCCGCACGTCGCGCAGGAACGCCATGAGCGCCTCGCGCTCCTCGGCGAACGTGTGCGCCCAGAACGGGACGAACTCGCCGTCCGTCTGCAGCACCCCGAAGAGGTAGTCGAGCCCCCACTGATCTGTACCGTGCCCGCCAGAGCCGCCCCCGCCAGAGCCGTTCCTGCCCGCGCCGCCGGCTCCGGCACTCTCGGTGTAGAGAGGGTCGCCCTCGAAATCGAAGAAGATGTCGCCGGGATCGGGTTGGGGCAGCGCGGCCAGCGCACTCGGGTTGAACACCACGACGGGTGGTGGCTCACCCGCCGACGCGGCCAGCTGCAGCTGCGCCTGCTGACGCAGGGCGGCCAGCGTGCTGGGTGCGATGCGGTCGACCTCGACGTCGTCGGGAAGCGATGCGAGATCGTCGATCGTGCTGATGCCGGCCGCCACGAGCCGCGGACGCTGGGTGACGCGCACCCCCGCGACGAGCAGCACGTCGCGCTGGGCCTCGACCTCCGCGGCACAGGTGTCGCATCGCCCGCACGCCGCGAATCGCTCGTCGCCCCACTGCACGGCGCGTCCGTCGGCCAGATGCTCGCGCACGATCTGGTGCAGGCGGGCGATGCGCTTGCGATACACAGGGAGGATGTCCGCGAGCCGGTGCGTGCTCACGCTGCCGTCGCCGAGGAGGAGACGCACCTCGTCTGACGGCTCGATGCCGATGCGGCTCAACTGCAGCGCGTATGCCGCCACCTGCAGCAGAGCAGTGACCTTGGCCCTTCGCGCGAGCTTCGTGTCTTCGACCGTGTAACGGCCGTCGGCTTCGCGCACGATGAAGTCGGCATAGCCGACGAACGCGATCGGCGGCTCGGCGACCGATCCATCGGCGGCCTCGTTCCGTTCCGGTCTGTCGAGCGCCGGCTCGAAGAAGACTCCCTGGTACACCACAGGAGCGCCTCCGCGGAAGGCGGCGGCCGTCGCCTCCGCGGCGGACGTGAGCGCCGCGGCATCCGGATGCTCGGGGCGGTCGAAGACCTCGACCGCCTCGCCGAACCGCTCCAGGTAGCGGTCGAGCACGCGGTGCTCGTGCTCGTCTCCCAGGCGCGACGTGCGCTCCAGCATCGCATCCAGCGGGCGCTCCACGACAGGCCCCCAGCCCAGCTTCCCGTCGAGACGGCGAAGGAAGTCGAACTCGCACGTCGACGCCGTGCTGAGGTCGCTGGGACTCAGCACGACGGAGCCGTCGGGAAGCAGGAACATGGGGCAACGCTAGCGCCGACCACCGACGCCGATGCGCGGCGGCCGCCGATCCCCGCACGCGAAAGCGAGGGGAAGCGGCGGCCGTGACGTCGATCCGGGCCGAGGGCTAGCGACCGCCCTCGATGCGGCGGCTGCGCTGCTGCTCCCCGGGAACGCCGTACGGGTAGTCCTCCACGCGCGGCGTGCTCGCCTCGTCGAGCGCGGCGAGCTGGGCGCCCGTCAGCTCGATGTCGCTCGCGCCCAGGTTGTCGTTCAGCTGCTCGACCGTGCGCGCGCCGAGGATGACGCTGGTCACCGCCGGCTGCGCCAGCAGCCAGGCCAGCGACACCTGCGACAGCGACGCGTCGTGCACGTCGGCGATCTCCTGCACGACGTCGAGGATGCGCCACGTGCGCGGATCGTCGTTGCGCCCGCGCCACGCCTCCATGCCGCGCTCCGGGTTCTCGCCGAGCCTCGTCGCGCCCTCGGGGGCGACGTCGCGCTGGTACTTTCCGCTCAACCAGCCGCCGCCGAGCGGAGACCACGGCAGCAGTCCGATGCCCGCATCGAGCGAGGCGGGCACGATCTCGTGCTCGATGCCGCGCACGATGAGGTTGTACTGCGGCTGAAGGGTGACGGGCTCCGCCCAGCCGTGCGCCCGCGCCACGTGGACGGCCTTCGTGAGCTGCCAGCCGGTGAAGTTCGAGAAGCCGTAGTACTGGATCTTGCCCGCCGCGATGGCGTCGTTGAGAAAGCGCAGGGTCTCCTCGATCGGAGTGAGGGCGTCCCACGCGTGCATCTGGTACAGGTCGATGGTCTCCACGCCGAGGCGCGCGAGCGACGCGTCGAGCGCGCGGCTGAGGTGCCTGCGCGAGAGACCGAGGTCGTTCGGGCCCTCACCCATCGGGAACCGGCCCTTGGTCGCGATGACGAGCCGCTCGGCCTCGGTCGGATGCGCGGCCAGCCACCTGCCGATGATCTCCTCCGACACGCCGTGCGTGTAGACATCCGCGGTGTCGATGAAGTTTCCTCCGACCTCCACGTAGGCGTCGAGGATGGCGAACGACGCCTCCTCGCTCGCCTCGTGACCGAACGTCATGGTGCCGAGGGCGAGGTCGGTGACGGCCGTTCCGCTGTGGCCGAGTGTGCGGTAGTGCATGGTTCTCCTTGAACGGGGTGGATCGGAAGGGGGATGGGATCTGATGCGACGGGCCGTTCCCGTCGCCCGGCCGCGGGGACGAAGGATGCGCGCGAGTACCGGTCAGGCCGCGTCGCGGCCGCGCAGCGCCTGTTCGATGCGCTCGAACGCGTCCGACGCGAGCGGGCCGTGCCGCAGGGAGCCGATGAGGTCGTCCACCTGCTGCTCGTTGCGGAAGCCGGGGATGGGGATGGCGCGGTCGGAGCGGGTCCAGATCCAGGCCAGCGCGCCCTGAACCAGCGAGCGGCCGTCGGAGGTGAGGTCTTCGCGAACGGAGTCGAGCGCGGCGAGGTACTGCGGGCTCGGCGTTCCCTTCACGAACCACTTCATCCACTCCGGCTGGTGGGTGCGCACGTCGTCGGCGCCGGCGACCGGGCGGTTCGCCGTGTACTTGCCGCCCAGCAGCCCCATGGCGAGGGGCGACCGGCACAGCACGCCGAGGTCGGCGCTCTCGCACAGCTCGAGCATGGCGGGGTTGTCGTCGAGCACGTTGAGCTCGATCTGCATGGCCGTGCAGTGCTCGCCGCCGACGAACGGCCTGGCCAGGTCGGGATCGTCCGTGCTCACGCCGTACCAGGCGACGGCGCCCTCGTCGACGAGCGACTCCAGCGCCCCGATCACGTCATCGGCCTGTGCGGCCGAGATGTCGGGCGTGTGCAGCTGCAGGAGGTCGATGCGGTCGCGACCCAGGCGCGCGAGAGACGCGTGCGCTGCAGAACGCACGTACTCGGGAGACACGTCGACGCCCGTGAGCTGCCGGTTCTGCTCGTCGATGACGTTGCCGAACTTGGTGGCGATCATGACGTCAGGGTGCCCAGCGAGCACGGGCTTCAGCGCCCGCTCGGCGTGGCCGGCGCCGTACGCGTCCGCGGTGTCGATGAGGTTGACGCCTGCGGCGAGGCCGCGCTCCAGGGCCGCCACGGTCTCGCGCTCGTCGATGCCCGCGTATCCGAGCTTCTGCGTGCCTGCCGCCATGTCGCCGCCGAGCGGCCAGGTGCCGAGCGCGAGCGCGCTCACCTGAAGGTTCGAGCGGCCGAGCCGCCGGGTGGGAAGGGTGGTCATCGGGTGATCTCCTCGTAGTACCGGATCTTGTGCTCGATGTAGTCGAGCGCCTCCTGCTGACGTCGCATGTCCTCGAGCACGCGCTCGCGGTGCTTGCGCAGCATCTGCAGACGTTCGTGCTCCGTGCCCTGTCCCTGCCTGACCAGTTCGACGAAGTCGCGGATGGTGCGGATCGGCATGGCCGTCTGCCGCAGGCACTTGATCACGTCGATCGACTCCAGGTCGCCGTCCGTGTACACCCGGCGTCCACTGGCGTCGCGACCGACAGGCGAGAGGATGTCGGCGCGCTCCCAGTACCTGAGCGTCTCGGCCGAGACACCGAGGTTCGCGGCCGCCTGCGATGGGGTCATCATCGTCGTCGTCATGTCACCATGGTGCGACCCGGAGTGCGCTCCGGGTCAAGTCCGCGCTTCGAATCGATTCGTGCGCTATGAGGAACGGCTCAGGCCCGCGGATTCCCGGGCGGCGTCGTGCTCGAGTGCCGGTGGCGCGAGCGCGATGGATGCCGCGCACTCGCGTCGCCAGCGCACGCAACCGTACCCGGCAACCACCATGCCCGCCACGGCGACGGCCGCCGCACCCCAGGATGCGCCGACGGCGGCGACCACGAGGCAGGCGATCGAGCCGCCGAGCGCCACCCACCAGCCGGCCACGAGTCCCCGGGCGAGCGCCGCCGCCTGCACGAACAGCGCGGCGACAACGACGGCCGGTCCCCAGGATGCCGGATCGCCCGACTGGTCGGTGAGCGCGTAGGCGGCCACGACCGTGGAGATCGCGAAGAGCACCACCCCGTATGCTGCCTCCCTGCCGGTCACCGCTCGCGGCGTACTCGAGGCGCTGCCGCGTCGCACCCGCCAGCCGTAGGCGCACAGTGCGGCGAGCACGAGCCTGATGGCGGCATCCACGAACCGCGACTCCGCGAGCGCGAGCACGGCGAAGGCCACGCAGAGCACGGCGGCGGACGGCCACGCCCAGCGCGCGCCACGGGCGACGGCCACCTCTGCCGCCAGCAGAGCCGCAGCACCCAGCACTCCGGCGAGGACGATCTGCTGCGATCCCCACACCGCCAGCGGAGCGGTCAGCCAGTCGAGCAGGGCGAGCATGGCGGCCTTTCTCTCGACGGGGACGAGCACCATTGTGCCGCGATCGAGGTACAGGGCGCCGCGTGATCGCGCGTTCACCGGACTGTCCCCGCGAATCGTTATCCAGGCGAGACCCGGCCGAACCCGCATGCCGACCTCCGAGCGCTCCTTCGCGTCCACCGGGTTCGCGACGACGCGCTGCGAAACCGAACGGCCGGGCGATTCGCGGCGGGTGGGCCGTCGTCGTACCCTTGTCGATCACAAAAGCGTGTGGGGACGAGCGCAGGGGAGGTCGACGGATGACGCCGCAGGAAAGGCATCCGATGAGCCTGGAACTGCTGCGCCAGGAGGCCAGAGACGAGCTCGCGGCCGTCATCGAGTTCCGCTGCCGCCTGGGCGACGACCCGTGGGAGTTCCTCCCCGAGCTGCCGACGGTCGACGAGCAGGTCGTGCTCACCCTGCGCGAGGAGACGATCGAGGCGCACGACCTGGCCGAGGCGAGGTCACGGGCGTATCACCCTTCCGCGGCGCGGGAGGAGCGCGAACAGTTCGAGTACCAGCTGCTGAGGCGGGTCGCGCTCGACCACCCGGAGCTCACGCCCGCCGTCTGGAGCATGCTCGGCAGGCTGAACGCCGCCTGACCGGAATCAGACGACGAACGTGCGCGGCAGCTCGCAGACGAACCCGCGGCACAGGTACTCGGTCGGCTCCCCACCGATGGCCGTTCGCGCCTCGAAGAGCCCGAACCCCGCCGAGGCGAGCGCGGATGCCGCCTTCTCCGACACGACGACCCCCACGGCGCCCGCGCCCAGGCCCTGCACCCGCTCGGCCGCCGTGCGTCGAAGCCGCCCGTCCCCGTCGACAGCAGTTGCGCCGGGCGTGACGACCACGAGCTGCAGCAGCTCCCCCGACAGCGCCGTGGCCACCTGCAGCACTCCCCCGAACGCGATGGGCGAACGCGCCGCGGCGTCGGCGAGCTGCGAGACCGCGGTTCTCGCTGCCGTGTCGTAACGCTCGTCGTCGGTGAGGGAGTACAGCACACGCGAGGCGTCGGCCAGCGACGACAGCCCGCCCGGATACGCGCCCTCGGAGGGATCGGCATCCGAGACGAGACCGTGAGCGGACAGCACGGGATCGCCGCCGCCGGGGACCGCGAACGGCGTGCGCTGCTCCTGCGCGTCTGCTGCGGCATCCAGGGTCGCGTCGACGAGCATCCGCGCCGCCTGCGCGAAGCGTGGCTCGCCGGTGGCGAGGAACACGTCGAGCAGGCCTCGCGCGAACAGGCCGTAATCCTCCAGTGCCGGTGCCGCCAAGGACGCGCGACCGTCGAGCGACGCGCGCGTGAGCATCCGCCCGTCGGCAGCGACGTGCGATGCCAGCAGGCGATCCGCCATCCCGGATGCGTCGACCACCCAGTCCAGCCGGCCGAGCAGGGCACCGGCGTGGGCGGCGGCGCCGAACGCAAGTCCGTTCCATCCGGTGAGCACCTTGGCGTCCAGTGCCGGCCGCGGCTGTTCGGAACGCGCCTCGGCGGGCAGCTGGTAGTAGGCGCCCTCGCGTCGCACGCCGTCGACCTCGCTCTCGGAGTCCTGAGCAGAGGCCAGGCCGTCGGCGACCCTGAGCGTGCCGAACAGGAAGGATGCGATCCCCTTGGCGACGTCCGCGAACCGGGACTCGCCGGAGAGCACTGCGGCATCGGCGTACAGCCGCAGCAAGCCGGCGTTGTCGTAGAGCATGCGCTCGTAGTGCGGAACGCCCCAGTCCCTGCGCGTGCCGTACCGGAAGAAGCCGCCGTCGACCGGGTCGCGCAGGGCCGAGGCCGCCATGCGGTCGAGCGTGTGCAGCGCCGCGCGCTCGGCCTCACGCACGCCGGAGCCCAGCAGGAATCCGAGCGCGGGCACGGCGGGGAACTTCGGGCCGGGAAAGTCCGGCGGCGAGCCGAAGCCGCCGAACTCGGGGTCCTCTGCGCCGGCGAGCGCCCTGGCCGCTGCCGCCAGTCGGTCCGCATCCAGCGCCCGCGCTTCCGCACCGGATGCGCCGCGACCGTCCCTGCCGAGCTCCTCGACGGCGGCCGCCACGCGCGACGCGGTGTCGGCGACGTCGTCGCGGCGGTGCGTCCAGGCATCCGTCACCGCGTCGAGGATCTGCCCGAACGACGGGATGCCGCCACTTGCCTGCGGCGGAAAGTAGGTGCCGGCGAAGAACGCCCGGCCGTCGGGCGTCGTGAACACCGAGAGCGGCCAGCCGAGCGATCGCGTGAACGCACTCGCCGCAGCGAGGTAGGCCGCGTCGACGTCGGGATGCTCCTCCCTGTCCACCTTGACCGCCACGAATCCGGCGTTGAGCCTGGCCGCCAGGCTCGGGTCGCTGAACGTCTCCCTGGCCATCACGTGGCACCAGTGGCAGGTGGCGTAGCCGATCGAGACGAAGACCGGCACGTCGCGTTCCCGTGCCTCCGCGAACGCCTCCTCACCCCACGGATGCCAGTCCACCGGATTCTGCGCGTGGGCGAGCAGGTAGGGGCTCACGGCGTCGGCTAGTCGGTTCGGCATGCCGCCAGCCTAGGTTCGGCGTCGCGGCTCGGCGCCGAGCACCCGCACTGCGGGAGCGTTAGAGTCGCCTTCGTGAGGCTGATCATCGTGGACGGGGCGACGGCCAGCGCGATGGCGTCGATCCTTCCCGTTCTGCTGCTCGCCTTCACCGTCGAGCTGCGCCGAACGGAACTTCATCGCCGCGGCAGGCGCCCGGGATGGCTCATCGTGGGGCTCGCGGCGTTCTACATCGCGTTCGGGCTGGTGGAGACGACCATGGTTCTCTCCATCGACGGCCACCTGCTGCCCACGCAGCCCAGCGACGTGCTCTCCGGCCTCGCCATCTTCGCGCTTCTCGTGCTGCTCTTCGTGCTCGCGCTCGTGCCCTCTCGCGGCAAGAACGACGAGTAGGCGACGACCACTAGGGCCCAGGCACGGGCGCAGGTTCCCGGGCCGGCGCCTGCGGCTCGCATGCCTAGAGCTCGCGGGACTGCAGTTCGCGCGGCTCGAGATAGAACGCGTCGAGGCAGCGCGGCCCGTCCTCGGTCAGCCACGCCGTCTCCTTCTGCGTGTTGTTCGGCGTGCCCAGCCGGTACTCGATGGCCTCCGTGAGCCCTTCTCTCGGGTCGGTGCCGCAGGTCTCCAGGAAGGCGTCGACGAACAGAGCCCTGAAGGGCTCCACGTGCTCGGCGACGGCGGGATCGACGTCGAGATCCGATCCGAGCGTGAGCAGCACGGTGACCGCCGCGTCGACGGATGCCTTCCCGGCGGTGACATCCGTCCAGTCGATGACGACGGGGCCGCGAACGCTGAGGATCACGTTCTGCGGGTGCAGATCGCGGTGGATGACGACGAGGCCCTCCGTGTCGTCGGCGAGCCAGGGCGGCGCCGGGAGCCTGTGCAGGCGCTCGTGCAACTCGCCGAGAAGCCGGCCGTACCTGCGGTACTGGGCCGGCTCGTGCACCATCTCGTCGAACAGTGTGCCGCCGTCGACCCGCTCGACGACGAGATCGGGGCCCTCGGCGTCGTAGACGTGGGGAACGGGATACCCGCGCTCCTCGAGATGGAGCATGGCGCGCGCCTCCAATGCGGCGTCCCCTCCATCGCGGTACCGCCGGAGCACGCGTCCGTCGCCCAGATCGAAGACGTCCGCCGCTCTTCCCCGCGCGATCAGCTCCATGACTGGAGCCTAGGACCGGTGACCGGCGCTCGGACCGCCCGAGGACGGAACGTCGCTCAAGCGGCGCCGCGCGCGACACATCGCCGCGCGCGGCGCCGTCGTCGTCAGCGCATCTGCAACGGGTGCGTGCCCCTCCGGCCGTCCTCGCCGCGGTCGAGAGACGCGATCGCCTGCATGTCGTCCCAGGTGAGCTCGAACGAGAAGATGTCGAAGTTCTCGGCCATGCGCTCGCGGTGATTCGACTTCGGGATCGCGATGTTGCCGGTCTGCACGTGCCAGCGCAGCACGACCTGGGCGACCGTCTTGCCGTGGGCATCCGCGATCTGCTTGAGCACGGGGGCGTCGCTCAGGGAGCCGCCCCCGAGCGGATACCACGCCTCGGTCGCGATGCCGTGCTCGGCATGGAACGCGCGCAGCTCGCGCTGCTGGAACTCGACGTGCAGCTCCACCTGGTTCACGGCCGGCGTCACTCCGGTCTCGGCGATGACCCGTTCGAGATGCTCGATCTGGAAGTTCGAGACGCCGATCGACCTGGCGCGCCCGGATTCGGCGATCGCGATCAGCGACTTCCACACGTCGGCGTAGATGCCCTTCTCGTGCATCGGCCAGTGGATGAGGTAGAGGTCGACATAGTCGAGGTCGAGCGCATCCAGGCTGGCCTGGAAGGCGTCATCCGGATGCTCCTGGTCGCCGTTGGCGAGCTTGGTCGTGATCCAGAGATCCTCGCGGGCGACGCCGGAGGAGCGCACCGCCTCGCCGACGCCCTTCTCGTTCCGGTACCCGGCCGCCGTGTCGATGTGACGGTAGCCGACGTCGATCGCGTCGCCCGCGATCTCGGCAGTGCGCGCCGGGTCGACGCGGAACACGCCGAATCCGAGCTGAGGGATTCTGGTGCCGTTGTTCAGTTCGACAGTGGGAACGTTCGTCTCGGTCATGCCGTCAACGCTAGCGAACCGGACCCGTCGACCGCGGGCCCGGCCTTGCCGAGACCGCACCCTCGCGGGCTGAGCTCAGCGAGCGACGGAGCTCAGCACGCGGGGTTCAGCGCGCGGGGCTCAGCCTGCCGCCTGGACGTCGTAGATGCGGATGAGCTCGCGCTTGAGCACCTTGCCGCTTGGGCCGAGCGGCAGCGACTCCACGATCTCGACGCGCCGCGGGAACTTGTAGGCGGCCACCCGTTCCCTGGCGTGCTCCACGAGCTCCTCGGGCGTCGCGCTCGCACCGGGCACGAGCGTGACGGCTGCCATGATCTCCTGCCCGTGCTGCTCGTGCGAGACACCGAACACGGCGACCATCGAGACGGCGGGATGCGCGGCGAGCACCTCTTCGACCTCTCGCGGATACACGTTGTAGCCGTTGCGCACGATCATGTCCTTCTTGCGGTCGACGATCGTGACGTAGTCGTCGTCGCTCTTGGTGCCCAGGTCGCCGGTGCGGAACCAGCCGTCGATCACGGCCTCCGCCGTCGCCTCCGGCAGGTGCAGGTATCCCTTCATGAGGTTGTGCCCGCGCACGACGATCTCTCCGAGCTCCCCGCGCGGCAGGAGCTCGATGCGGTCGTCCACCTCGGCATCCGCGATCTCCACTTCGACGCCCCAGAGCGGTTGTCCCACGGTGCCGGCTCGCGTGGGCTTGCCGACCACGTTGAACGTGGCCACCGGGGACGTCTCGGTCAGCCCGTATCCTTCGTGGATGTTGACTCCGTAGACCTCCCTGAACCGCTCGATCACCGCGAGCGGCAGGGCGGAGCCGCCGGAGAGCCCGTACTTGAGCGGCGGTCGCTCCGGATTCGACTTCGCCGCCTCCAGCAGCGCGATGTACATGGTGGGAACGCCGGTCATGATCGTGCACGCGTGCCGGTTCAACAGCTCGAGCGCCGTCGCGCCGTCGAAGCGCGGAACGAGCACGACGGCGGCGCCTGCCCGGAATCCCACGTTCATCACGCAGACCTGGCCGAACGTGTGGAAGAGGGGCAGGCATCCGAGCACCCTGTCCTCCGCCGTCAGGTCGAAGGCGTCGGTGAGCAGCGAGCTGGTCTGCTCGACGATGGCGAAGTGGCATCCCTCGGCACCCTTGGGCTTGCCGGTGGTGCCGCTCGTGTAGAGGATGGTCGCGGTGTCGAACGGGTCCATCGGAAGGTATCCGGCGACGGGCTCGGCGGACGCCGCCTCGTCTTCCAGCCTCGGGAACGGAAGACCTGCCCTCGCGTCATCGGGCACCAGCACGCTGAGCAGGTCGACGCCCGCCTGGGCAGCGGCCTTCGCGCCCTCGCCGAGGAGCGGCGCGGCGCAGACCAGGGCGACGGAGCCGGAGTCGCGCAGCACGTACTCGATCTCATCGGCCTTGAGGAGCGCGTGCACCGGCACGACGACGCCCCCGAGCGCGAGGATCGCGAAGTACACGCGCGGAAAGTCCGGGACATTGGGGATGAGCACCGCGACCGGCGTGCCGCGACCGACTCCCCTGGCCCGGAGCGCTCCTGCGTACCGGCGGGTCTCCCACCACAACTGCGCATAGCTGATCTCCTGGTCGCCGAAGATGACGGCCGTGCGCTCGGGGTTCGTCCTGGCGGCCTCCGCGAGGATGGCGGCAACCGAGACGGTGGCGAATCCTGAGGGCCGTTCGGTGGAGGCGTCGCCGGCGCTCGACCCGGTGTTCTCGTTCATGGCTGCTCCTTGTCGTCGTTGACACGGCATCCGGTCGGATGACAAGGAACCTACACGCGCACGCTGGAGCTGCGCCGACGACCCCGCCGATCAGCCGAGACCGGCGAGCCGGAGCAGGGCGGCGACCACGGCGCCGACGATCACGACGACGAGGAAGGGTGCTCGCAACAGCAGGGCGATCAACGCCGCCAGGAGCGAGCCGATCCGCGCGTCGAACGTGAGTTGCTGGCCGTTCGCGAACGTGTTGAGCACGGTGAGGGATGCCAGCAGGCCGATCGTCAGCGTGCCGGCCACGCGCGTCATCCGCTTGCTCTTCAGCACCCTGGCAGGCACGAGGTACCCGATGAGCTTCGTGAGGAATGCGACGACTCCCGCGGCGAGGATGTAGAGCCAGGTGGTCACGGCATCCGCCGTTCGCGCTCGTCGCCGGAACCGGGCTCGAGGTCGTGCCCCTGGTTCGCCCGGTGCGGCGGCTCCACATCGGGTTCCAGACCCTCGTCCGCCTTGCCCACCCCGAACAGGCCCCAGAGCGCGGCGACGACGGCCCCGACCAGCACGGGAACACCCGGCGGCACGAACGGTACGACGATCACCGTCACCACGGCACACGCGACGGCGATGGCGGCAGGTTCCCTCGCCTTCAGGCGCGGCCACAGCAGGCCGAGGAACGCGGCGACGGCTGCGCCGTCGAGCCCCCACACCTTCGGATCGCCGATTGCCCCGCCGAGCAGCGATCCCACGGCAGTGAACACATTCCACAACAGGAATATGCCGACCCCGGTCACCCAGAACGCCCGCTTCTGCTCGGCCGGATCCGCCTGCGCGCTCGCTGTCGCCATGGATTCGTCGATCGTCACGTGCGCTGCTCCGAGCCGCAGCCAGCCCCGGGGAGCGATGAGCGCGTTCAACTGCATGCCGTAGACAGCGTTCCGGATTCCCAGCAGCGCCGCGGACCCGAGCGCCGCTCCCCCGCTGCCGCCGCCGGCGATCACCCCGATGAACGCGAACTGGGAACCGCCGGAGAAGAGGAGGAGGCTGAGCACCTGCGTCTGCCAGAAGTCCAGGCCAGACGCGACTCCCAGCGCTCCGAACGAGACGCCGTACAACCCCGTGGCGATGGCGACGGATGCCCCGGTGCGAGCCGCAGGAGACCGCCACAGTTTCATGCACGCCAGTCTGCCAGCGCCCTGCGCCGCGTCCACGCGCAGCATCCACGCGGGACCTCCACCCGGGGACGCCACCCGGAGCGGCGACGCGAATAGGATGGAGGGCTCATGTCTTCCGCCCACACCGCCCGAACCGGCGTGACCGGCGCCCGTCGCGTCAACGCGCCGGATATTCCGGCCATCCACTTCCCGCCCGAGCTTCCGGTCAGCGAGCGGCGGGACGACATCGCGCGCGCCATCGAGTCGCACCAGGTCGTGATCGTCGCCGGTGAGACCGGTTCGGGCAAGACCACGCAGCTGCCGAAGATCTGCCTGCAGCTCGGACGCGAGTCGATCGGTCACACTCAGCCCAGGCGGATCGCCGCACGGGCCATCGCGGAGCGCGTCGCGGAGGAGCTGGGCCAGGAGGTCGGCGGCCTGGTGGGCTACAAGGTGCGGTTCACGGACGAGGTGTCGAAGGCGACACGCATCAAGGTGATGACCGACGGCATCCTGCTGAACGAGATCCACCGAGACCGCGACCTCACCGCATACGACACGATCATCATCGACGAGGCGCACGAGCGCAGCCTCACCATCGACTTCCTGCTCGGATACCTGCGGCAGCTGTTGCCGCGACGTCCCGACCTCAAGGTCGTCATCACGAGCGCGACCATCGACCCGGAGAGCTTCGCCAGGCACTTCGCCGACGCGGAAGGCAACCCCGCACCCGTGATCGAGGTCTCCGGGCGCACGTACCCGGTCGAGGTGCGGTACCGACCGCTCGTGGCAGAGGAAGCGGACGCGGCAGACGACGGGGACGACGTGGATGCCACGCCTGCCGCCGACCGCGACTACCTGCAGGGCATCACCGACGCGCTCGACGAGCTCGGCCGGGAGAAACCGGGCGACGTGCTCGTCTTCCTCTCCGGCGAGACGGAGATCCGCGATGCCGAGGACGCCGTGCGCGGACACCTCACCCGGCGGGGCGAGGCGGCCACCACGGAGGTGCTGCCGCTCTACGGGCGTCTCTCCGCCGCCGACCAGCACAGGGTGTTCGGGCCGGTGCCGGCCGGCATCCGGCGTCGTGTCGTGCTGTCGACCAACGTGGCGGAGACGAGCCTGACGGTTCCCGGCATCCGGTACGTGATCGACGCCGGCACGGCGCGCATCTCCCGGTACTCGACGAGGGCCAAGGTGCAGAGGCTGCCCATCGAGGCGATCTCGCAAGCCTCCGCGAAGCAGCGCTCGGGCCGCTCCGGGCGCACGAGCGACGGCATCGCCATCCGGCTGTACTCCCGCAGCGACTTCGAGAAGCGACCCGAGTTCACGGAACCGGAGATCCTGCGCACGAACCTCGCCGCCGTCATCCTGCAGATGATCTCGCTCGGGCTCGGCGACATCGAGGCGTTCCCGTTCCTCACCCCGCCCGATTCGCGCGGCGTGAAGGACGGCCTCGAGCTGCTCGCGGAGCTCGGCGCGGTGAAGCAGCGCTCGAACGGCGCGACCGAACGCGCCGCCGTGCTCACCAAGACCGGACGCACGCTCGCCAGGCTTCCCATCGACCCCCGGTTCGGGAGGATGCTCGTCGAGGCGGGCAGGCACGGCGTCGTGCGCGAGGTGATGGCGGTGGTCGCGGGCCTGACCATCCAGGATCCGCGCGAGCGTCCGCTGGAGAGGCGCGCACGGGCCGACCAGCAGCACGCGCGGTTCACGGATTCCACGAGCGACTTCCTCACGCTGCTCAATCTGTGGAACCACCTCGAGCAGAAGCAGCGGGAGCTCTCCTCCGGCGCGTTCCGGCGAATGTGCAAGGCGGAGTTCCTCAACTACCTGCGGATCAGGGAGTGGCAGGACCTCTACCGGCAGCTGCGCCGCACGGCGAAGCCGCTCGGGCTCGTGCCGGGCGACGCACGCGTGGATGCGGACGGCATCCACAAATCGCTTCTCTCCGGTCTGCTCTCGCACATCGGCCTCCGCGACGCGCAGAAGAAGGACTACGTGGGCGCGAGGAACACGCGGTTCCTGATCTTCCCCGGCTCCGCGCTGGCGAAGAAGCGGCCGGCTGCCGTGATGAGCGCGGAGCTGGTGGAGACGAGCCGCCTCTTCGCGCGCATGAACGCGGCCATCGATCCGGCCTGGGCCGAGCCGCTCGCGGGCGAGCTGGTGCGTCGCAGCTACAGCGAACCGCACTGGGAGAAGCGGCAGGGCGCTGCCGTCGTGTTCGAGAAGGTCACGCTGTTCGGTGTGCCGATCGTCGCGCGCCGACGGGCGCAGCTCAGCCGCATCGACGCGCCGCTGGCCAGGGAACTGTTCATCAGGCACGCCCTCGTGGATGGCGACTGGCCGGGTGACACGCGCGACCACGCCTTCGACTTCCAGCGTGCGAACGCGAGACTCCGCGCCGAGCTCGAGAAGGTCGAGGAGCGCACCAGGCGACGGGACATCCTGCTCGACGACGAAGCCATGGTGTCGTTCTTCGACCAGCGCATCCCGGCCGACGTCACGGACACCCGTTCGTTCGAGTCGTGGTGGCGGCAGGAGCGCAAGCGGAACGGCCGGCTGCTCACGATGCGCCGAGAAGACCTCGTCGACGACGTCGAGGAGGCGGTGATCGACGAAGAGGCGTTCCCGCCGGTCTGGCGGCAAGGCGATCAGCGACTGGCGCTCAGCTATCGCTTCGAGCCGGGTTCCGAGGACGACGGGGTCACGGTGCAGGTTCCGCTCGCCCTGCTTCCCCGGCTGAGCCCGGTCGGATTCGACGCGCAGGTGCCCGGTCTGCGGGTCGACCTCATCACGGCACTGATCCGCACTCTGCCGAAGGCGCTGCGCCGCTCCGTGGTGCCGGCGGCGGACTGGGCAGCACGCATCGCGGCTGAGCTCTCCGTGCGCTCCGGCACGAACTCCGCAGCCCCTTCCGACGAGCCGTTCACCGAGGTGCTTTCGCGCATCATCCGTCGCCTCACCGGCACGCCGGTCGACCCGTCGGATTTCGACGTCGACCGCGTCCCGCCGCACCTGCGCATGACGTTCCGGGTCGTCGACGAGCGTTCCCGAGTCGTGGCGGCGGGCAAGGACCTCCTCGAGCTGCAGCGCACCCTCGCCCCGAAGGTGCGGGAATCGGTGGCGAAGGCGTCGGTGCGTCGGCGTGATCCCCTCGAGCGCGTGGGACTGACG
>NZ_DASZVF010000013.1:0-6967 GCF_035547335.1 Humibacter sp. | reverse complement strand
CCGCGTGCACGCCCGTGCTCGTCCTCATGGCCGCGGGAGTGAGCCCGATGGCGGTGCCCGCGAACATGCTCGCGGTGCCGGTGGTCGCGTGGGCGACCGTCGCCGGTCTGATCGCGGCGGTCACGGCACCGTGGTGCCTGCCGCTCGCCCACGGCGCCGCGTGGATCGCCGAGCCGGCGTGCTGGTGGATGGTGCGCGTCGCGCACCTGGGGGCCCGCGTGCCCGGCGCCACCCTGGGCTGGCCGAGCGGCGCGCCCGAGCTTGCGCTCCTCGGCGCGCTGGTGCTGCTCGGCGTGCTCGTCCGCCGCCGTGCACGGCGGCTGTGACCTCCG
This sequence comes from Humibacter sp., assembly GCF_035547335.1. Classification (GTDB taxonomy): domain Bacteria; phylum Actinomycetota; class Actinomycetes; order Actinomycetales; family Microbacteriaceae; genus Humibacter. The sequence goes on along the minus strand of NZ_DASZVF010000013.1, from coordinate 6,635 downwards.
CGCGCACCACGTCCCGCAAGACGGGCGAGCGCTCGGTGAAGCGCATCTACCGATGCGAGCGGGGGAGTTGCGTCAGCCGTGACGGTGACCGTCTCGATGCATACGTCAGCGCCGTGGTCGTCGTCGAGCGGCTGGCGCGCCCGGATACGCGTGATCTCCTCACGCTGCCCGAGGATGCCGACGCGGCTGCAGCGGCGCGGGCCAAGGTCGACGCCATCTGCGACAAGTCGGTGCGGCTGCGCGCCCGTGCGAACGGCTGAGGCGACGCGTCAGCGCGTACGCGACCTGCGGCACAGCGGCCTGACCATGCAAGAGGTCGCCGCGTGGCTCAGCCGCGAGGGCGTCACGACGGTCTCGGGCCGGGCCTGGACGTGGCAGAACGTTCAGAGAGTGACGAACAGCCTCGCGTCTCGACGACGCCGCGGCGGGCTGAGCCCTAGTAGCAGGTCACCTTGTCGATGGCGACTTTGCTCGCGGCCTCATCAGTGACGTTGAACGTCATGAGCCCCCGGTCGCCCACGTGCAGGCCGCTGAGCACGTCGTTGGAGTAGCCCACGGCGACGCCGTCAGAAGTCTCGGTCGATACCTCGAGGTAGAGCGTCGGGCAGTCCTCGTTGACGACGATGTTTGCCTGGGTGCACTTGACGAACGAGGTGCACTGCGGGTCCTGCACCCACTCGTACGCGACGTTGTCGTCTTGCCCCGTGACCTGGTAACCCTTCGGGAACCACGGAGGCGGGTTGCAGTCGCGTTTGGCGCTGTCGAAGCCAGACGACTGCCAGTCAGGCCTGGACGTGCCGCCATAGGCCCACCAGTGCTTGCCCTGTGCGGCGAAGTCGTACAGCGTGGTGTTGGGAACGTCGGGTCCTATACAGAACGTCCGGTTGACCTTCACGCGGCCTTGCGGCCCCTGGCATGTCGATGGCACTGTCACTGGCCCGTCGGCTGACAGGAGTGCTGCGCACGAGCCCTGGGGCGCAGCCTTGACGGTCGGTAAAGCCGATTCCGCCACTGCAGTCGCAGGGATGACATGGGTGGACGTCGAGGCGCTGGTGACGCTCGCCGTCTTGCTCTTGCCGCCGGTTGCCGCGCCGATGGCGCCGAGCACTACTAGCAGGCCGAAGACACTGAGCGCGATCTGCACGCCGCGTCGCTTGAGCAGCGGCTTGCCGGGTTGCGGGGTGGGCGGGGCAAAGGGCTGGCCCGGCGCGGGTAGCCCTGCCGCGGGCGGCGGAAACGCTGTTGGTGAGGCAGGGACGACGTCGCCATAGACGACCGGTCTGCCGTCGAGGCCGACGGGCGCCCACTGGCCGTTCATCACGGGCCAGTTGACGGCACGGAAGTCAGGCCACCCCTCGGCTGTGCGCGGCAGAAGCTTGCCGTGCGCATCGACCGGCCACGGCGGTTGGGTCACGACCGCGACCGCTCCCGCGTCGCCATGACAGCGCCGACGATGCCCCCGATGCCCGCGACGAGCTGCAGGATGAGCCCGATGCCGGGGTTCACCGACACGCCGTCTCCATCAGTCCGGCTGATGTCGGCCGTGTCGTAGATGCCGACGCCGAGGATGGCGAGGCTGAGCAGGAAGCCCGCGACGAGCCCCCACGTGCCGAGCCGCTTCTTGACGAGCCGCCGCAAGCCGACGGCCGCGAGCAGCAGGCCGAGGAACAGCGTGATGTTGCCGTCCTTGCCGTTTGACGTGCCGCTGACGGAGATGGATCCGAAGGGCGTGTCGGCCGAGGCCCACGTCATGAAGGAGCCAATGAAGGAGAGGCCGCCCGCGATGAGCAGCGTGAACGGCACGGCCTTGGCCTCGCTTGTGGCGGGGGGCGCAGCGGCGGGCGGAGCGCCAAAGGTGGCGTCAGGCAGCGGCAGTGGGCGTCCGTCGGGGCCGACGCCTGCCCACCTACCGTTGGCATGCGGCCAGTCGACCGCAGCGAGGTCGGGGGCGCCGGTCGGGCTGGCAGGCACGGGCTGGCCGTTGCTGTCGACCGGCCAGGGAGGCTGCGGGCTCGTCACGCGGCACAGCATGCCGAGCCTGAGAGCTCGCTGTAGGGCCATGGCGCAGAACGGCCCGCGATGACTACGTGCGCCGAACGGTGCGGCTTCCTCGGAGCCGCTATCCGAGCCCCACACGCAGGGGTACCGCATGGATGTCTCTCGCCCCACAGAACGAGACGGGCCCGTACCCCGTAGTACGGCATCGTCGCCGCGTTCTTGCAGGATCTGTCGATCCGCCGCGTCGACCTCTCGCGAGGGGGTTCTGCTTAGTCCAGTCAGCGCATCTCGGCCTGCACCATCCCGGTCGATACGGCCCAAGTGATCCAACTCCTCGCCGTCATGGTGCAGGGCGCGGCACGAGGCATTGAGTCGTTGCTGCGGGGGCCGGATTCCCGATACGAAGATCCGACCCTTCGGATAACGACGGATCCTGCAGAGCGCGCCGAGTTGGCCCGGAAAGCAGTGGCGCTCTCCCGTGCGCGAGAACTCACCAAGGCGTATGACGAAGTGATCGCGGAAGCATCGGAGAACAAGGCGCAGTCGTTCTGGTTCCTTGGTATGGCTGTGGCCGCCGCCACCGCCGGAGTGTTCTCGGGAGTCACCAGGGTCGTGATGATCGTGTGCTGGCACGTCGAGCGAATCTTCGGTCAGGGCGGCTCCACGTCCCCGTCAGATGCGTCGTCCACCATTTGGCGAGTCGCGCTCTTCATGTTCGCAGCCCTCTTCCTCGCGTTCGCGTTCCTGATGGCTCACAGCTGGATTGGTGCGTGGCGCAGGGCGCGCAGGATGCGCCGCAGCCACCCCTACAACCACCCCGCCTGGGAGCCCTACCGGGCGGGCATCGAGTTCCGAACAGCGCTTCTACCTATCGGGGAGCACGTTGCCGAAATGATGCGAAGGATCGACGCCGACGCTTGAGCGACTCGCGCCGAGAAGGGCGAAGACGTAGCACCGAGGCCGGCGGACGGCGCACCATCTACAGGTGGGCGAGAGCGAGGCGCCGAAGGGCCCGGCTGACGACGCCCAGGTGACGAGCACCCAGGTCGGGCCCGCCGTGCCCACGCGCCCTGCAGTTCGGGTGCCTGCCAGCTCCACGCTTACGGCGTACGAGCGAGTCGTCGCCCGGGCTGCCATGACCCACGCGCGCCAGTACCAGGACGTCATCGAAGAGGCGGCGAAGGCCGCCAAGCGTCTCGACGAGCAGATCATGGCGCCGCGCTCGGCCGCCTACGAAGCCGTGCAGCAGATGCTCGACCACGAGCGCGCCGTGCGTGCAGCGATGATCGAGCCCGCGCAGCGTTGGACGGAGATTCATCGCGCGTCCGTCGAGGCCGTCCGCGCGAGCAGCGTCATCGAGTTGCTCGCGCGCCTACCGTCTCCGGAACTCGCCTACGCCGCCGAGTGGCAGCAGCGTGAGCGGCTCATTCAGAGGGCCGCGCGCGAGGCAGCCGAGCAAAGCCGCCGTCTCACCGAGTCGCTGGTGCGTCTGCCGAAGTGGATCGAGAGGCGCTGGCCTCCCAACTGGCCCGACGATCCGGACTACGCGGTGCTGGCGAACATGGCGGTCGAAGAGGGCTTACCAGTCATCTGGGTGCCCGGCTCTGAACTGCTCGCTGCGCTGGTCTCGGCGGCCGACCGGCAGGCACGCGTCGACCTGCTGGTGGAAGCCCGCGAGCAGGTGCTTGGGGAGTGTCGTGCTCGGCTGGCCGACGTCGACCACGACGGCGTCGCGGAGTGGTTGCCGCTGGCCGAGGAGGCCATCTGCTCAATTGAGGCGGACCGCCACGCGTCGGCGCAGACGCTCGCCGTCACGGTGGCCGACGCGCTGCTCAAGAAGCACCTGCGGGGCCGGACCAACTACGGCCTTTATCGTGACTCGCTCAAGGTCGACCACGAGGACGTGCGCGTGGCGGAGATCCGGCGCACCTACGCGCTGTATCCGGTTGTGCCGTTCCTGACCGAGTGGCACGGCGGCGACCAGCCGTTGCCGGGCGTCCTCTCGCGCCACGTGACGGTGCACTTCGCTCACCCGGACCACTTGCACGAGGGCAACGCACTGGTCGCCATCATGCTCATGACGTCGCTCTTCTGCCTCCTAGACGAGCACCTGTACGAGCGGGATCGTGACGCAAAACGGGATGACTCGGCGGCCTAGCGAACATGCTCGCGGTGCCGGTGGTCGCGTGGGCGACCGTCGCCGGTCTCGTCGCGGCGGTCACGGCACTGTGGTGCCTGCCGCTCGCGCACGGCGCCGCGTGGCTCGCCGAACCGGCGTGCTGGTGGATGGTGCGCGTCGCGCACCTCGGGGCCCGCGTGCCCGGCGTCACCCTCGGCTGGCCGAGCGGCGCGCCCGGCGTCCTGCTCCTCGCCACTGTCACCGGCGCGGCCATCGCTGCGGTCACCGTCGCGGTCGTCGTCGCCCGGCGGCGGCGACGTGCGTGAACGGCCTGTGCGTCGGCGGGAGAACGCCGGGACGCCGCGGTCCTGCTTCGTCGTGACGAGTCCGCGCTAGCCGCGCAGAACCGCGAGGAGGCCGAGCGACTGCGACGGCGCCTCGACGAGGCCGCGAACGACTACGCGGACGAGGCGATCACCGCCGAGCAGCTCCGCACGATCACGGCAAAGCTCCGACCGCGCCCTCGTGGCGCTGGAAGCGCTGTCGACGCCGCTGCCGCCGCCTGCCGGCGCGCTGGCCGGCCTCGTCAAGGCCGACGACGCCACGTGCAACCTGGGAAACGTGCGACGTTCGCCAGCGCCGCGAGGTGATCGGCCTTCTCGTTGACATCGTCGTGCTCAAGTCGCGCTCGGCGGCCCGATGCGTGCGGGACGCGTCGTACCCGATCGGCGATTGGCGACGCATCTTCGACCCGGCGGCAGTTCGCTTGACCTGGCGCCAAGACGTCAGAGTGTCAAAGCAAAGTAACTGCGACACAGATGGTCACAGGCGATCTCCTGTCGTCCCAGGTTGGTCGTCAGTCCCGAGTCGGCGTTAGCGCTGGCTCGGGCCGCACCGAGGTTCGCACGCGCAGACCGCCGAGAGCATGCGATCCGCAGAAGTGGTTACGACTTGGGCGAGTCGTCGCGGCGCGGCGCGACAGACCTGCGCTTCCTTGGTCTTGTCATGCGGCCTCGGCCGCGCGTGCGCAGCACAATTGAGCCGTGGCGCTTCCGACGTGGCTCGTGGACGCCGGCGCACTGTCCGGACTCGGTGGGCTCGTCCTGTCGGTTGGCTCGATGAGTGGGCGAGCGATTCAGCGTCGGCGCGCGCGCCGGGTCGTCGCTGCCGACGAGCTGCGAACGACGGTGCGCATGCTTCGCGACGTGTTCCTTGCAGTGCAGAAGGGCGACGGCGCGAACCGCGAACAGGTGCAGGCAGTCGTCGCGCCGGCGCGCGCAATGCGTGACCTCGTGGAACGAATCGGGGACCGTCGGCTGCGCGGGCACGTCGAGGCGGCACTTCTGGCGTGGGATCACGTGTTCCACATGGCGCCAAGCGCCGAGCAGGTCGAGCTACCGCGCGGGCATCCGGGCTACGACGAGGTGTCGGAGGCGCTGGGCGGTCAGCACGCCATCTCCGTCGAGGGGGCTGAGCATTGCCAGAGCGCGTTGTCGCGCCTGGCGGTGCTGGAGCGGCGGGCGGTCGCCCCATAGTCCGTCGTCACGGATGGTGGGTGACACCTTCGATGTCGATCTCCGGTCCCGGCTCTGTGCCCACATCGAACGCGGTCGGTGTCCCCATGATGAGCGAGTCCCGGGCTCGCAGGGTCGAATCACCGCGGACCTTCACCCCGGTCGCGAAACCATAGATGCGGACGTCGTCGATCGTCACGCTGCTGTTCTCGATCGAGATGGCCGTCGGGCCGCTATGAGCCGATGACGCAGCGCGGTGCACCTCTTCGCGCCACCGGGGCTCGCGAGACGGAAAGTAGGGGCTGGGGAGGTTCACCCAGGGTGGCAGCGGGTCAAGCTCCGGCGGGAGGGTCATGCCGGTTCGCTTCGATGTCCGTGTCGTCGACGTCGCCATCGATGAAGGTGCTGGCCGTCGAGGCGTTCCCGACAACGCGACCGCTGCGCACGTTGCCGCGGATGAACGCGCTGGGCTCGGCCGGCGGCGTGTCGTCGCGCTCCGGTCCCGTGCTCATGAAGCCGAGTATGAAGGCCAGCGCGGCGACGAGGACCCTTGCCCACCAAGACCAACCCACGAGCGCCCACATGGCCAATACGGCGGCGAGCGCCGCGCCGAGTCCCATGGCCACCTGACGCCAGCGCGCGAGGATGATGCCCACGGAATAAGGCTCGCACGACCGTGTTCCCGTGTCGCTAACGCGATCTCACGCACCTCGTGGCCGTGAGCGGGGAGAACTGCGTCGCCGTCCTCGCCGCCGTGCTCGCGCTGACCCGCCTGCTGCGCATCGCGCCGCGGCCGTCGGCGCTCATCGCCGCCGCGGCGCTGCTCGCGTTCGTGGTGCTGGCCCGGCCGTCGCCCTCGGTCATGCGGGCCGCTGCCATGGGCCTGCTCGTCCTCGCGGGGCGCGTGCTCGGCCGCGACCGGCCCGCGCTGCCGGTGCTCGCGTTCGCGGTGCTCGTGCTGCTCCTCGCCGATCCCGACCTCGCGCGGGCCCCCGGGTTCGCGC
>NZ_DASZVF010000012.1:0-141090 GCF_035547335.1 Humibacter sp. | reverse complement strand
TGAGCATCACAACGACCGCACTGACGAACACGGGCGCGGGCGACAAGCCGATGCTGCTGGCGGTGTCCTACCTGCGGGTCTCGACGCGGGAGCAGGCCGAACGCGGCGGTACCGAGGAAGGCTTCTCGATTCCCGCGCAGCGCGAAGCCAACACTCGCAAAGCCGCCGAGCTGGGGGCGCGAGTGGTGCGGGAGTTCGTGGACGCGGGCGAGTCCGCTCGCTCCGCCGACCGCGACGGGCTCCAGGAGATGCTCGCGTTCATTGCGGCGACGCGGGTGAACTTCTGCATCGTGCACAAGCTCGACCGGCTGGCCCGCAACCGTGCCGACGACGTGAAGATCCACGAAGCGCTCCTCGCCGCCGGTGTCACACTTGTCTCGGCCACTGAGAGCATCGATCAGACCCCGTCGGGGATGCTCGTTCACGGGATCATGTCGTCCATCGCGGAGTTCTACTCCCGCAATCTCGCCACCGAAGTCACCAAGGGCCTGACACAGAAAGTCACCCAGGGCGGCACTCCGATGCGCGCGCCGGTCGGCTACCTCAACGTCCGCAAGACCGATGAGCAAGGCCGCGAGGTTCGCACCGTAGAAATCGATCCCGAACGTGCCCCTTTGATCCGGTGGGCGTTCGAGGCCTACGCCAAGGGTGAGACCTCGGTGACCGGCCTGCTGCGTGACCTGACCGCGCGCGGGCTGACGACCGTTCCGTCGCCGAAACGCCCCTCGAAGCCGCTGGGAAAGAACACGCTCTACAAGCTGCTCACCAACCCCTACTACGCGGGAGTGATCCGCTATAAAGGTGCGTTGCACCCCGGCGCGCATGAACCATTGATCGAACCCGAGCTGTTCGACCAGGTGCAATCGCTCCTCAACGCCCGCAACGCCCACGCAACCCGTCACGTCAAGCACACGCACCACCTCAAAGGGCTGCTGCACTGCGGCACCTGCGGCTCCCGCATGCTGCTGGACTTCGCCACCAACCCCCGCGGCACCACCTACGCCTACTTCGTCTGCTCCGGCCGCGCCGCCAAGAAAACCACCTGCACCCGGCGCGCGGTACCCGTCCAGGTTGCCGAACGGCTCGTCGCAGACTCCTACCGGAGCATCACGATCAGCGAACACGACTACCGGCGCCTCGCGGCCGACGTCGATGCCGCGTTCGACAAACGCAACGCCAGCAAGGACCAGGAGATCGCCGAGCTGACGGCGCACCGGTCCAGGCTGGAAGCTGAAAGCGACAAGCTCCTCGCCGCGCACCTCGCCGACGCCATCGACCTGCCCACCCTCAAGCGACACCAAGACCGCATCCGAGCCGGCCTCGCGGACGTGAACCGGCGTCTCGCGGAGCACGACGAGCGCCACGCCGGAGGACGGGCGTTCCTGCACGACTCGCTGCGGCTGCTCACCGACGCGCACCATGCGTACGCGCGGTCGGGAGATGCCGACCGGCGGCTCGCGAACCAAGCGTTCTACAGGCGCCTCGACATCACCGACGACGAACAACTCCGCCCACGCCTCGCCGAGCCGTTCGCGACGATCTTCCGCGAAGCCCACGCGGGCGGCGACGAAGGCAAGGAAGCGAAACCGGAACACACCACATCTACCGATGTCGCGTGTTCCCGTAAGACAACTTGGGTGGGCGATACCAGACTCGAACTGATGACCTCTTCCGTGTGAAGGAAGCGCGCTACCAACTGCGCCAATCGCCCGCGGGCATACGATCGCTCGACTGCCGCGGCTACCGATACTAGCGGACCGCGGCGGTCTCCCGCACATCAGGACGACCGCCGGGCGCGTCCGGATCGGCCGACACGCGCGGGCCGCGACACCCCGATCCGCCGGTTTGAACATCCGCTGGATGATCGGCTACAGTTTCAAGGCACGCAGAAATGCGAAGCGAATGCGGATGTGGCGCAGTTGGTAGCGCATCACCTTGCCAAGGTGAGGGTCGCGAGTTCGAGTCTCGTCATCCGCTCGAGTGTGAGTCGGCCACCGGCCGATGCAAGTATGTGGGAAGCCACACACGAACCCACACACGGTGGCGTGGCCGAGAGGCGAGGCAGCGGCCTGCAAAGCCGTATACACGGGTTCGAATCCCGTCGCCACCTCCACTCTCGACTTCGGTCGGACAAAGCAACAGCCTTCACAGGCGCGATTGGCGCAGCGGTAGCGCGCTTCCCTGACACGGAAGAGGTCACTGGTTCGATCCCAGTATCGCGCACAAGAGAAGCCCCTCCTCGGAGGGGCTTTTTCGTGCTCAGTCCACCGACGGCGGGTTATCGGCCAGAAGGAGTGGATGGTTCGGGCGTGTTATCGGCGTCCTGCCCATCCTGATCTGAGCCAGAGGCCTTCGGTGGCGTCGAGGCCGGTGTCGTAGAGGGTGCGGCTGGTCTGGTCGTCGGGCTCGGGGATGTCCGGCGGCTGATCGATGGGCTGGGCGAGGTCGAGGGCCTGCTCGAGGGGGAGCTCGTGCAGGGTGAGGAACCACTCGACCGCGCGGCGGCGGTGTTCTTCGGTCATGCCGCGGTGGCGGCGGAGCAGGTCGCGGATCTGCGCGTTGAGGCCCTCGAGCGCGCTGGTGGTGCGTGGGTTGGCGTAGGTGATGTGCGTGAAGAGCAGGTCCTTCCGGACGACGAGACGGACCAGGAGCCAGGTTTTGCGGAGCCGGTCGTGGGTGAATCCGAACCGGCCGTTGCGCAGCAGGGTGCGTTCGTTCGTGAGATGCCCGAACGCCTGCCACCACTGCTCAAGCCGCAACTGCCAGGAGATCGCGGCCTCTTCGTCGCGGATGCCGCTGAGGTCCATCACGAGGTGCCGTAGGGCACGGCCGGCGTTCGTGCGAGGATTGCGGGTCAGGTGTCGGGTGGTGTTCAGCTGCAGGTGGAACAGACACCGCTGGTGCTTGGTCTCGGGCCAGCACTGGTGCAGCGCGGACGACAAGCCGGAGCCGCCGTCGGAGACGAGCACGGCGGGCGCGGGGATCTGTTCGAGCAGTGCTCTCCATGCGGCGGTGGTCTCCCGGGCGCACCACTGCCAGCCCAGGACGTGGCCGGTATCGCTGAGCGCGATGAGCAGGCACCAGGTGCCGATCCAGATGCCGTCGACGAGCACCGCGTGGTAGATCGTCCCGGCCGGCCCCAGACGGGGGACGAGATCCCAGCACCACGCGGTGTGACGGCGGAAGGACCGACCTGAGGCGGTGCCGTCGGTCTCGGCCTGCGTGTTCTTCCCGACCAGCCACGACACGAAACGGCGCAACTGTTCTCGGGCGGTCACGTCCGGGCGGCGCCGGACCGACGACGCCCCGCACGACGGGCACCGCCATCGTTGCGTGCCGGAGCGATGCCGACCGTTCTTGACCAGCTTCACGCCGCATACCAGACAAGTGGTCGAGTTCGACGGAAGGCCCACGAGTAAGCCTCGCAGACCATAACGATCCCCGATTCACCGCGGAATCACGCGGCTAAATCAAGGTTCCATCCACTCTCTCTGGCCTATAACCCCCGACGGCGCGGCACGGGCCGGCCGGAGCCCGGGGGAGCGCTGACGCGCCCAACGCCCGGTCACCACAGGGCACGGGCCCAGCCGGAGTCCGGCGAGCCCGGCGCCAGGCTCAGATCTCGACGTCGTTGCCCATCGTGACGGTGCGGAGGGGCGGCAGCCCGAAGCGCGCCGCGGGATCCGCTGCGTTGTGGGCGAGCGCGATGAAGAGCGAGCGCCGCCAGGCGACCATCTTCGCCGCGCCGGTCACCCTGATGGCGCCTCGAGAGATGAAGTACGACGCCTGCCGGAAATCTCGGGATTCCAGGGGCAGCACGTCGGCGCGGCACGCCGCCCGGAGAGCACGAGGGATGTTCGGTTCGTCCGAGAACCCGAACCGGATGGACACGTGGTCGATCCCGTCGTCCGAGTAGCCGAGGTCGTCGTACGCGAACGCCTCGTTGATGGGCACGTGCGGCACCTTCGCTGTGGCCACGGAGACGATGATCACGTGCTCGTGCAGAACGTGGTTGTGCCGCACGTTGGCTCGCAGTGCGAGGGGCGTGCTGTCCTTGTTCGGGTGCGGGAACACGGCGATGCCCGGAACGCGCGGAAGGTCCTGCTTGCGGATCTCCTGGATGAAGTGCGACAGGGATCCTTCCTTCTTCCTCCTGTCGTTCTGCACGAGCTGCCTGCCCCGCCGCCACGTCGTCATGACGGTGATGACGGCAGCCGCGATGAGCAGAGGCACCCATCCGCCGTTGACCACCTTGAAGAGGTTGCCGGCCAGGAACGTGAGCTCGAGCGCGCCGAAGACGACGGCGGCCACCACGATCTTCCACGCCGACCACTGCCAGAGCGGCCGCGCCACGAGCAGCAGCAGCAGGGTGTCGACCACCAGCGCGCCCGTCACCGAGATTCCGTACGCCGTCGAGAGCCTGGCGGACGAGCCGAACGTGAGCATGACCGCCATCACGCCGATGAACAACAGGGCGTTCACCGCGGGAAGGTAGATCTGCCCGCCTTCGCGCTCGGATGTCTGGCGCACCGTGAGCGGCGGGAGGAGGCCGAGCTGCACGGCCTGTCGCGAGAGCGAGAAGGCCCCCGAGATGACGGCCTGGCTGGCGATGACCGTCGCGGCCGTCGCCAGGAGCACGACGGGAAGCCGGCCCCAGTCCGGGATCAGGAGGAAGAACGGATTGGCCCTCGCGGCCGGATCATGCAGGATCAGCGCGGCCTGGCCCAGGTAGTTCAGCGTGAGGGCGGGGAAGACCAGGAAGAACCAGGCACGACGGATGGGGGAGCGACCGAAGTGACCCATGTCCGCATACAGCGCCTCGGCTCCCGTGATGACGAGCACGACAGCCCCGAGTGCGACGAAGGACACACCCGGGTGGGCGACGATGAAGACCACCGCATAGCTGGGCGAGAGTCCGAGAAGGACGCCTGGGTACTGGATGACCATGGACAGGCCGGCCGCGGCCAGCACCACGAACCACAGCACCATGATCGGCCCGAACAGCACGCCGACCCTGCCCGTGCCGAAGCGCTGGACGGCGAACAGGCCGACGACGATGACGGCGGCGATCGGGATGATGAGGTGCGCGATGGCCGGCGACGTCACGTTGAGGCCTTCCACCGCCGAGAGCACACTGATCGCCGGCGTGATGATCGAGTCGCCATAGAAGAGCGACACGCCGACGATCCCGATGACGAGCAGCGCTCCGGCTCGAGCCGCCCGGCTGGCGTAGAGGCGCTGCGCCAGCGCCGCCAGCGACATCACACCGCCCTCGCCGTTGTTGTCAGCCCGCATCAGGATGCCGACGTACTTGACGGAGACCACGATCGTGATGCTCCAGAACATCAACGAGATGACGCCGAAGACATCGGCCTGATTCGGCAGCACGGCACCACCATCCAGCTGGAAGACGGTCTTGAGCGCGTACAGAGGACTCGTGCCGATGTCGCCGAAGACGACACCCAGCGCGGCGACGGCGGTGACGAACAACGCGCCACGCACGGCGTTCGGGGCCGGCGGTGCCGACTTCCGGATCGCACCGGAACCGTCGGATGCCGGTTTCCCGGCTCCCTGTTCACCGGATCCCTGTTTACCGGATCGCGGGGTCGCCGCCTTCATGCAAGCCGCCGAAGACACGGTCGGCAACGCCACACAATCATTGGGGAAACGTTACGCCAGTGCGCAGGCGAGCGACGTCCGACAGGCCTCGCCGTGCCGGCAGCCCCCGGTCCGAGAGCTCGGCAGCCGCAGACTAAAGTGGAGCGCATCCCTTTCACCCCCACCGACCCAGGAGTGGACCAGTGCCGGACGGTTTCGAGCTCTTCCCCGACCGCTCCGTTGTCGCCATGCGCGTCAACGGCGAGCTGAAGGATCTGAGCACCACCGTCACGACGGGCGACGACGTCATCCCCGTCGCCATCGACTCTCCCGACGGCCTCAACATCCTGCGCCACTCGACAGCACACGTGCTCGCTCAGGCGGTGCAGTCGATCAATCCGGAGGCGAAGCTCGGGATCGGGCCGCCCGTGATGGACGGCTTCTACTACGACTTCGACGTCGCCGAGTCGTTCACGCCCGACGACCTCAAGGCGCTGCAGAAGGCGATGGAGCGCATCGTGCGTCAAGGGCAGCGCTTCGTGCGCCGTGTCGTCACGGACGAGGAGGCGCGCGCCGAACTCGCCGGTGAGCCGTACAAGCTCGAGCTGATCGGGCTGAAGGGCGGCTCGGCATCCGCCGACGCTCTCGGGCAGGACAACGAGGACGTCGAGGTGGGTGGCGGCGAGCTGACCATCTACGACAACGTCGATCCCAAGACTGGAGAGGTGGTCTGGAAAGACCTGTGCCGTGGCCCGCACCTGCCCAGCACGCGGCTGATCGGCAACGGATTCGCGCTCACGCGCGTCGCCGCGGCGTACTGGCGCGGGAGCGAGAAGAACCGGCAGCTGCAGCGGATCTACGGCACGGCGTGGCCGTCGAAGGACGAGCTGCGCGCCCACCAGGAACGTGTGGCCGAGGCCGCCCGCCGCGACCATCGCAAGCTCGGCGGCGAGCTCGACCTCTTCTCGTTCCCCGACGAGATCGGCTCCGGCCTCGCGGTGTTCCACCCGAAAGGCGGGATCGTCCGCTACGAGATCGAGGACTACCTCCGCCGTCAGCTGCTGCGCAACGGGTACGAGCTCGTCAACACGCCGCACATCACGAAGGCGCACCTGTACGAGATCAGCAAGCACCTGGAGTGGTACGCGGAGGGCATGTTCCCTCCCATGCACGTCGACGAGGAGACGGATGCCGACGGCAACGTCGTCAAGGCGGGCCAGAACTACTACCTGAAGCCCATGAACTGCCCGATGCACAACCTGATCTTCCGGGCAAGGGGCCGCAGCTACCGCGAGCTGCCGCTCAGGCTGGCCGAGTTCGGCACCGTGTACCGGTACGAGAAGAGCGGCACGCTGTCGGGACTGACCAGGGTGCGCGGGCTGACGCAGGACGACGCGCACGCTTACGTGGCGCCGGAGCAGGTCAAGGCGGAGATCGCCACGCAGCTGGAGCTCGTGCTCGAGACGCTGCGCGGGTACGGCCTCAGCGATTTCTACCTCGAGCTCTCCACGAAGGACCCGGACAAGTACGTCGGCGACGACGACGTCTGGGACGAGGCGACCGAGACGCTCCGCCAGGTCGCTCTCGAATCCGGGCTCGAGCTCATCGACGACCCGGGCGGGGCGGCGTTCTACGGCCCGAAGATCTCGGTGCAGGCGAGGGACGCCATCGGGCGAACATGGCAGTTGTCGACGGTGCAGCTCGACTTCTTCGAGCCCGAGCTGTTCGAGCTCGAGTACACGGCAGCCGACGGGTCCCGGAAACGCCCGGTGATGATCCACCGCGCGCTGCTCGGCTCGATCGAACGGTTCTTCGCCATCCTGCTCGAGCACTACGCGGGCGCGTTCCCGGTGTGGCTCGCTCCCGTGCAGGTGGTCGGCATCCCGGTGGCCGACGAGTACGGGCCCTACCTCGAGGAGGTGGCGCGCCGGCTGCGGCAGCACGACGTGCGGGTCGAGGTGGATCGGTCGGATGACCGCATGCAGAAGAAGATCCGCAACGCCACGACCCAGAAGGTGCCGTTCCAGCTGATCGCGGGGGAGCAGGACCGGGCGGCCGGCACCGTGAGCTTCAGGTTCCGCGACGGCTCCCAGCTCAACGGCGTGCCCATCGACGACGCGATCGAGCGCATCCTGCTCTCGATCCGCGAGCACGAGCAGGTCGTCACGGCATGGCCCGCCTGAGTCTGGACTCCTACGGCGCTCCCGGAGGCGACGACGGACCCGCGGTTGTGATCGACGACCCATCGCTTCTGGTCGGGGTGCCCGACGAGTTCCAGCGGTTGTGGACGCCGCACCGCATGGTCTACATCCAGCAGGGCCAGCAGTCGCCACGGGCGGACGAGTGCCCGTTCTGCGTCGCCCCGACGCTGTCGGACGAGCAGGCGCTGATCGTGCACAGGGGAGAGCACGCGTATGCGCTGCTGAACCTGTTCCCCTACAACAGTGGACATCTCCTGGTCTGCCCGTACCGCCATGTGTCGTTGTACGACGACGCGACGCCGGAGGAGACCGACGAGATCGCGTCGATCACGCAGACGGCCATGCGTGTCATCCGGTCGGTCTCCCGCAACGACGGCTTCAACATCGGCATGAACCAGGGTGAGATCGCCGGCGCCGGCATCGCGTCGCACCTGCACCAGCACGTGGTGCCCAGGTGGCGCGCCGACGCGAACTTCCTGCCCATCATCGCCAAGACGAAGGCGCTTCCTCAACTGCTCGGCGAGGTGCGAGAGGCGATCGCCGACGCCTGGCCGCGGTAGCCGCTCGCCGGCGACGCCATGACGCCGGGCCGGCCCAGCGATCGCATCTCGGGTGTGTCAGCGCACGCGGCGCACCGGGAACTGCAGACGAGGATGCGCGTACGACTCCTGCGCCTCCACGAGCAGCAGCTCACGAGATCCGCGCTCATGCGTGAGCGACAGCAGGTCGTATACGCTCGAGACCGTGCGTGCCAGGGCATCGGCGGTGTCGCCGCTCGAGCGCAGGTGCGCCGTGAACAGCGCTGCGGTCACGTCTCCCGAGCCGTTGGCCTTCATGGGCAGAAGCGGTGTCTGCACGATCCAGGCGCCGGTCGAGTCGACCGCCAGCATCTCGATGGTGTCCGGCTCGCGATCGGGCCGTTCGACGCTCGTGACGAGAACCACGTCTGGCCCTGTCGCCCGCAGTGCGTCGACGGCGGCCAGCGTGGATTCCAGCGTGTCGGGATCTGTACCGGTGAGGTAGCCGAGCTCGAACTGGTTCGGCGTCACGATGTCGGCTGCGGGAACCACGCGATCACGCAGCAGGATGGGGATCTCCGGCGCGACGAAGCATCCCGACTTGGCGTTGCCCATCACGGGGTCGCACGCGTAGACCGCGTTCGGATTGGCCGCCTTCACCCGCGCGACGGCGTCGAGGATGACGTCTCCGATGCCGTCACTGCCCTGATAGCCGGAGAGCACGGTGTCGATCTCGGGGAAGACGCCTCGATCCTCGATCCCGGTGATCACGTCCGCGACGTCCGCGGGACTGATCAGCGGCCCGCGCCATGCGCCGTACCCGGTGTGGTTGGAGAAGTTGACCGTGTAGACCGGCAGCACCTCCAACCCGATGCGCTGAAGCGGGAAGACGGCTGCCGAGTTGCCGACGTGGCCGTAGGCGACGGCTGACTGGATGGAGAGGATCTTCACCGATCGATCATGCCATGCCGACAGCGCGGTCGATCGGGCCGGCCAGCGGCAGAGTCGCCGTGAAGCGGGTGCCGACACCCTCCTCGCTCTCGACCGACATGGTGCCGCCATGGGCGGCGACGATGGCCTGCGTGATGGTCAGCCCGAGTCCCACTCCCGGGACGGCGTTGCGGGTCGCGCTGGACGCTCTGAAGAATCGCGAGAAGAGCCGATCGAGCTCGGCCGCCGGAATGCCGATCCCGGTGTCCTCGACCTCGAGCACGGCCCGCGTGCCGTCGGTGCCGAGCCGCACGTTCACGGTGCCGCCGCGCCGCGTGAACTTCAACGCATTCGAGATGAGATTGTCGCAGGCCTGTCCGAGCCTCGTCTGGTCGCCCCTGAGCACCGCGGGGGATGCGATGCTGGCATCGAGCACCACGCCCGCACCCGACGCGGCCGGCCCGGCGGATTCGACGGATGCCCTCACCACGGCACCCAGCTCGACCTCACGCACATCGAGCGGCACTTCGCCCGACTCCACCTGCGCCGTGAAGAGCAGTTCACCGACGAGAGTGAGCAGGCGGTGCGCGTTCCGCTCCGCCACGGCGAGATAGTGCAGCTGCTCGTCGGTCAGCGGGTGCTCCTCGTCGTCCCTGAGCAGCTCCAGGTACCCGAGGACCGACGACAACGGCGTCCGCAGCTCGTGGGAGACGAGGCCGACGAACTCGTCCTTCATCCTTGCTGCCTCGTGCGCCTGGGTGGCGTCCGTGGCGACGAAGAGGTATCCCGTCACGCGGTCTGCCTCGTCGAGGCGTGACGTCACCGTGACCTGACCGGGGAACGTCGTGCCATCGGCACGCACCAACGTCCACTCCGTCGTGTCCGCCTCGCCTGGGTGTGCCCGTGAGACGAGTGCCCCGAATCGGCGTTCGGCCTCCTCGCCGTGCACGCCGACCTCGTCGGCTCTGGCATCCAGCTCCTCGGTGAGGAGGAACTGCGTCACCGTCGCGACGTCCTCGGTGTCGCGTGCGCTGCGGCCGAGCATCCGTGCGGCACCCGGATTCCACGCGTCGATGCGTCCAGATACGTCCGTGCCGATCACGGCCTGCTCGGTGACCGCGGCCCATACGCCGCGGAACATGCGGTCGGCTTCGCGGTAGGCGGCCTCGCTCGCTTCCAGCCGCCTGGCGTGCTCGATCGACTCCTCGAGCATCCGTTCGCGATCGTGCGCCATCTGGCTGATCGCGGCGAGCTTGGAGCGGATCTGACGGGCCAGCTCGTTGACGATGGCGGCGGCGCATGCGTAGACGAGCGGTGCGAAGATCGCGCGGATGACGTCGGCGCCCGACGAGGGAGCCGACGCCTGAAGCAGATACGGAAGGAAGAGGGCGAACGACGTGCCTGCGGCGGCAACGAGGATGTGCACTCTGCCGGGTTCGGCGGCGACCCAGACGACGGGAAGCAGGATGAGCGCCGTGAAGATCGAGGTGGACCCGCCTGTCGCCGCGCGGAACGCTCCGATCGCCACGAAGTCGAGCAGTGGCACGGCGAGCGTCCAGGTCGCCGGTTCGTGTCGGCGTGAGAGCAGCCACGCCAGCACGGTCGTCACCGCGATCAGCACGGCGCTGGCGGACGCGAGGACCGGTGCCGTGAAGCGCAGCGGCGGAAACAGCAGCACGACGAGCACCGCGACGAAGAAGAACACGGTCGTCGGCAGCTGCTTGAGGAGCGGGGACGGCTCGTCGACG
Source organism: Humibacter sp. (assembly GCF_035547335.1). Lineage (GTDB taxonomy): Bacteria > Actinomycetota > Actinomycetes > Actinomycetales > Microbacteriaceae > Humibacter. Next base: position 130,095 of record NZ_DASZVF010000012.1, on the reverse strand, counting down.
ACCAGCCGGCGCAACAGGGTCTTCGCTCCGTCCGTCATCCGGCGGCCCCGCCGGGGACCATCACCTGAGCCAGCGCGGGCAGCGTGAACGGCTTCGTCAGGTATTCGTCGGCGCCCGCCTCCAGTCCGCGCTCGAATGCGGCTGTGTCCGCCGCCGCGGTGAGGAGCACGAGACGGGTGCCGCGGAGCTCGGGATCGCTGCGCGTCCTGCGGCACACCTCAAGACCCGACATGCCCGGCATCGTCAGGTCGAGAACGACGAGATCCGGCCGGTGTTCCTGGATGGCCGCCCAGGCGAGAGACCCATCCGCGACTCCTGCCACTACATCGAACCCCTGACGCCGCACGGCGATCTCCAGAAGTGCCCGGATGTCGTCGTCGTCGTCGGCGATCACGACCCTCATCGGTGGTCCACCTTCCCGTTGCGCTCTCCCTGTCGCGCCGCGGAGAAGGCCGCGAGAGCCGGCTCGACGAGCGTGCGATCGGCGTCCTCGGCCTCGGGCCCACGCCCTCGAACGGTTCGCTCGTCCGCGCTCATGAGAAGGCGCGCGCTCATGAGAAGAACGCCTGTCGCACGATCGCGATCGCAGCGACGAACGCGAGCGCGATCGCCGTCTTGTACAGCAGGCGGTACTCCGAGCGTCGGTCCGCTTCGATGTCTCTGCGCAGTGCGGCTTCGCCCCTGCGGGTGGACATCTGCTCGACGTGAGCTGGAGCCTTTCCGGCGTCCGTCGTCATGACATGGTCACCCTTCCCGTTTTGACCGTCTTGTCCCACCTCGCATCGGCGTGGCGGATCTCCTTGATGTACGAGTCGAAGGTGATCGCGCACAGCAGCGATCCGTAGCCCACGAGGTACAGCAGCGCGGGGGAGAGCACCCGGCCGACACGAGTGCGCTCCAGGCGCCTGGCCAGCACGGCACCCAGCATCGAGACCGGGATCCAGACGTACACGGCGAGGGTGAGCCAGAAGAGCGCGGACTCCGACAGCCGCGCGCCGAACAGCCCGGGAAGGTCCACCTCGATCAGCCGGGGAAAGAGCGCGGTGAGCATGACCAGCATCGACAGGATGCCGGGAAACGTGAGCAGTTCACGCCACGCCCGCACGGTCAGCGGTCCGTCCAGCTGGGCGCCGAGCGCCAGCGTGAAGACGAAGGTGAGCGCCGCCGCGATCCAGAGCACTCGGAAGACGTCGGTCGCGAGCGGCGACTGAAGCAGAAGGAGCCCGACGAGCCCGACAGAGGAGAGCACCATGGCGACGGGCAGCAGCCACAGGCTGAACCACACGACGCCGAACGCGAACGAGCCGAGACTCGGTGCCCGCCACGGACGGAACCACACGCTCGCGTACCGCGCAGTGACCGAGACGTTGCCCCTTGCCCAGCGCAGTCGCTGCTTCCACAGGGCATCGATCGTGCGAGGCTCCTCGGCCAGCACGACGGCATGCGGCTCGAAGACGACCTTGTGGCCGCGCAGCTGTGTTTCGAACGTGGTGATCGTGTCCTCGGCGAGCGTGGACGTGTCCACCTTGCCGCCCAGGGCCTCGAGATTCGCGCGGCTGTGCAGTTGAGCGCCTCCCGCGAGGCACGCCTGGGCACCCAGCACGTTCTGCGCGCGCCGCGCCGCCGGCTGCGAGAGCACGTATTCGAGCCCGATGAACCGCGTCAGATAGTTCTTGTCCCTGCTGCCCTCCCTGATGTACGCGGAGACGGCGCCCACAGACGGATCGGCCAGATGCCGGGTCATCTTGTGCAGGGAGTCCGGGCTGTAGATGACGTCGGCATCCATGATGAGCAACGCCTCCATCCAGTCGTCGCTCATCGCCTCGGCGATGCCGTGGTTCAGTGTGTGCGCCTTGCCCTGTCCGCCCTGTTCGCGCCGCAGGTGTCGGACGGCGCCGCGATACTGCCGCTCCTTCTCCCGCACCACGTCGGGCGTGCTGTCGGTGCTCGCATCGTCCACGACGTAGACGCGAAGGCTGTCACCTGGATACTCGAGCGACATCAGCCTGTCGATGGATGCGCCGATCACGGCGCCCTCGTTCCAGGCAGGTACCACGACGACGACGCGGGGGAGGTAGGGCCTCGCATCGCGATAGTGGTTGATGAAGGCGTGGAACGGGATCGCGAGGAACGAGATGGCCGCCGCGATCACGGGGACGATGCCCGTGGCGCAGAGCACGAGCAACACCACGACGAGCGCGGTCTGCAGCGCGCCGAGCCACTCGCCGCCGGTCACCGGGTCGCCTCCGCGATGATTCTCGTCACGTTGTCGTACCTTCCGACATCCGTCGCCCGGTGACTGTCCGTCGATGCCACGATGTGCGCGCCTGCTGCGATCGCCGCCCGGACCGCGCGCGGCCCGGGGCAGTCCCACTTCTCATTGATCTCCACGGCCGTGCCCGCGTGGGCCGCGTCGGCGGCCCAGGCTCTGAGGTGTTCGTCCGTCAGGTCGTCTTCGCTGAGGCCGATCTTCGGGAGGATCGAGAAGCAGTGTGCGAGCTGGCCGGCCTCGACAGACCTCATCGCGGCGCCGAGCGCACCGATGAGGAGGTCGAGCGCGTCGGAGACGCCGAGCCCGGCCGTCATCCGGCGCCTGGTCTCTTCGGGCGTCCACGCGCCATCCGTCCCGGGGAACCTGTGGTCGGCGATGAGCACGGCATCCACTCCGCCTGCTCCCATCCGGAGGCCGGCCGGCAGGTCGAGCCGCCCCGACGCGTCGCCGATCTTGGTCTCCACGGCGCACGACACCGTGAGGCCTTCCGGTCGCTTCAGTCGAGCCACGGCGGCGAGGTAATCGGGAACCCAGGTGGTGCCGGAACGGACGTGGTCGGCGAACCGGAGCTCGGACAGTCCGGCGGCGGATGCCGCTGCGACGTTGACCTCGAGCGAGTCGTTTCCGTCGTCGGAGAAGGTCGAGTGCACATGGAAGTCGCCGCGCAGGAGCGCCTCCCCGTTCACGCCGTGACCGCCTCGTCCTGGTGAGCGGCGAAGGGCGAGGACAGCACCTCGGCCGGCTCGACGAAGACGTCCTCCAGGAAGCGCACGTTGGCGAGCTCACGGAACGGGATCCGGTCGGGCAGCGGGATGCCGAGGGCGAGGTCGAGGACGAGGGACGGCATGTCGACGCCCGCCGCGATGGTCAGGGGGAGGGCTCCGGGGAAGCGCGGGTTGATCTCGAGCAGGCTCGGCGTTCCGTCCGCCGCTCGCCGCAATTGCACGTTGGCGACGCCCGTCAGGCCGATCGCGACAGCGGCGGCCGCGGCCGTCTCCTCGAGCGTGTCGTCGCGCACGGTGCGGCCGGCGATCGAGACACCGGAGTCGACGCGCGTTCTCGTGCGCGGCACAGCGGCGACGATCCTCCCGTCGGCGTCGGCGAGCACATCGACCGAGTACTCCTCGCCTGGCAGGTACTCCTGCACGATGAGGTCGCGGTCCTCGCCGAGCCTGGCGAGGCTCTCGGCGGAGTCGACGACACGCACGCCTCTGGATCCCGCACCCCGCCGCGGCTTGACGATGACGGGGAAGTCCCAGTCCTCGGCCACGGCGTCGGCCTCCAGGAGCCGTGTGCGGGGAACGGGCAACCGCCCTTCGCACCGTCTGGCCAGACGCCACTTGTCCAGAGCGCACTCGATCGTCTCGGCCGACGGTGCCGCCAGCACCGCGGAGAGCTCTTCACGGCGAGCCGTCAGCGGCGGCAGCTCGGCATCCACCGTGGACACGAGCACATCGATGTCATCGGCGGCGCAGATCGCGGCGACGGCATCGACGAAACCCTCAGACCTGCCAGGGGGAACGATGCGGCGCCTCTCGCCGGCCACCAGGTAGAGCCCGCTGGCCCAGCCGTCCATGTCGGCCGCGAACACCTCGGTGCCCGAACGCTTCAGAAGCGACCGGATGACGGCCACCCCAGCTGGGCCACCGGCCCCCGTGACCAGCACCTTCGTCATGACGCTCCTCTCGAGCGGTATCGATCGACCGCCGACACGGCCTGGCGGCCTCCGATCGACAGGTCGGCGTCGTCCCTGATGATCTCCAGCGGCTCGCAGTTGTCGCTCGTGGCGGAGAACCTCGACCAGTACCGCGCCGTCGCGAGCACGAAGTCGGGTTCCAGGTAGCGGCGGATGCCTGCCTGCGACCGGAAGCACGACAGCAGTTCCAGCTTGGCGTCGGTGTATCCGTCGATCGAGACGAACCTGGTGGGCCGGAACTCGACGGTGGCCGACGGGCTCTGGTAGCAGGCGACCATGTCGATGGAGCGAGCCGCGACCGTCGTCGCGTGATGGACGGCCCTGTGGTCCTGGTGCCTGTCGTTCACGCTGTGGGTGTACACGACAGACGGCTGCACCTCTCGGATGACGCGTTCGATGGCCGCGACGGTGGGGCCGGTCGGCGCGATCTCCGTGTCGACGAGGTCCTCGAGGAACAGCCGCGCTCCCAGCGTTTCCGCCGCGGACAGCGATTCGCTCTGCCTGTCGTCAGGCGCCCCGCTCTGTCCGCCACGCGACATCGTGAGGATGACGATGCTGTCGCCTGCGTCGCGGTGCGCGCACAGCGTTCCACCGATGCCGATCTCGACGTCGTCCGGATGCGCACCGATCGCCAGCACCCGCCTCGAACGCCGCGCCGCGACCCGCTCCCGATAACCGGTCGCCAGCCTCGTCACGATGGCGACGAGCTCCGCGGACACGATGGGCTTCGTGAGGAACTCGTCGGCCTGCCGCCGCAGAGCCGCCACCGCGTAGTCCACGGAGACATGCGCCGTCATGATGACGACGGGAAGGTCCGGGTCGTCCTCCTTGAGCGCGCTGGCGAGCTCGAGGCCGGTCAGGCCCGGCATCTCGATGTCGGCGACGACGACGTCCGGCGCGAAGTCGCGCGCCGCCGCCTGCACGGAGAGCGGGTCATGGATCGCAAGAGTCTCCAGTCCCGCTCGCCGCTCGAGCACGGTCGCGACGTACAGCGCGACATCCGGGTCGTCGTCGACCACGAGCACCCGGAATGCACTGCTCTGCATCGACGACCTTCCCCCTTGCACCTCGACGCACCGGGCGACCGCGCGTCCGATGCAGACGCTGTGCCGGCGCACCGTCGAAGTACGTGCCCCTTGAGGAACCACAATGGCGGACGCGAGCCCTTCACACGCGTCGGCATGAAGCCGTGTCTTCGAGGGATGCTCATGTCGCGGTTCGCGTCCGAGCCCTGCTTTAGAATGGAGCGGATCTTCGACCGAAACAGGGAGCACAGTGTCCGGGCATTCCAAGTGGGCGACGACGAAGCACAAGAAGGCGGTCATCGACCAGCGCCGTGCGAAGTCGTTCGCCAAGCTCATCAAGAACATCGAGGTCGCCGCCAAGATCGGCGGCGCCGACCTGTCCGGCAACCCCACGCTCGTCGACGCCGTGCAGAAGGCCAAGAAGACGTCGGTGCCGAACGACAACATCGACCGCGCCATCAAGCGCGGAGCGGGCCTCACGGGTGAGTCCGTCGACTACACGACGATCATGTACGAGGGCTATGCGCCGAACGGCGTCGCCATGCTCATCGAGTGCCTCACCGACAACAAGAACCGCGCGGCCGCCGACGTGCGAACGGCCATGACGCGTAACGGCGGCACCATGGCCGACCCCGGCTCGGTGTCGTACAACTTCCACCGCAAGGGCGTCATCGTCGTTCCCGCCGAGGGGACGACGGAAGACGATGTGCTCGCGGCCGTGCTCGACGCGGGCGCCGAAGAGGTCACCCAGCAAGGCGAGTCGTTCGAGGTGCTCACGGAGGCGAGCGATCTCGTCGCCACGCGCACGGCGCTGCAGGATGCCGGCATCGACTACGACTCGGCCGACGTGGAGTTCGTGCCGCAGGTCAAGGTCGAGGTCGACGTGGAGACGGCGCGCAAGGTCTTCCGCCTGATCGATGCGCTCGAGGACTCGGATGATGTGCAGAACGTGTACACGAACCTCGACCTCAGCCCAGAGGTGCAGGCGGAACTCGAGGACGACGAGTAGAGCGGGCGCCGTCGCGGGCGGTGCCGGAAGCTGAGCTCAGGATGCGGGGCATGCGGTGCGGGTACTCGGGATCGATCCAGGGCTGACCAGGTGCGGCGTCGGAGTCGTCGACGTGTCGTCGGACCGGAGCGCCGCGCTTGTCACGGTCACGGTCATCCGCACCGATCCCGGTGAACCGCTCGAACGTCGGCTGCTGACGATCGGCGACGGCATCGCGAACCTCATGGACGAGCATCGACCCGACGCGATCGCCATCGAGCGTGTCTTCGCACAGCACAACGTGCGAACGGTCATGGGCGTCGCCCAGATCAGCGGGGTCGCGCTGCACGCGGCGGCGAGCCGCGGTCTGCGCGTCGGGCTGCACACCCCCAGCGAGGTGAAGGCCGCGATCACGGGATACGGCACGGCCGAGAAGCGGCAGGTGCAGAACATGGTCGCCAGGGTGCTCGGGCTCGCCCGGATTCCGAAGCCGGCCGACGCCGCGGATGCTCTCGCCATCGCGATCTGCCACGCGTGGCGCACGCCGTATGTCGCGGCAGACGCCGGCGGATCGGCTCTCACACCCGCGCAGAAGGCATGGATCGCGGCAGAGCGGGCGTCGACTCGGTCGTCCGCCCGCCGGATCCCGTCGGGAACCGCTCAAACGCCCGATCGACTCGGCCGCTGAGCGCGGCGCCTCGACCCGTCTCGCCTCAATCGCCCCTATCGCGGCTGACGCCGCTCAAGGACTCAATCGGCTCGGCCGTTGCGGGCAAGCCCTCAACGGCTCTCGCCTCAATCGCCCCTAGGCTTGCGGGGTGATCTCCTCGCTCCGCGGAACAGTGCTGCAGGCATCCGGCGGCGTCGCCGTCATCGACGTCGGCGGGGTGGGATACGCGGTGCAGGTGACGCCGGATCACGCCGGCAGCATGAGGGTCGGCGAGGAGACGACAGTGCACACGTCGATGGTCGTGCGCCAGGAGTCGGTCGCGCTGTTCGGGTTCCCGGCACGGGAGCATCTGTCGGTCTTCGAGTCGCTGATCGGTGTCTCGGGCGTCGGCCCCAAGTCGGCACTCGGCGTTCTCGCCGCGCTCTCGCCCGACGAGATCGCGCTGGCCGTGGCGTCAGAGGACGACTCGGCCTTCCGCAAGGTGAGCGGCATCGGCCCCAAGACCGCGAAGCTCATCGTCGTCTCGCTCACCGGCAAGCTCTTCGCCCCGGCCAAGCCGGTGCAGGCCGTCTCGCAGATTCCGCGGTCCGACGTGTCCGACAGCGTGGTGATCGCCCTCGTCGGCCTCGGCTGGCCGGAGAAGACGGCGACCCAGGTGGTGCGCGAGCTCATCGACGAGCATCCCGAATCCGAACGCGACACGGTTCAGGCGCTGCTGCGCCTCGCCCTGTCCCGGCTCGGTCCGACGGCGAGGCAGCAGGCATGAGCGACGATCTCACTGCACCCGAGGCCCAGTCCGAGGCGGAGCTCGCGTTCGAGGGCGCGCTGCGCCCCAGGTCGCTCGCGGAGTTCGTCGGACAGTCCAAGGTGCGCGGGCAGCTGCAGCTCATGCTGACTGCGGCACGGATGCAGGAGCGCACGCCCGACCACATCCTGCTCGCCGGCCCGCCCGGCCTCGGCAAGACGACGCTGGCCATCATCGTCGCGCACGAGAGCGGCAAGACGCTGCGGATGTCGAGCGGTCCGGCCATCCAGCACGCGGGAGACCTCGCGGCGCTGCTCTCCTCTCTCGTGCCAGGCGAGGTGCTGTTCATCGACGAGATCCACCGCATGGCGCGATCGGCCGAGGAGATGCTCTACCTCGCCATGGAGGACTTCCGGATCGACATCATGGTCGGCAAGGGCGCAGGGGCAACCTCGATCCCGCTCGATCTCGCTCCCTTCACGCTCGTCGGTGCGACGACGCGCTCGGGGCTCCTGCCGAACCCGCTGCGCGACAGGTTCGGTTTCACGGCGCACCTCGAGTTCTACGACGAGGCGGAGCTCGAGCAGGTTCTCGATCGCGCGGCCGTGCTCCTCGGCTTCGAGGTGGACAAGGATGCGATCGCCGAGATCGCCGGACGGTGCCGCGGAACACCGCGCATCGCCAACCGCCTGCTGCGGCGGGTTCGCGACTACGCGCTCGTCCACGGCGGGCGGGCCGACCGCAGCGCCGTGCGAGCGGCGCTCGAGCTGTACGACGTCGACGAGCTCGGGTTGGATCGCATCGACCGCGCCGTGATGGAGGCCATCCTGACGCGGTTCGACGGCGGCCCGGTCGGCTTGAACACGCTCGCCGTCTCCGTGGGCGAGGAGGCCGATACGATCGAGTCCGTCGTCGAGCCGTTCCTCGTGCGGATCGGGCTGTTGTCGCGCACCCCGCGTGGCCGCGTCGCCACCGACATGGCCTGGGACCACCTGCGAATACCGAGGAAGCGCACTGCCGGTGCGCAGCAAGCCCTGTTTTCGGATGACCTATAATTGCTAGTTAGCCTGCAGCCCCCATGCCAATGAGGTGGTTGTTCTTGTGCCCCTCATTCCCCGGAAGGTTCCACTTTTGGATCAGAACATCCTGACCATCGTCATGGTCGTCATCCTGGCGGCCCTGATCTTCTTCATGTTCCGCAGCAGCCGCAGACGGCAGAAGCAACAGGCCGAGCTGCAGAAGCAGGTCGTCCCCGGCGCGACCGTGATGACCAACTTCGGCGTCTTCGGCACGATCGTCTCGATCGATGAGGAGACCAACAAGGTCGAGCTCGAGACGAGCCCCGGTCACATCCTCACGGTGCACCGTCAGACCATCGGCCGTGTCGAGACGGCACCGGATGCCGTCGCGGAGACGGAGACCGACGTCGTCGCGTCCGAGCCGGAGACCCAGGCGATCGACGAGAAGCCTCAGTTCGGGGAGCGGATCGAGGACGCCGACTCCGCTTCGAAGAACGCGTCGTCGAAGAAGACCGACGAATAGTCCCTCCCTCCGTGCTGCGACCCTCAGCGGGCGCCGCACGAGCATAGAAAGCTGAGTTCTTCCGTGGCAAAGTCGTCTCCGGTCAAGAATGCGTCGCGGTCGCTGATCTGGCTGGGCGTGATCGTCGTGGCGCTCATCCTCGTGCTCGGCGGCGGCGTGCTCTTCTCGAACGCCAGCTGGTTGCCGAAGCTCGGTCTCGACCTCGAAGGCGGTACCGAGATCATCCTGACGCCGCAGCTGCAGGGCGGGCAGACGATCAGCAGCGACGAGCTCAACCAGGCCGTTTCCATCATCCGCGAGCGCGTCGACGCCTCTGGTGTGTCCGAGGCGCAGGTGAGCACCCAGGGCAGCGACAACATCGTGGTCTCGATCCCCGGTCACCCCGACCAGGCGACGCTCAACCGCATCAAGTCCTCGTCGAAGATGGACCTGCGGCCTGTGCTGCTCAGCGGTGCGCCGACGAACACGTTCGTGGGCTCCAACGGCAAGACGACCCCCTATCCCTCGCCGGCCCCGTCTCTTCAGTCCACGCCGACGTCGAAGCCGACGAACGGCAGCGACACCGCGTGGGTGACACCTGCGCTCCAGGCTCAGTACAACGCGTTCCAGTGCTCGTCGCTGAAGAACAGCACGACCAACGTGGCTCCGGCCGACAAGCCGCTCATCACGTGCGACGACAACCTCAGCGTGAAATACCTCCTCGGCCCAGTCGAGGTCCAGGGCTCCGACATCACGAACGCCACGGCGGGCCTGGTCACCGACTCCAGCGGCAACACCACCGGGCAGTGGTCGGTGAACCTCGTCTTCAACGGGCAGGGCACCAAGGACTTCGCCAAGGTGAGCGAGCGTCTCTACGGCTTCTACAGCAAGGATTCGACGGACCCGCGCGCACAGTTCGCGTTCGTGCTCGACGGGAAGGTGCTCTCCGCGCCCGCCATGCAGGGTGCGATCACCAACGGCCAGCCGCAGATCACCGGCAGCTTCGACCAGCAGAGCGCACAGTCGCTGGCCGACTCCCTGAAGTTCGGCGCGCTGCCGGTCAGCTTCAAGGTGCAGAGCTCCGACACCATCTCGGCGACGCTGGGATCGGCACAGCTCGCGAGCGGGCTCATCGCGGGAGCCATAGGCCTGATCCTGGTCGTGATCTACACGCTCTTCCAGTACCGCCTGCTCGGGTTCGTCACGATCACCTCGCTCGTCGTGGCCGCCCTGCTCACCTACCTGGTCATCGCGATCCTGTCCTGGCGGATCGACTACCGGCTCTCCCTAGCAGGTGTGGCAGGTCTGATCGTGGCCATCGGATTCACCGCCGACTCGTTCATCGTGTACTTCGAGCGAATACGCGACGAGCTGCGCGACGGGCGAAGTCTCGAATCCGCCGTGGAGGCGGGGTGGAAGCGCGCGCGGAGAACGATCTACGCATCGAAGTCCACCAACCTCCTCGCCGCCATCGTGCTCTACGTGCTGGCGGTGGGGAACGTGCAGGGCTTCGCGTTCACGCTCGGCGTCACGACCGTGCTCGACGTGCTGATCGTCATCATGTTCACGCATCCGACCCTGCAGCTGCTGGCGAGAACCCGTTTCTTCGCCAGCGGCAATCCGTGGACCGGCCTCGACCCCGACGCGCTCGGCGCCGTGTATCGCGGCGCTGGGACGTTCCGCACCGCGTCGACCGTCAGCGACACCAAGCGGGCGGCCAGCAGCCGTGAGGCGGCGAAGCGGCAGACCATCGCGGAGCGCAAGCAGGCCGAACTCGTCGCCGCCGGCGGCAGCAAGACCGAGAAGGACGAGAAGGAGTCCTGATGGCCGCCACACGCTTCCAGAAGTTCGGCAACGATCTCTACACGGGTGCGCGCTCGATCGACTTCGTCGGCAAGCGCAAGATCTGGTACTCCATCGCGATCGTGATGATCGTCGCCGCGGTGATCATCCCCATCGTCAAGGGCGGATTCAACTTCGGCATCGACTTCCGCGGCGGATCGCAGTTCACCGTCTCCGACGTCACCACCGTCGACCAGTCGCTGGCGACCAAGGCCGTTCACGAGGTGAAGCCCGACGCGACGGTGCAGGTGAGCGTCACGAACGGCACCGGTGGCAAGGGCATCCGCGTGCAGACCGACCAGCTCACCACCAATCAGACGAAGGCGGTCGCCGCCGGTCTCGGCGGCGCATACGGCGTGCCGCAGAGCAAGGTGGCATCGACGTACATCGGACCGAGCTGGGGCGCCGACGTCTCACGGCAGGCCATCCAGGGCCTCGTCGTGTTCCTGCTGCTCGCGTTCATCGCCATGGCGCTGTACTTCCGAACCTGGAAGATGTCGGCGGCCGCCATCGTGTCGCTGTTCCACGACCTGATCATCACGGCAGGCATCTACGCGCTGGTGGGCTTCGAGATCACCCCGGCCACGATGATCGGCTTCCTCACGATCCTCGGGTACTCGCTGTACGACACCGTCGTGGTGTTCGACAAGATCCGTGAGAACACGCGGCAGGACAAGGATGCCGTGAAGCACACCTTCGCCGAGTCCGTGAACCTCGCCGTGAACCAGACGCTCGTGCGCTCCATCAACACCGCCGTCGTCGCGGCGTTGCCGGTCGCGGCCATCCTGTTCATCGGAGCGTTCGTGCTGGGAGCCGACACGCTGCGCGACATCTCGCTTGCGCTGTTCATCGGCATCCTCATCGGCACCTACTCGACGATCTTCATCGCCGCGCCGCTGTACGCCGACTTCCGCAAGGGCGAGAAGGAGATCGTCAAGCACGACAGGAAGGTGCTGGCCACCAGGTCGAAGGCGCCGGTCTCCGAAGCGGTACCCGTCAAGTGACCCAGCAGCCAGGCGAGTCGATTCCGGCCGGCGAGGCGATCTCGCTGGTCGGATCCGGTGCGCTCTGGCTGCTCGACGTGCGCGAGGGCTTCGAATGGCGCAGCGGGCACGCATCCCTGGCCCACCACATCCCGATGGGCGAGCTCGGAATGCGGCAGGGCGAACTGCCTGACGACGCGACCATCGCCGTGATCTGCCACTCCGGACATCGGTCCCGCGCCGTCACGGATGCGCTCGTCGCGGCCGACTACCCGGCCGTCGACGTTGCCGGCGGGATGATCGCATGGCAGGCATCCGGTGGCGACGTCGTGATGGGCGGCGACGCCGGAGACGCGCGGTAGCCCGTGCGCTGTGAGCGGACCCGCCGACGCCGTCGGAGTTCACCCGCGATAATGACTCTCGGGAGGGAACGCTGATGGTCGACACGACAACGCAGCAGACTGCCTCCCTGCGCCGTCTTGTGCCGCGCATCTTCTCGCGGGCCCAGCAGCCGGCGGGTGCGGTGGACACCCTGTTGAAGACCGTGCGGATGCATCATCCGAAGGCCGACCTCGCGCTCATCGAACGCGCGTACACGGTCGCCGAGCGAGCGCACTCCGGGCAGACCAGGCAGAGCGGCGAGCCCTACATCACGCACCCCGTCGCCGTCGCGCAGATCCTCGCGGACCTCGGCATCGGGTCGAAGGCGATCGCCGCCGCTCTGCTGCACGACACGGTCGAAGACACCGACTACTCGCTCGACGAGCTACGGGCCGACTTCGGTGGCGAGATCGGCATGCTCGTCGACGGCGTGACGAAGCTCGACAAGGTCAAGTACGGCGAGAGCGCCCAGGCCGAGACCGTGCGCAAGATGATCGTGGCGATGTCGAAAGACATCAGGGTGCTCATCATCAAGCTCGCCGACCGACTGCACAACGCGCGCACCTGGGGCTTCGTTCCGCCGGCGTCCGCCACCCGCAAGGCGACCGAGACGCTGGAGATCTACGCACCGCTGGCGCACCGGCTCGGCATCCAGACCATCAAGTGGGAGCTGGAGGACCTCTCGTTCGCCGTGCTCTACCCGAAGCTGTACGTGGAGATCGAGAACCTGGTGAAGCAGCGCTCTCCGGAGCGCGAGCGGGTCGTGCAGCAGGTGACGGATGCCATCAACGACGACCTCAAGTCGGCGAAGATCCGCGGCAAGGTCGTCGGACGGCCGAAGCAGTACTACTCCATATACCAGAAGATGGTGGTGCGCGGTCGCGAGTTCGACGAGATCTACGACCTCGTCGGCATCCGGGTCATCGTCAACTCTGTGCGGGACTGCTATGCCGTGCTCGGCCAGATCCACGCCAGGTGGACGCCCATGCCGGGACGGTTCAAGGACTACATCGCCACCCCGAAGTTCAACCTGTACCAGTCGCTGCACACGACAGTGATCGGCCCGGAGGGCCGGGCCGTGGAGATCCAGATCCGCACCGAGGAGATGCACCAGCGCGCCGAGTTCGGCGTGGCAGCGCACTGGAAGTACAAGGAGCGCCTGGCCGGAAGCAAGTCGGACGACATCGGCAAGGTTGACACCGACATGGCGTGGCTTGCGCACATCTCCGACTGGCAGGCGGAGACCGCCGACCCGAGCGAGTTCCTCGATTCGCTGCGCTTCGAGATCGGCGCCAAAGAGGTCTACGTGTTCACGCCCAAGGGCCGGGTCATCGGGCTGCCGTCTGGGGCGACGCCCGTCGATTTCGCGTACGCCGTGCACACCGAGGTCGGTCACCGCACCATGGGCGCCAAGGTGAACGGCCGTCTCGTGCCGCTGGAGTCGCCGCTGTCGACGGGCGACGTCGTCGAGGTGTTCACCTCGAAGAACCCCGACTCCGGCCCCAGCCAGGACTGGCTCAACTTCGTGAAGAGCCCGCGGGCTCGCAACAAGATCCGGCAGTGGTTCACCAAGGAGCGCCGGGACGAGGCGATCGAGCAGGGCAAGGATGCCATCGCGCGCGCCATGCGCAAGCAGAACCTGCCGCTGCAGCGCCTGATGAGCCAGGACTCGCTCGGCGAGGTGGCCGCCCAGATGAAGTACGACGATGTGTCCGCGCTGTACGCGGCCATCGGAGAGGGCCACATCAGCACGCAGTCCGTGCTGGAGAAGGTCGTGGCCTCCCTGCAGTCGGAGACCGAGAGCGACGTCACGGAGCTCCCGCCGCCTGCGAGGGTGCGCGGTCGCCGGCTGCGCAACAGCGATTCCGGCGTGCTGGTGCGCGGCGCCCCCGACATCCTGGTGAAGCTCGCGAAGTGCTGCACCCCCGTGCCCGGCGATCCGATCGTCGGCTTCATCACGCGCGGCTCGGGGGTGAGCGTCCACCAGGCGGACTGCCACAACGTGCAGGATCTGCTGCGTGAGCCGGAGCGCATGATCGATGTGGAATGGGCTCCCTCGTCGAAGAGCGTGTTCCTCGTGCAGATCCAGGTGGAGGCGCTCGATCGCGCCGGACTCCTCTCGGATGTGACGCGCGTACTGTCCGAGCACCACGTGAACATCCTGTCCGCCACCGTCTCCACGTCGAGCGATCGGCTCGCGCTCAGTCGGTTCGTCTTCGAGATGGGCGACACCACGCATCTCGACCGGGTGCTCAACGCCGTCCGCAGGATCGACGCCGTCTACGACGTGTACCGGGTGAGCGCGGGCTGACGCTCTGAGACGGAGCCTGGACGCTCGCCATCGGGATCCGCCGCGGCGGCCCAGAGCGCCAGCCGGCGCAGCGCTACCCCCTTTCCCGGCAAGTTCGGTGCGTCGGCGATGCGCCGCGCGCAGGCATCCGCGAGCTGCGGCCAGCGGACGAGGAGACCGCCGGCGCGACGAGCTGCATCGGACGCCTCGGCGAACGCGAGGTCGTACAGGATGCGGCCGGGAACCGTGACCCGCAGCCCGGCGATCTCCGTGGTGTCGCCTGCTGCGTGCGTCACCTCCCGAAGGACGAACCGGCGCGAAGGCGGGAACTTGATGCGATCCGACCGGGCGACGCACACCGTGTGGACAGCAGGCGGGTGCGCCAGCAGTCCATGGATCCACAGGGCGCTGTCGAGTTCGGCGATCATGCGCGTGCCGGCGAGACTGCGCATCGCGGTGGCCCGAAGCCATGCGGTCTCCGCCTCGTCGATGGGGGAGAACCTCTCATCGACGGCGTAGAGCTCGCCGTCGAGGCGCGCGGCGTGCAGCTCGGCCACGGACAGCGTGCCAGGGCCCAGTACGGATGCCATCGCGCGCGCCATGCCTCCATGCTCGCGTGGCGCGCCGCACATCCGTCTCTGGCGACGTGATCGGTGGAGAAGCCGTCACGCGGCTCGGTGGTGGAGAACCGGCGACGGCCTCAGCGCAGGGCCGACAGCCACGCCTTGCGGGCGTCGAGCGCTTCCTGTGCCTGCTGGATCGCACGTGCATCCCCCGACGCCTTCGCCGACTCGAGCTCGTCCTCGAGCTTGGCGATGGCATCCGCCAGCTGCGAGGCAAGCCCCTCGGAGCGGGCCTTCTTCTCCGGGTTGCTGCGCTCCCAGTGCTCCTCGTCGAGCCTGCGGACGGCAGCCTCCACCTTGCGCAGCCGGTCTTCGATGAAGCGGACCTGGTCGCGCGGCACCTTGCCGATCGCATCCCACCTGGTCTGGATGGACAGCAGGGCCGACCTCGCCTGATTGCGGTCGGTCGCCTTCAGGAGCGGCTCCGCCTCTTCCAGGAGTGCGAGCTTCTGCTCCAGGTTGCGCTGATACTCCTCGTTCTCGATCGCGTCGGTCTCGGCCTTCGCGGAGTACAGCACGTCGCCTGCCGCCTTGAACCTCGCCCACAGCGCATCGTCGTTGCGCTTTCCCGCCCGTCCGGCGCGCTTCCAGTCATCGAGCAGCGCACGGTACTGCGGAACGCCCTCTGCGCCGAGCGGGGCGAGCGCCTCTGCGCGCTCGATCAGCTCGGTCTTCCTGGCGCGCACGTCACGGTGCTGGGAGTCCAGCTCGGCGAAGAACGACTTGCGGTTGCGTTCCAGCGTGGTGCGCGCGGCCCTGAACCGCTTCCACAACTCGTTGGCCTCGTTCTTCGGGATGCGCGGGCCCTCGTGCTGATGCTTCTGCCAGGCCGAGAACAGCTCGTCCAGGCGGGCGCTCGCCTGCTTCCACTGCGTCTTGGCCGGGTCTTCGGAAGCCAGCGCTTCCACCTGCTCCACGATCGCCGTACGCTCGGCGACGGCCTGCTCCACCGCGGCCTTCGCCTCGGCGCTCTGCTGCTCGGTGAGCTCTTCGACGGTCCCGCCGAGCTTCGCGAGTCGCGCGTCGAGCGCCGCGAGGTCTCCCACCGCGTTCGCGTTCGCCACCGAGGCCCGAAGGGAAGCGACCGCCTTGGCCACGTCGGATGCCGGCGCGCCGCGACGCACACGCTGCTCGAGAAGTCCCACCTGGCCCGCCAGGTCGAGGTACTTGCGCTCGAAGTAGGCCAGCGCCTCCTCGGGCGTCGCATCCGGATACTCGCCGACGACACGCTCACCGTCCGCAGTCCGGACGTAGACGACACCAGCCTCGTCGACGCGACCCCACGGGTGCTGATCAGTAGTTGACACGAGCCTCACCTGTTCGAAGACGGCGGACCGGCCGCCATTGTTGACTACAAAGCCTATTGCACGCTCTGCGGGCGACTCCCACTCCAGGAGCGGGCCGTTACCGGAGTGTGAACGTGGTCACTGAAGGGTGAACGAATCGATCTTCGGAGCCACGACCGGCTTGCCGTCGCTGCCGCCGCCCTGAACACCCTTGTCGGTGACGGCCGACTCGAGCTTGTCGAGTCCACTCGTGACCTTGCCGATCACCGTGTATCCACCTGCGCTGTCGCTCGGGATGGTCGTGTCGCCGTAGACGATGAAGAACTGGCTGCCGTTGCTGTACGCGTTGTCGCTCTGCCTGGCCATCGCGATGGTTCCGGTCGGGTACTTGCCGTCCGCAGGAGCGTTCTCGATGGGACCGAAGCTGTATCCGGGTCCGCCCGTTCCATCGCCCTTCGGGTCGCCGCACTGCAGCACCTTGAAGTCGGCGCCCGTGGTGAGCCGGTGACACACGGTTCCGTCGAAGAACTTCTTCTGCGTGAGCGAGATCATCGAGGACACGGCCTGCGGGGCCTTCGCGCCGTCCAACGAGACGCCGAGCGGAATCCCGTTGATGGTCAGCGTGCCGTTCCACGTGCGTCCGTCGGCCAGCGACTTCGACGGGACGTCGCCCTGGTTCGACCCGGTGGCGGCGGGCGTCGGAGTCGGCGTGCTGGATGACGTGTGCGAGGCGACAGGCTTGCCCGGTCCGGCCCCGAAGTAGGTCAGTTGCAGAACGACTGCCAGAGCGAGAACGACGACGACCACGATTCCGGCGATGACGTTGTCACGCACCCGGCGCTTCTTCGCATGCTCGTGGACCGCCTGCCGCGCCTGGTAGGCACGCAGTCGTTCGCGCGCCTGGCGCGCCTCACGGTCGTTCTGCTTCTTCGCGGACACGCGCATCCTCCACTTCGGCGCCGCACAGCGCCGAGTCAGGGTGTTGGGGGCCTCGGGCCCGGGATCGAGGCCGGGCCGATCCCAGGTAGGAACTTTACGCACCGCTCCCATGCGTTCCAAATGAACCGGCCGCAGGAGCAATGGGAGCCTGGCGCCGCTCACCGCTCCTCCTCCCTTGTCGGGGGAACCTTCTATTCTTGAGCGCATGGCGGGCACACAGCAGGGGCTCCGGGCGGGAGCCACCCCGCTCGCGGTGCGGATGCGCCCCCGCAGGCTCGAGGAGATCGCCGGGCAACGCCATCTGCTCACTCCGGGATCGCCGCTCGTCACGCTCGCCGGCGACACCACGGGGGAGCGCGGGTCGGTGTCCGTGATCTTGTGGGGACCTCCCGGAACCGGCAAGACGACGCTCGCGCAGGTGATCGCGCATTCGTCGGGTCGGCGATTCGTGGAGCTGTCCGCCGTGACCGCCGGCGTGCGCGATGTCCGAGCGGTGATGGAGGAGGCGCAGTCCAACCGGGACCTGTACGGCGTCTCGACCGTTCTGTTCCTCGACGAGATCCACCGCTTCACGAAGGCGCAGCAGGACGCGCTCCTCCCCGGTGTCGAGAACGGCTGGGTGATCTTGGTGGCCGCGACGACCGAGAACCCGTCGTTCTCGGTCATCTCGCCCCTGCTGTCCAGGTCGCTCCTCCTCACGCTCGAGCAGCTCTCCGACGACGACCTCGGCGTGCTGATCGACAGGGCCGTGCACGACCAGCGGGGGCTGAAGGATGCCGTCGCCCTCGACGAGGCGGCGCGCGCCACTCTGATCAGGCTCGCCTCGGGCGACGCCCGTCGCGCGCTCACCGCGCTGGAGGCGGCCGCCAACTCGGCGGTGGACAACGCCAGGGCGAGCGAGGACACCGAACGAGCCCGCCCCGACGACGACGTGTCGGACCGCCCTGAGACTGACGCCCGCGCCGCAGAGGGCGCCGACGGCACGGACGAGTCGGAGGAGGCGAAGCGCAAGCCGCTCATCACTGCCGAGCTCGTGGCATCCGCCGTCGACCGCGCTCTTCTGCGATACGACCGCAACGGAGACGAGCACTACGACGTGATCAGCGCCTTCATCAAGTCGGTGCGCGGATCGGATGTCGACGCCTCCCTGCACTATCTGGCGCGGATGATCGAGGCGGGCGAGGACCCACGGTTCATCGCGCGGCGCATCATCGTGCTCGCGTCCGAGGACATCGGGATGGCCGATCCGACGGCGCTGGGCGTCGCCGTCGCGGCCGCCGACGCGGTGCAGTACATCGGGATGCCGGAGGGACGGATCCCTCTCGCCCAGGCCGTCGTCCACCTCGCGACCGCGCCCAAGTCGAACGCGGCATACATGGCCCTGGACACCGCGATCGCCGACGTGCGGGCAGGCAAGATCGGCCGCGTGCCGAAGCATCTGCGCGACGCGCACTACCCGGGCGCGAAGCGTCTCGGCCACGGCAAGGGATACGTGTACCCGCACGACGACGACCTCGGCGTCGTGCGACAGCAATACCTTCCGGATGCGCTGAAGAACGCCACCTACTACACGCCGACCGAGCACGGCAATGAGCGCGACATCGGCGTGCGCCTCGCGAAGCTGCGCCGGATCACGAAAGGCCAGTGACGCTGCGACGCTGAGGTTGCGGTTCCATCTGCACAGGCACCGGCACGTGCACCAGGAACAGCACGAGGACCAGCGTCGGCACCGCTACCGGTCACAGCCCCCGCGACGACGACCCGAGCCTCGGCTGCGCTCTGATACCATGGACGGGCCGAGATGAAGGATTCCGTGCGGCTGCGGGTATCCTCTTCGACAGGGAAGCGCTCTGTAGCCGAGCATCCCCGGCCATCCCTCCCATTGCGAAAGCGACTATGGCGGTGTCGTGCCTTGTGCTGGCACCGTGCGCGTCGACAGACGACGCGCGTCGCCGGATCAGTCAATGGCTGCCCACTCGTGATCCACGAGCAAGGGGCAGCACAAGTGAGAAGAACTACGAAAGGAAAGACGTGTCCTCACGTTCCCGCAGCAAGACCCGCCTCTCGAGGTCGCTGGGCGTCGCCCTGACCCCGAAGGCCGCTCGCATCCTGGAGAAGCGTCCGTACGCTCCCGGCGAGCACGGCCGCACGAAGCGCAAGGCCGATAGCGACTACGCGGTTCGTCTGCGCGAGAAGCAGCGTCTGCGCGCCCAGTACGGAATCCGCGAGAAGCAGCTCCGCATCGCGTTCGAGGAGGCACGCCGCACCCAGGGCCTGACCGGTGAGAACCTCGTCGAGCTGCTCGAGATGCGCCTCGACGCGCTCGTGCTCCGTTCCGGCTTCGCCCGCACGATGTCGCAGGCCCGCCAGTTCGTGGTGCACCGCCACATCCTCGTCGACGGCCGCATCGTCGACCGCCCCTCGTTCCGCGTGAAGCCGGGCCAGCTCGTGCACGTGAAGGCGCGCTCCGAGGGCACCGAGCCGTTCCAGGTGGCTGCAGCGGGTGGCAACGCAGACGTTCTGGCGAAGACTCCCGCCTACCTCGAGGTCGAGCTCGACAAGCTCCAGGCGCGCCTGGTGCGCCGGCCGAAGCGCGCGGAGGTCCCCGTGACCTGTGACGTGCAGCTCGTCGTCGAGTACTACGCCGCGCGCTAGGTACCGCGTAGCAGCCGCACCAGGCGCCGCGCCAGACATACCGATACGCTGGAGGGCGGGTCGTTCCACGGCCCGCCCTTCGACGTATTCCCTTGATGGAATGGACGGTGCACCGTGTCAGGTGGAGATATCGCGGGCCTGATCGCCGCAGGCGTCTTCGCCGTGCTTGTGGCGCTGATGGCCATTCCGCTCGTCAAACTGGGCAGGGTCTTCGATCAGACGACCGAGTCCATCAAAGACGTGAGCGACGGCATCACGCCCATTCTCGAAGAGACGACCGTCACGCTCCGCGAGACGAACAAGCAGCTCGCTCGCGTCGACACGATCACCCGGAATGTCGCCGATGTCACGGGCAACGTCTCGGCACTCGTCGCTTTGTTCGCCGCAACGGTGGGCGGTCCGCTCATCAAACTGGCCGGATTCAGCGCCGCCGTACGGGCGGCCTTCCGGTTCGGCAGAGCGGCCAAGCCGGGCGACACCGAGTAGACGACGCCGAGTAGAGCATCCTGCGTACACGACTCCGAGCAGCCGCATCCCTTGGGGCGCCGAGCGTCCGTCCGGCCGGACGCCCTAAACTGAGCGGAGCTTGGGATGCCGGCGCCATGCGGCATCCGTTTCCATCGCGGGGCCGCCCGGCAGAACGTCAGCCGAGTACGCCACGCGCTCCGCTCTTACCGACATACGGTCACGACCACGAGGAGATCCGCCCATGAAGAGCTTCCTTTGGTTCGTCGCCGGCATCGCTGCCGGCTTCGCTCTCGCCCACCAGGTGAACAAGACAGATCAGGGCAAGCAGTTCTTCGAGGAACTGGACAGGAAGGCGCACGACTTCGGGGCCGCCGTGAGCGACGGCTATCGCAAGCGTGAGGCCGAGCTGCGCTCCGCCATCGACCAGGCCGAGGACGTCATCTCCGACCTCTCCTGATCGTCGCGTCTTTCCACGACCTTCCGGCGCGCACCTCAGTTCTTCGAACGCCACGCGCTGCAACACACCACCGACCTAACGAACGGAACCATGCAGACCGCCACCATGCCGACGTCTCCGCTGCCGACAGCTCCGATGTCGACGGCGGAGATCCGCCGCCGCTTCCTGGACTTCTTCGCTGCGCGGGGACACACCATCGTGCCGTCCGCCTCGCTCGTCAGCGACGATCCGACACTGCTGTTCACGATCGCGGGCATGGTGCCGTTCGTGCCGTACCTCACGGGTCTCGTCCCACCGCCGTATCCGCGCGTGGCGGACTCGCAGAAGTGCATCCGCACGCTCGACATCGAGGAGGTCGGAAAGACTCCGCGGCACGGCACGTTCTTCCAGATGCTCGGCAACTGGTCGTTCGGCGACTACTTCAAGAAGGAAGCGATCACGTTCGCGTGGGAGCTCCTCACCACGCCGGAGGAGAAGGGCGGCCTCGGCTTCGACCCGATGGATCTGTGGGTCACCGTCTACGAGGACGACGACGAGGCGCGCACCTATTGGCGTGACGTCGCCGGGTTGCCGGATGAGCGCATCCAGGGTCTCGGCAAGGAGACGAACTACTGGTCGACCGGCGTTCCCGGACCCGCCGGGCCGTGCTCGGAGATCTTCTTCGATCGTGGGCCCGCCTATGGCGCCGATGGCGGCCCCGCCACGGACGACGACAGATACGTGGAGATCTGGAATCTCGTGTTCATGCAGTATCTGCGTGGCGAGGGCACCGGCAAGGCGGACTTCGAGATTCTGGGCGAGTTGCCCAAGAAGAACGTCGACACGGGCATGGGCCTTGAGCGCGTGGCGTTCATCAAGCAGGGCGTCGAGAACTTCTACGAGATCGACGAGGTGCGTCCGGTTCTCGACAAGGCCGCGGAGATCGCCGGCAAGACATACGGCGCGAACCACGAGGACGACGTGCGCCTGCGCGTCATCGCCGACCACGTGCGCAGCGCACTCATGCTGATGTCCGATGGAGTGACACCGTCGAACGAGGGTCGCGGCTACATCTTGCGCCGTCTCCTGCGCCGCACCGTGCGCGCGATGCGGCTGCTCGGCGTCGAGATGGCGACCTTCCCGGCGCTATTCGCGGAGTCCAGGGATGCCATGAAGGCGACCTACCCCGAGGTCGCGACTGACTACGACCGCATCTCCCACCTCGCGTTCGCCGAGGAGGAGACGTTCCTGCGCACGCTGGCGAGCGGAACGACCATTCTCGACACGGCAGTGGAGAACACGCGCGCGTCCGGCAAGAAGCAGCTGGCAGGCGACACCGCCTTCCTGCTGCACGACACGTACGGATTCCCGATCGATCTGACGCTCGAGATGGCGGAGGAGGCGGGCCTCACCGTCGACCGGGCGGCGTTCGACTCGCTCATGTCACAGCAGAAGTCTCGTGCCAAGGCCGATGCGAAGGCGAAGAAGCGGGCGCTGGCGGACCTGTCCGTGTACAGCGCGCTGCGCGGCAAGGGCGAGACGGTCTTCACCGGATACGACGAGCTGCAGACCGAGTCGCGGGTGCTGGGCATCATCGTGGATGGCGTCTCTGTGCCTCGCGCTTCCGAGGGGCAGATCGCGGAGATCATCCTCGCCGAGACCGCGCTCTATGCCGAGTCCGGTGGACAGGATGCCGACCAGGGCCTCATCGTCGGCCCCGGCTACGAGCTCGAGGTACTCGACGTGCAGAAGCCGGTGAAGGGCCTGATCAGCCACACCGTCCAGGTGCGACACGGCGAGGTGGGCGTCGACGACTCGGCGACGAGCGTGGTGGATGCCGACTACCGCAGGGGCGCGCGACAGGCGCACTCCGGAACGCACATCATCCATGCGGCGCTGCGGCAGGTGCTCGGGCCGAACGCCCACCAGTCGGGCTCGTACAACAAGGCCGGCTACCTGCGCCTTGACTTCTCGTGGAACCAGGGCTTGTCGCCGGAGACCCGCAGCGAGATCGAGGAGATCTCGAACAACGCGATCAGGGACGACCTCGAGGTGGTCACGCGCGAGCTGCCCCTCGAGGAGGCGCGGGCGATGGGTGCAATGGCGTTGTTCGGTGAGAAGTACGGCGATGTCGTCCGCGTCGTGGACATCGGCGGTCCGTGGTCGCGCGAGCTCTGCGCGGGGACCCACGTCTCGTCGAGCTCGGAGATCGGCATGATCAACCTGATCAGCGAGTCCTCCGTCGGTTCGACCAATCGGCGGGTCGAGTCGCTCGTCGGCATCGAGGCCTTCCGCGACCTCGCGGCGGAGCGCGCGATCGTCTCCCAGCTGAGCGGCACGCTCAAGACGCCGCGCGAGCAGCTGCCGGAGCGCATCAGCGACCTCGTGGCGAGCCTCAAGGCGGCGGAGAAGAAGATCGCGGCGTTCGAGGCACGCGCCGTGCTCGACAAGGTGCCTGGCCTGATCGAGAAGGCGCAGCGCGTCGGAGCCGTACGGCTCGTCGCCCAGAACGCCGGTTCGCTCGGTTCGGCCGACGACCTCAGGATGCTCGTCACCACCGTGCGCGAACGGCTCGGGTCCGACCCTTCGGTCGTCGCGCTTGCGGCCGTCGTGGGCGGGCGTCCCGTCGTCATCGTGGCCACGAACCAGGCTGCCAGAGACTCCGGCATCAAGGCGGGTCCGCTGGCCAAGGGCGCGGCATCCGTGCTGGGCGGCGGCGGAGGCGGCAAGGACGACCTCGCGCAGGGCGGCGGATCCGACGTCTCCGCGATCGACGCCGCGCTCGACTCGGTTCGCACCGCGATCGGATGACGCGGGCGTGCGCAGGGGAGTACGCGTCGGCGTGGACGTGGGACGAGCTCGGATCGGCGTGAGCCGCAGCGATCCCGACGGGATGCTGGCCATCCCCGTCGAGACGGTGCGACGCGCCGACGACGGCAGCGACCTGGCCCGCATCGCTGGCATCGTCACGGAGCTGGATGCCGCCGAGGCCATCGTCGGCCTGCCGCTGTCGCTCTCCGGCGCCCACACGGCCTCGACGGACGATGCCGTCGCGTTCGCCTCCCGCCTCGCCGAGGCGTGCGGCATCCCGGTGCGGCTCGTCGACGAACGGCTGTCGACCGTCTCGGCCCAGTCGGCGCTGCACGCGTCGGGGCGCACCACTCGCAACTCTCGCTCCGTCGTGGACCAGGCCGCCGCCACGGTGATTCTTCAGCACGCGCTCGATGCCGAGCGCTCCACCGGCAGGCCGGCCGGTGAACTCGTTGACCCCAGCATTGGACGCTCATCGTGACGAACCCCGTTCCCCCAGGCGCCTCGGATCCCGCTCGCGACACCGAGCGGCCGCCTCTCACGCGTCGCGAAGCACGAGAACGTGAGGCGCGCGAGCGCGAAGCGCGAGGCGACGACGCGCAGGATCGCGAGAGCAGGGACACGCGGGCGCCCGGACGCGAGACGCGGGGCCGGTCGGAGATCGACGGCGGCCCCGACCTCGAGCAGACGTTCTGGGGATCGCTCGGCGGCGACCGCGAGACCGAGGAACGTGCGGCATCCGGTGCGCGCCGCCGTCCCGCTCCGCAGGCCTGGTCCACGCTCGACTATCCGACGGAGGGAAGGGAATCCCGCCCGAAGAAGGAGAAGCCGAAGCGGCGCTGGCTGACGGCCACGATCGTGACCGTCGTCATCCTGGCCCTGCTGGGTGGTGCCGGCGTGTACGTGTGGAACGCGTTCCAGCCCGAGGTGCGCAAACTGCTGGCGATGAACGAGCCGAACGACTACACCGGCACAGGGACCAGCCCCGTGACGATCACCATCCACGACGGGGACAACGGATCCGACATCGCCGCGACGCTCGCGAAGGCCGGCGTGGTCAAGACATCCGACGCGTTCTACGCGCTGCTGCTGCACACCAAGCCCGACCCGGTGTTCCAGCCCGGCGTGTACCGGCTCAAGAAGCAGATGAGCGCGAAGTCGGCTCTGAGCGCGCTGCAGGATCCGAAGAACAAGCTGCAGCGCACGCTCACCATCCCGGAGGGCGACACCGAAGCCGAGATCCTGCCTGCGCTCGCCAAGACCACGGGCGTGCCGCTCGCTGACCTCCAGGCCGCAGCGAAACCCGCCGACTTCGGCCTGCCCGCGCAGGCGCCGAACCTGGAGGGCTTCCTCTTCCCGGCGACGTACACCTTCGACCCGGGCGTCGACGCCAAGACGGTCGTCAAGACGCTCGTCGACAGGTCGTTCCAGTCGCTCGACCAGGCGGGAGTGCCGGCCGACAAACGCTACAGCACCGTCGTGCTCGCCTCGATCGTGCAGAAGGAAGCCGGCAGCGTCGACGACATGGGCAAGGTGGCCAGGGTCTTCCAGAATCGCCTCGATCAAGGCATGCCGCTGCAGTCGGATGCGACGGTCGCCTACGGTGCCGGCGTGAAGACGGTCTTCACGACAGACGCCCAGCGCGAGGATGCCGGGAACCCGTACAACACCTACGCGCACGACGGTCTGCCGGTCGGCCCGATCTCGAACCCCGGCGACGACGCCATCAAGGCGGCGCTGAATCCCACGCCCGGACCCTGGCTCTACTTCGTGACCGTCGACCTGAAGAACGGGACGACCGTCTTCTCCGAGACCGCTGAGCAGCATGAGCAGGCCGTCCAGCAGCTTCAGGACTGGTGCAACGCGAGCGCGGAGAACGATGCTTACTGCCAGTGACGGGCCGCGCGAGCTCGCTGTTCTGGGCTCGCCCATCGCCCACTCGAAGTCGCCGCAGCTGCATGCCGCGGCGTACCGCACGCTCGGTCTGCCCTGGCGGTACGGCCGAGCGGATGTCACGCCCGACGCGCTCGACGACTACGTGCGCAGCAGGCCGACCGGATGGCGCGGGCTCTCCCTGACGATGCCGCTCAAGCAGTCGGTGCTTCCGCTCGTCTCCGAGCTCGACGCCACCGCGCGGCTGACCGGCGCGGCGAACACCATCCTGTTCGACGAGGACGAGACGGGTGAGCGCACGCTGCGCGGCTTCAACACGGACGTCGGCGGCATCGTGCGCGCACTGGCGGCCGCGGGCACGTCGACCGCGACGTCGGTCGTCGTCTGGGGCGGCGGTGCCACCGCGGCATCCGCCACCGTCGCGGCAGCGCAGCTCGGCGCGCAGCGGGTGACGGTGCAGGTGCGGGAGCCGTCACGGGCCGCCCACCTCGTCGACCTGGGTCACGCGGTCGGCCTGGTGGTGGACATCCGCACGTTCGACGAGCCTGTCGCGGTACGGCCGGACCTCGTGATCAGCACGCTTCCCGGCTCGGCGGGCACCGACGGGCTGTCGCAGCGGCTGCTGCGCGGCGAAGGCATCCTTCGTGCCGCCGTGGAGGGAGTCCTGCTCCTGGACGTCGCGTACGACCCGTGGCCCACGCCCATCGTTCACGAGTGGAGCGAGCTTGCGACCCGCACCGGTGGCGAGCCGAACGTGCTGTCGGGGCTCGCGATGCTCGTTCATCAGGCATTGCTGCAGGTGCGCATCTTCGTCGGAGGCGATCCCGAGCGTGAAGTCCGGGAGGAGTCCGGCGTGCTGGCCGCGATGCTCGCGTCGGTCGGTCTCGACGCATCGGGACGGCCTCGCGCCGCATGCCAGAATTGATCCATGCTTCGTTGGCTCACCGCAGGGGAATCGCACGGTCCGGAACTCGTGGCGATCTTGGAAGGCCTGCCCGCAGGCGTGCCCGTCTCGCTGGATGCCGTGCGCGCCGACCTCGCGCGCCGCAAGCTCGGCTACGGCCGCGGTGCCCGCATGAAGTTCGAGCAGGATGAGCTCGCGCTGTCGGGGGGCGTGCGACACGGCCTCAGCATGGGCAGCCCGATCGCGTTGCGCATCGGCAACACGGAGTGGCCCAAGTGGGTCGACGTGATGAGCGCGGAGCCGGTCGATCCGGACGTCCTTGCCACGGGCCGAGGTGCCGCGCTCACCAGGCCGCGGCCGGGTCACGCCGATCTCGTCGGCATGCAGAAGTACGGCTTCGACGAGGCGCGACCGGTGCTCGAGCGCGCTAGCGCCAGGGAGACCGCCGCTCGCGTGGCGCTCGGCGCCGTGGCGAAGTCGTTCCTGGCCGAACTGGGGATCACTCTCGTCGCCCACACGCTCGCCATCGGCCCGGTGAGGGTGCCCGATGACGCGGCCCTGCCCAAGCCGTCCGATGTCGACACGCTCGATGCCGACCCGCTGAGGTGCTTCGACCCCGCCACCTCGGCGCTGATGGTGGCCGAAGTGGATGCCGCGCACAAGGACGGCGACACGCTCGGCGGCGTCGTCGAGGTGCTCGCCTACGGGGTGCCGGCCGGTCTCGGCTCGCACGTGCACTGGGATCGGCGCATCGACGGCAGGCTCGCACAGGCGCTTATGAGCATCCAGGCAATCAAGGGGGTCGAGGTCGGCGACGGCTTCGAGACCACCAGGCGACGGGGGTCGGCGGCACACGATGAGCTGGTCACCGACGGCGAGACGATCTCTCGCACGAGCGACAAGGCGGGCGGAACAGAGGGCGGGATGACCACGGGGTCCCTCCTGCGGGTGCGGGCGGGCATGAAGCCCATCGCCACCGTGCCGCGTGCGCTTCGCACCATCGACGTCGCGACGGGGGATGCCGCTCCCGCTCACCACCAGCGCTCCGACGTCTGCGCCGTGCCCGCTGCCGGTGTGGTCGCCGAGGCGATGGTCGCCCTGGTGCTCGCGGATGCCGTGCTGGAGAAGTTCGGCGGCGATTCCCTGCAGGAGACGCAGCGCAACCTGCGCGGCTACCTGGAGTCCATCCCGGCGTCGCTGCACACGGAGACCGTGCGCGCGTGACCGTCGTGCTGATCGGCCCTCCCGCAGCAGGCAAGAGCAGGGTGGGTCGCAAGCTCGCGCGTCGGCTCGAGCTGCCGTTCATCGACACCGACTATGAGATCGTGCACGAGCATGGTCCGATAGCGGAGATCTTCGCGGAGCGCGGCGAGCAGGTGTTCCGGGCGCTGGAGCGGGAAGCCGTCGTGCGTGCTCTGTCCAGCGGCGGTGTCGTGGCGTTCGGCGGGGGAGCGGTGCTCGATCCGAGGACCCAGGCCGACCTCGAGCGGGTGCGCGTCGTGCTCCTCACCGTGAGCCCCGAGGCCGCTGCAGCGCGCATCGACGACGGCAAACGCCCCCTCGTGCAGGGCATCGAGTCCTGGCGCGCGCTGGTCACCAAGCGGATGCCGCTCTACGAGTCGCTGGCGGACTTCAGGGCGGACACGTCGAGGCGTCCGATCTCCACGATCGTCGAGGAGATCGCGGAGTGGTGCGAGCAGACGGAACGGAAGGACGCATGACGGAGCAGACAAGCGAGCTCGAGGTCTCGGGGGCGAACGCGTACGGCATCCGGGTGGGCAGGGGCATCCGGTTCGACGCCGGCGAACTGCTAGGACCGGATGTGCGCCGCGTGCTGGTCGTGCACCAGCCGACGCTCGCCGCAGCCGCCGCCGAGCTGAGGGAGAGCCTCACCGACCGGTACGAGGTGCTCCTGGCAGAGGTTCCGGACGCGGAGGCAGCGAAGCGCGTCGAGGTCGCGGCCTTCTGCTGGCAGATCATGGGTCAGGCCGACTTCACGCGCAGCGACGCGGTGATCGGGTTCGGCGGCGGCGCTGCCACGGACCTCGCCGGGTTCGTCGCGGCGACCTGGCTGCGCGGTGTGCGGCTCGTGCAGATTCCGACGACGGTGCTCGGCATGGTGGATGCCGCGATCGGCGGCAAGACCGGCATCAACACCGCAGAGGGCAAGAACCTCGTCGGCGCGTTCTATGCGCCTGCCGGGGTGCTGTGCGACCTGGACACGCTCGACGCTCTGCCTCGCAACGATCTCCTTGCGGGTTACGCCGAGATCGTCAAGGCCGGGTTCATCTGGGCCCCGGAGATCCTCGACAACGTCGAGGGCGACCTGGATGCCGCGACCGACGTGCACAGCCCGGTGTTCCGTCGCAATCTGGAGCTCGCCATCGACATGAAGGCGAAGGTGGTGAGCGAGGACTTCCGTGAGGCGGGGCTGAGGGAGATCCTCAACTACGGACACACGCTGGGTCACGCGATCGAGCACGCGGAGCGGTACCAGTGGCGGCATGGGGCGGCGGTCTCGGTCGGCATGGTCTTCGCGGCGGAGCTGGCGCGGCTCAGCGGACGCCTGCACGACGATGTCGTGGACCGTCACCGCAGCATCCTCACCTCGCTCACGCTGCCGATCACGTATCCGAGCGGGCGGTGGCAGACCCTGCTGGCGACGATGCAGCGCGACAAGAAGACCAGGGGCAACACCCTGCGGTTCATCGTGCTCGACGACATCGCGAGGCCCACCGTCATGCAGGCGCCGGACCCGAGCCTGCTGTTCGCGGCGTACCAGGAGATCGGCTCGTGATCGTGCGCCGCATCCGGAGCGGCGAATGGCAGCAGGTGCGGAGGCTGCGGCTGGAGGCTCTGCAGGACCCGGATGCCGGCATCGCCTTCCTCGACGACTATGCCCACGCGTCGGCCAGGACGGACGACCACTGGATCGCTCGCACGGAGAACGCCGCAGCCGGCGACGGCGCCGCGCAGTTCGTGGCAGTCGACGAGGACGGCGAATGGGTGGGCACTGTGACGGTGCTCGTGCGCAGTCCAGGCAGCACGGACCATCTCGACCGCGACGTGACGCGGATGCGGGCCGACGTCGTGGGCGTGTACGTTCGTCCGGGAAAGAGGGGCGACGGCACCATCGACCGGCTGCTCGCTGCAGCGACCGAATGGGCGACGGTGGTGGGCGTCGAGTCGATCACGCTCGACGTGCACGCGCAGAACCTGCGCGCGCAAGGGGCGTATCGACGTGCCGGGTTCGAGCCGACGGGGGAGACGCTCACCGGCCCGATCGGACCCGAGATCGTGATGGCGCGCGCTGGTAGGGTCGCCGAGTGACGACGCGACGCCTGCTGCTGGTGAACGGACCGAACCTCAACCTGCTCGGGATTCGCGAACCGGGGATCTACGGCACGGAGACGCTTGCCGACGTCGTGTCGCTCGTAGAGCGCACCGCTGCGCAGCACGGCTTCGAGGTGCGTGCCATCCAGAGCAACCACGAGGGTGTGCTCATCGACGCGATCCACGCCGCTCGCGAGGACTGCTCCGGCATCGTCATCAATCCCGGTGGGCTCACCCACACCTCTGTCGTGCTGCGGGATGCGCTGTCCGGGGTCGCACTGCCCGTCGCGGAGGTGCACATCTCCGACGTCAACGCTCGCGAGGAGTTCCGGCACTTCTCCTACGTGCGCGACGTGGCCACCGTGCACGTGATCGGAGAGGGCGTGCCCGGATACGCCATCGCGGTCACGAAGCTCATCGACGTCATCACCGGCCTGGCCGACGGCTGAGGGCCCTCGGGCGATATCGGCCTGGCCGACGGCTGAGGGGCGTCGGGCGATTTCCCGGACGGCACCCGATAGAATCGTCTGATGGTCGGCGCCGTCTCGCGCGCCTTGACCATCCGACTTCCTCTTCACTGACTTCTTCGAAGGATCTTTGCGCATGGCATCCGACACCGCCGACATCCGTAATGGCGCCGTCCTCAACATCGACGGCCAGCTCTGGACCGTCATCGAGTTCCAGCACGTGAAGCCGGGCAAGGGTGGCGCGTTCGTGCGCACGAAGCTCAAGAACGTGGTGAGCGGCAAGGTCGTCGACCGCACGTACAACGCGGGCACCAAGCTCGAGTTCGAGAACGTGGACCGCCGCGAGTACCAGTACCTGTACAGCGACGGTGACGGCTACGTGTTCATGGACACGAGCGACTACGACCAGTTCACGGTGCCTGCCACGATCGTCGGCGACGCCGCGAACTTCATGCTCGAGAACCAGAACGTGACCATCGCCATGAACAACGGCAACCCGCTCTACGTGGAGCTGCCGGCATCCGTGGTGCTGGAGATCACGTACACAGAGCCGGGCCTGCAGGGCGACCGTTCCACCGGCGGCACGAAGCCGGCCACCGTGGAGACCGGCTACCAGATCCAGGTTCCGCTGTTCCTCGAGACCGGCACGAAGGTCAAGGTCGACACGCGCACCGGCGAGTACCTCAGCCGCGTCAACGACTAGTGGGCGCCAGGACCAAGGCACGCAAGCGCGCCATCGACATCCTCTTCAGCGCAGACGTGCGGGGGATACCCTTCTCGCGCGCACTCGCTGCGGAGGCGGAACGCGCCGCCCAGGAGCCTGCGCGGGAGGCGTCGTGGCTGTACGCCAGGGAGATCGTCGACGGCGTCATCGACCACGCCGACGAGATCGACGAGCTGATCCAGACCTATTCGCAGGGTTGGACGCTGGAGCGGATGCCCGCCGTCGACCGCGCGATCCTGCGGATGGCTGCCTGGGAGCTGCTCTACAACCCGGCGATCCCGGACGGGGTCGCCATCTCCGAGGCCGTCGAGCAGGCGACCTCGCTCTCCACCGACGATTCGGCGAAGTTCGTGAACGGCCTGCTGGCCAAGATCGGTTCCGCCGTCGCACACTGAGCCGGCGGTGCGCAGCACCCCGCGGCCGCACATCAGACAACGGCCCAGCACGGCGGCTCGCGCGACGAGAAACCTGCACCGGCGCCCGCAGCGGAGAACCCGCACCGGCCGTTGCCGTCACCAACAATCTGTACGAGCGGCGGTCGCCGCGTGAGACTCCGGGACCAGCATCCATGACACGCTCTCTCGTCCGCCGTATCGCCGCCGCTCTGCTCGCCGCGGCACTCACCGGGGCACTCGCGGCGTGCGCGCCCTCGGCGTCCGCACCCTCGAGCAGCGGCCGGGTCTCGGCGAGCGTGCCGACCGGGGTGACCGGTGCGGCCGACTTCGACAAGGGCGCGCTGGTCGTGGGCGACGGAAAGACCGTCGTCGACACGTACATCGACCCGATGTGCCCGTACTGCGGGGAGTTCGAGCGCGCGAACGGCCGCGCCCTCGCAGCCCTGGTGAAGGACGGCAGCATCACCTTGCGCGTGCATCCGCTCAACTTCCTCGACCCGAACTCTCAGGGCACGAAGTACTCTTCCCGGGCCGGCAGTGCTCTCACGTGCGTCGCGGCCGCCGACCCCCAGGCGACGCTCGACTATCTCTCGGCGCTCTACACCCACCAGCCGGAGGAGGGGTCGTCCGGTCTCACGGATGCCGAGCTGAAATCTCTGGCGAAGCGAGTGGGGGCGTCGTCTGCGGATTCGTGCATCGCGTCGCATCGCTACGCTAACTGGCTGACCAAGAACACGCAGGATGCGCTGAACGGCCCGATTCCCGGCGCCGACATCAAGACCATCAAGGGCACCCCGACCGTTCTCGTGAACGGCCACTCCTACAGCGGCGACATCACCGACACCAAGGCGCTCACCGCATTCATCGCGAAGGGCGGCAAGTAGCGGGCAGGAGGCCGTGGCGCGAGCGCTGTCTCGTGCTGCCGTCGTACCGCGCCGGCGTTCGTACCGCACCGCCGGGGTCTCGTACCCGCGCCGTCTCGTGACTCCGCCGTCTCATAACTCCGCCGTCTCGTAACTCCGCCGTCTCGTACCTCCGCCGTCTCGTATCCGTGCCGCGGCGGTTCCGGCCCTGTCACGTAGTGTCGGTCCGATGACGGATGACGCGCGCGAGAAGGCCATGCTGGTCGGATATCTTCAATCGGCTCGGGACGCCCTGGTGTGGAAGCTCGACGGACTGGACGAACGACAGGTGCGGTTGCCCATGACACGTACCGGTACGAATCTGCTCGGCATCGTCAAGCATGTGGCGAGCACCGAGTATGGATACTTCGGAGAGGTCTTCGGGCGGGACGGCGGCATCGCCATGCCCTGGCTCGATGAGGGCTCGGAGGACAACGCCGACATGTGGGCCACTGCCGACGAGAGCCGCGACGCGGTGATCTCGCTGTACCTCGCCGTGCAGTCGTTCTCCAATGTCACCATCCAGCAACTCAGCCTCGACGCACCCGGCGTCGTGCCGTGGTGGCCCGACGAACGCCGTGATGTCACGCTGCGCCAGATCATCACGCACATGCTCAACGAGACCGCACGCCATGCTGGACACGCGGACATCCTGCGCGAGCTCATCGACGGCTCGGCCGGGATGCGCAGCAGCAATTCGAACCTGCCGGACCACGACGAGGACTGGTGGGCTCACTATCGAGAGCGGCTGCAGGCGATCGCGGACGGATTCGGGGCGTAGCGAGCCGTACGGTGACGAACGCGGCCTGGCAGCAAACGCGGTCTGGCAGCAAACGCGGCCTCACAACAAACGCGACATGGCAGCAAACGCGGCCTGGTACCAAATGGGACATGGCAACAGCCGCGGCACGGTGATCAGAAGGGCGGCGGGTCGCTGTCGTACCCCGTGGGTGTTCGCACGCGGATGCCACCATCCGGTTTCGGATCGAGTCTGATTCGCGTCACGCTCTTGAGGCGATGCAACCGAGGCTTCAACGGAACCAGGTTGGCAACGTCTGTGGCTCCTCCGTGCTGTCGTTCCATCACGTGATCGACTTCGGCGCCCGCCGTGATGCCGACCAGCAGGTACGGCGCCGAGTTCTCGTCGAGCCCACACCTCAACGTCAGCCAACGCCGTTGGTCGGGTGTCGGCCGGTACCGTTTCGTGTCCAGATTCAGCACCGCAGGACGGATCGGGTCAGCGAGAACCTTCCGGAACGAAGGAGCATCCCGTAGTGCCCTCGCTGCCGTCGCCGACGGGATCGGTCCGTAGCCCAGCAGCTCGGCGAATCGCCCGGCCTCGTCGATGAGCACGAACGGCTGCGCGCCGAAATCCTCGGTCGTGCCCTCAGCCCTCGGTGGACCTTCCGCGCTCCCACCGCGGTGGAGAAGCCACTCGATGGCGAGATCGGCGCGCAACTGGTCCACGGTGCGCGTCTCGCCGGGCAGCGCACGCAACCGTCGAGCTTCCGTGGTCAGCCGCACGTCGATCCCCGCGATATCCATCACCGGGGCGTAAACGTTCAGCCAGGCCATGGCATCGGCGTCGGGTTCCACGGCGACCCGTCGCTTCATGCGGGCATCTTCGTGACGTTGCAGCAGCGTGTCGGCGAAGAGTCGCTCGCGGAGCACGCGACAACGCCGGGCGAACGCACCCGCGTTCAGGCCTTCCGCGATAGCGGCCATCCGCTCGTCGTACGTCGCGAACGACGCCTCATCGGGAAGCCCGGCACAACACTCGACCGCGACTCGCACGTGCTGCGCGCTGATCCGACCCGACACGAAGAGCTGCCGCAACCGCGGCAGCGAGCACGAGAGCACTTCGGCCTGACGCGCCATCGACCGCACCAGGTTCTCGCTCACGTTCAACCGCTGAGCAAGATCGAACGCCACGGACCGTTCGGCGAAGTCGGCGTCGTCCACATCGGGAACTCGCTCCTTCGCTCCTGCCGGAACGTAGATCCGCGGGTTGTCCCGCGCGATCTGGAACGCATCCCCGACCGCGAACAACTGCCGTGCCGCTTGCTCGTTCACCAGAGTCTGCGAGGCCACAGCGTCGTCCAGCACGGAGCGGATGAGCGCCGCGACCGAGATGGTGCTCACGGACGGCGCGAACTCAGCATCATCGAAGGCATCATTCTCGCGCGGGCCGCCCTCGAGTGGATCGCCCTCGAGTGGATCGCTCTCGAGTTGATCGTCAGTGGGAAGCGCGAGCTGATCCGCAGTGGGACGTGCGACGCCGCCCACGAGGTGGCAGGCGCACTGATCGAACGCGGGCGCATTGCAAACCTCCACGCGGACGACGTCCTCCGATGGGCGCCGGACACAAGCCGGGTCGTCGAGGAGAACGTCGTTCATACCTACGAAACTAGGGGATGCCACCGACATTCCTCGGGCACAGAAATCCGCGCTGATCTGGCCTGTTGATGGGGCCGCGACGCGGTCGCCTGTGGGGGACGAGACGCGTCGCACGGCGCGACCGCTCACGATGGGACGCGTTGCCCGGCTCACGATGAGACGCGTCGCACGGCGAGAAGCGCTCACGACGCGACGCGTCGCCCGGCGCGAAGCGCTCACGACGAGAAGTCTCGTCGGACAGCACCGACCTGGGCACGAACGCGCGTCAACCGTCCACCCGCCCCGACGCGGATGCACGGTCGTGCCCTCCGGCATCCCGCGCCCTGCTACGCTGGTGCGAGTTTGGCAACCTTTAAGGCCGTCCTGTGAGGCGGGGAAGGGGGTCGGCATGACGGCGCATACTGTGCTGCAGCAGGCTGACATCGCCCGGGCGTTGACTCGGATCGCACACGAGATCCTGGAGTCCAACCGGGGATCGAACGACCTCGTGCTCCTCGGCATCCCGACACGAGGCGTCGCGCTAGCCCAACGCATCGGGGCGGCCATCGCTCGCATCGACGACGGCGCGCAGCCACCCGTGGGCTCGCTCGACGTGACCATGTATCGCGACGATCTGGCGAAGCATCCGACACGCGCGCCCTCGCCCACGAGCGTTCCCGTCTCGATCGACGGAGCGACCGTTGTGCTCGTCGACGATGTGCTCTTCTCCGGCCGCACGATCCGCGCGGCGCTGGACGCGCTGAGCGACCTCGGCCGACCCAAGGCGGTTCGGCTTGCCGTGCTCGTGGACCGAGGGCATCGCGAGTTCCCGATCCGCGCCGACTTCGTCGGCAAGAACCTGCCGAGCTCGACGCGCGAGCGCATCTACGTGCGCGTCAGCGAGGTGGACGGCGAGGATGCCGTCACGATCGACGACGGAGAGCGCGCCACGGATACCGCCCCGCAGCAGGCGGGAGGCGAGAGCTGATGCGGCACCTGCTCTCCACCAGGGATCTGGATCGGGACACGGCCGTCGGCATCCTCGACGTCGCGGAGGACATGGCGGATGTCTCGACCCGCGAAGTCAAGAAGCTGCCTACCTTGCGCGGCAAGACCGTCGTCAACCTGTTCTTCGAGGACTCCACGCGCACGCGCATCTCGTTCGAGGCGGCCGCCAAACGGCTCTCGGCCGACGTGATCAACTTCAGTGCGAAGGGCTCGAGCGTCTCCAAGGGCGAGAGCCTGAAGGACACCGCACAGACCCTCGCCGCCATGGGCGCCGATGCCGTCGTGGTCAGGCATTCGGCATCCGGCGCGCCGCACACGCTCGCCTCCAGCGGATGGATCGACGCCGGCATCCTGAACGCGGGCGACGGCACGCACGAGCATCCGACCCAGGCCCTGCTCGACGCGTTCACGATGCGCAAGCGCCTGCACGAGGCAACCAGTCGCGGCAAGGATCTGGCCGGGCTGCGGGTCGTGATCGTGGGGGACATCCTGCACTCGCGGGTGGCACGCTCGAACGTCTGGCTGCTGGACACGCTGGGAGCAGAGGTGACGCTGGTGGCGCCGCCCACGCTGCTCCCGGTCGACACCGCGCAGTGGCCAGCCGCGATCGGTTACGACCTCGACGCGGCCATCGCCGACGATCCCGACGTCGTCATGATGCTGCGCATCCAGGCCGAGCGGATGAACGCCGCGTTCTTCCCGAACACCCGGGAGTACTCGCGCACGTGGGGCCTGGATGCCGAGCGTTTGGCCAGGCTGCGGCCCGATACGATGGTCATGCATCCCGGCCCGATGATCAGGGGCCTGGAGATCTCCGCCGCAGCCGCCGATTCGCCGCGTTCGCTGGTGCGCGAGCAGGTGGCAAGCGGTGTCTCTGTGCGCATGGCTGCGCTCTATCTGCTGCTGTCAGGCGATCGGGAGGTCGGTTAGGTGTCACGCGAACGGTTCTTCATCGAGGGCGCGACGCTCGTCGACGGCTCGGCCGCCGACATCCTCGTCGCCGACGGCCGCCTCACGTTCGGCAGCGACGCGAGAGACGCGGCGACGGATGCCACGCGCATCGACGCCTCGGGACTGATCGCCCTCCCGGGGCTGGTGGACCTGCACACGCACCTGCGAGAGCCCGGCTTCGAGCAGAGCGAGACGGTTCTCACGGGAACGCGGGCGGCCGCGGCCGGCGGGTACACGACGGTGTTCGCCATGGCGAACACGTCGCCTGTCGCTGACACGGCGGGTGTCGTCGAGCAGGAGCTCACGCTGGGCCAGGCAGCCGGCTACGCGACGGTTCAGCCCATCGGCGCGGTCACGGTCGGACTTGCGGGAGAGCGGCTCGCCGAGCTCGGCGCCATGGCGGCGTCGAGGGCCAGGGTGCGCGTCTTCTCCGACGACGGGCAGTGCGTCTCCGACCCGCTTCTCATGCGCAGGGCTCTGGAGTACGTCAAGGCGTTCGACGGAGTAATCGCGCAGCACGCGCAGGAGCCGCGTCTCACCGTCGGCGCCCAGATGAACGAGGGCGCACTGTCGGCGACCCTCGGCCTCGCCGGGTGGCCGGCCGTCGCCGAGGAGTCCATCATCGCCAGGGATGTGCTGCTGGCCGAGCACGTGGGAAGCCGCCTGCACGTCTGCCACGTCTCGACGGCCGGGTCGGTCGACATCATCCGCTGGGCCAAAGCACGCGGCATCGAGGTCACCGCGGAGGTGACACCGCATCACCTGCTGCTCACCGAGGATCTGGTCGCAGGGTACGACGCGCGCTTCAAGGTGAACCCGCCGCTGCGCAGGGACGAAGACGTGCACGCGCTGCGCGACGCCCTCGCCGACGGCACCATCGACATCGTGGCCACCGATCACGCGCCGCACCCCATCGAGTCGAAGGACTGCGAATGGGATGCCGCGGCCAACGGCATGGTCGGCCTCGAATCGGCGCTCAGCGTCGTGCACCAGGCGGTCGTGTCGACGGGGCAACTCGACTGGGCCGATGTCGCTCGCGTGATGTCGCACACGCCGGCGCGCATCGGGCGCGTGGAGCGCGCCGCACCCGTGCAGACCGGCTCACGGGCGGACCTCACCCTGTACGACCCCAGCGCGAGCGGCGTCTTCGGGGTCGACCGTCTGGCCGGAAAGGGCGTGAACTCGCCCTACCTCGGTCGCGAACTGCCGGGGCGCGTGGCCTGGACGTTCCACGACGGCACGGCGACCCTCCGCGACGGCCGGCTCATCGCCATCGACGAGGCGGCAGAACTCGCCCGCTCGGGTGACCGCGATGCAGAGGCGGCCGTGCATGGATAAGTTGTGGCCGACCGCGCTCATTCTCGTGGTCGTCGTCCTCGTCTTCATCGGCATGTGGATCGGGTGGCGACGCCGCGCCCGGCGCGACGCTGGTCTCGTCGTCCCCAGCGCGCTCGCCAGCCCGGGCGCTGCCATCCTCAGCGCCGAGGCGCTTCACGTCGGGAGCACGCATCACGATCGTCCGCTCGACCGCGTGGCTGTTCCCGGTCTCGCGTTCCGCGCGAGAGCCAGAGTCGACGTCTCCGAAGGCGGCGTCACGATCACGTCGCCGGGGGAGAGCACGGTGGCCATCGCGGCACCGGCACTCCTCGGAGTCGGCACGGCGACCTGGACGATCGACCGATCCGTCGAGCAGGACGGCCTCGTGCTCGTCGCATGGCGCACGGGGACGGCGGATGCCTCCGGCGACGTGATCGACACCTACCTGCGCGTCGCCGACGCCGAGGATCAGAGCCGACTGTTGGCGAGCATCGGTTCGCTCATCGCCGAGAACAGCACATCAGGCGCCGACGACGTCGCCCACGACACCAACACCGGAAGCGAGGCCTGACATGTCAGACGAGCAATTCGCCCACGAGCCCGCGCACGAGGAGCAGGACGGACACGGCGCAGGCGAGACGACCCCCTCGCAGGAGACGCAGTCCCAGGACGGGCAGGAGGCCCAGCCGCAGGAACTGCAGGCCGAGGAAGAGCAGGAAGCACAGTCTCAGGAGCCGCAGCCCGGCCAGGAGGGGCAGGAGGCCCAGCAGGAGCACGAGACGCAGGAGGCGCACGAGGCCGGCATCGGCATGCCCAACGCCCCGCGCGTGGAGCCGGCCAGGGCGACGGACGCCGCCATCGCCGCTCGCCGAGAGCCTGCGGTGCTGGTGCTGGAGGACGGCACGAGATACGAGGGTCGCGGGTACGGCGCGCTCGGCAGGACGCTCGGGGAGGCCGTCTTCGCCACCGGCATGACCGGCTATCAGGAGACGCTGACCGACCCCTCCTACGCCGGTCAGATCGTGCTGATGACTGCTCCGCACATCGGCAACACGGGCATGAACGACACCGACATGGAGTCCAAGAGGGTGTGGGTCGCGGGGTTCGCCGTTCGTGAGCCGTCGCGCATCGTCTCCAACTTCCGATCGCAGCGCAGCCTCGACGACGAGCTCGCCGAGAACGGCGTCGTGGGCATCAGCGGCATCGACACCAGGGCCGTCACGCGCCACCTGCGCTCGGCCGGCGCCATGCGCGCCGGCATCTTCTCCGGGCAGGATGCCACGCTGACGGCATCCGAGCAGCTCGACCTCGTGCGTGCGGGCGCGGACATGCGGGGGCTGAACCTCTCCGCCGTCGTGTCGACCCGGGAGCAGTACACGGTACCCGCTCGGGGTGAGCGGATCGGGTCCGTCGCCGTTCTCGACCTCGGGGTCAAGACCAGCACGCTGAACTACCTCGCCGAGCGCGGCTTCGACGTCGTGGTGCTGCCGGAGACGGCCACCGCCGACGACATCATGGCGCTGCAGCCGAGCGCCCT
This sequence comes from Humibacter sp., assembly GCF_035547335.1. Lineage (GTDB taxonomy): Bacteria > Actinomycetota > Actinomycetes > Actinomycetales > Microbacteriaceae > Humibacter. The sequence continues at coordinate 90,657 of NZ_DASZVF010000012.1, read as the reverse complement.
GTTCTACTCGAACGGACCCGGCGACCCTGCGGCATCCGACGAGCACGTCGAACTGCTGCGCACGGTGCTGCGCAACGACGTGCCGTACTTCGGCATCTGCTTCGGCAACCAGCTGCTCGGCCGTGCACTCGGCTACGGCACATACAAGCTGCCGTTCGGGCACCGCGGCATCAACCAGCCGGTCCTCGACCGCGCGACCGGGCGGGTGGAGATCACCGCGCACAACCACGGCTTCGCGGTCGACGCGCCGATCGACGAGGTGAGCGAGTCTGCTGCCGGATTCGGAAGGGTCGAGGTGAGCCACTACGACCTGAACGACAACGTCGTCGAGGGCCTCAACTGCCTCGACATCCCCGCCTTCAGCGTGCAGTACCACCCGGAGTCCGCCGCAGGGCCGCACGACGCGAACTACCTCTTCGACAGGTTCCGCGATCTCGTGCTCGCCTCCCGGAACGGCGACGGGGCGAAGAAGTCGAAGAAGAACACGAGCGGAGACGCCTGAGCCATGCCGAAGAGACAAGACATCAACAGCGTCCTCGTGATCGGGTCGGGCCCGATCGTGATCGGCCAGGCGTGCGAGTTCGACTACTCGGGAACGCAGGCGTGCCGGGTCCTGCGCGAGGAGGGCGTCCGCGTCGTCCTCGTGAACTCGAACCCGGCGACGATCATGACCGATCCTGACTTCGCGGATGCCACCTACATCGAGCCCATCACCCCCGAGGTGATCGAGACGATCATCGCGAAGGAGAAGCCGGACGCCATCCTTCCCACCCTCGGCGGGCAGACCGCGCTGAACGCGGCCATGGCCCTGTTCAAGGCGGGGACGCTGGACAGGTACGGCGTCGAGCTGATCGGCGCGAACGTCGACGCGATCGAAAAGGGCGAGAACCGGCAGGTCTTCAAGGAACTGGTCATCGAGTGCGGAGCGGATGTCGCGGCATCCCGCATCTGCCACACCATGGACGAGGTGCTGGCCGGCGCCGAGGAGCTCGGCTACCCGCTCGTGGTGCGGCCCAGCTTCACGATGGGCGGTCTCGGATCGGGCTTCGCGTACGACGAGGCCGACCTGCGCAGGATCGCGGGCGCCGGCCTGCATGACTCGCCGACCAACGAGGTGCTCCTGGAGGAGTCGATCCTCGGCTGGAAGGAGTACGAGCTCGAGCTCATGCGCGACACGGCCGACAACACGGTCGTCGTGTGCTCGATCGAGAACGTGGACCCGGTCGGTGTGCACACGGGCGACTCCATCACCGTCGCGCCCGCGCTCACGCTCACCGACCGCGAGTACCAGCGGCTTCGCGACATCGGCATCGACATCATCCGCGCCGTGGGCGTCGACACCGGCGGATGCAATATCCAGTTCGCGGTGAACCCGGAGAACGGGCGCGTCATCGTGATCGAGATGAACCCCAGGGTCTCGCGTTCGAGCGCGCTCGCCTCGAAGGCGACGGGCTTCCCGATCGCGAAGATCGCGGCGAAGCTCGCCATCGGATACCGGCTCGACGAGATCCCGAACGACATCACGAGAGTCACTCCGGCGAGCTTCGAGCCGACGCTCGACTACGTCGTCGTGAAGGTGCCGCGGTTCGCGTTCGAGAAGTTCCCGGCAGCAGACCCCACGCTGACCACGACCATGAAGTCGGTCGGTGAGGCGATGGCCATCGGCCGCAGCTTCACCAGTGCGCTGCAGAAGGCGCTCCGGTCCCTGGAGAAGAACGGATCGTCGTTCCACTGGGGCGAGGAGGAGCGCAGCGTCGGCGAGCTCCTGACGACGGCTTCCACACCCACGGACGGCCGGATCGTGACGGTGCAGCAGGCGCTCCGCAAGGGCGCGAGCATCGACGAGGTGTACCGGGCCACGGGCATCGACCCGTGGTTCCTCGACCAGATCGTGCTCATCAACGAGATCGCGGAGCAGATCGCGGATGCCGGCATGCTCGACACCGAGACGATGCTCCTGGCCAAGGATCACGGGTTCTCCGATGACCAGATCGGCCAGCTGCGCGGGTTCGGCGAGGCCGAGGTGCGCGAGGTACGGCACATCCTCGGCGTCCGGCCCGTGTACAAGACGGTGGACACGTGCGCTGGGGAGTTCCCTGCGCTCACCCCGTACCACTACTCGAGCTACGACACCGAGACCGAGGTCGAGCCCAGCGACCGGCGCAAGGTCGTCATCCTGGGCTCCGGTCCGAATCGCATCGGCCAGGGCGTGGAGTTCGACTACTCGTGCGTGCACGCGTCGTTCGCGCTGCACGACGCCGGGCTCGAGACGATCATGATCAACTGCAACCCGGAGACGGTGTCCACCGACTACGACACGAGCGATCGCCTCTACTTCGAGCCGCTCACGCTCGAGGACGTGCTCGAGGTGATCCACGCCGAGTCGCAGTCCGGTGAGCTCGTCGGCGTCGTCGTTCAGCTGGGCGGGCAGACCGCCCTCGGCCTCGCGAAGGGGCTGGAGGCGGCCGGCGTGCCCATCCTCGGCACCTCCCCGAGCGCGATCGACCTGGCAGAGGAGCGCGGCCTGTTCGCCGAGATCCTCGAGAACGCCGAGCTGCTCGCGCCGCGCAACGGCACGGCGTACGACGTCGCGGGAGCACAGGCCGTCGCGAGCGAGATCGGATTCCCCGTGCTGGTGCGGCCGAGCTATGTGCTGGGCGGCCGCGGCATGGAGATCGTGTACGACTCGCCGTCCCTCGAGGACTACTTCGACCGCGTGGCCGACCAGGCCATCATCGGTCCTGGGCACCCTCTGCTGGTCGACCGCTTCCTCGACGACGCGACCGAGATCGACGTCGACGCGCTCTACGACGGAACCGAGCTCTACATCGGCGGCGTCATGGAGCACATCGAGGAGGCCGGCATCCACTCCGGCGACTCCAGCTGCACGCTCCCGCCCGTCACTCTGGGGCGGGCCGAGATCGACAGGGTGCGCGAGGCGACGCTGAAGATCGCGGAAGGCATCGGCGTGCGCGGCCTGCTGAACGTGCAGTTCGCCATCGCAGCCGGCGTACTCTACGTGCTGGAGGCCAACCCGCGGGCGAGCCGCACGGTGCCGTTCGTGTCCAAGGCGCTCGGCATCCCGCTGGCCAAGGCGGCAAGCAGGATCATGGTGGGTGAGTCGATCGCCGGGTTGAAGGATGCCGGGCTCCTGCCGGTTCAGGACGGTTCGGTCGTTCCGCTCGACGCTCCTATCTCGGTGAAGGAGGCCGTGCTGCCGTTCAAGCGCTTCCGCACGCGCGACGGCCAGATGGTGGACTCGGTTCTGGGGCCGGAGATGCGCTCGACGGGCGAGGTGATGGGCATCGACAGGGACTTCCCGCGGGCCTTCGCGAAGAGCCAGACGGCGGCGTACGGCGGGATGCCGCTGGCGGGCACGGTCTTCGTGTCGGTCAGCGACCGGGACAAGCGGTCCATCGTGCTGCCCGTGCTTCGTCTCGCCCAGCAGGGCTACCGGCTGGTGGCGACGGAGGGCACGGCGGAGGTGCTCGCCCGCAACGGCATCGCGGCCGAGACCGTGCGCAAGTTCAGCGATGCGCGCACGGGAGACGAGCCGAGCATCGTCGATCTGATCAACAGCGGCGAGATCGACGTGGTCGTGAACACGCCGAGCGGTCGGTCGGCGCGCGCCGACGGCTACGAGATCCGTGCTGCCGCCGTTGCTGCGGACATCGCGCTCTTCACGACCATCGCCGAGCTGAGCGCGGCCGTCGCCTCCATCGACGCCGTCCGCGAGGGCTTCGACGTGCGGTCGCTGCAGGAGTACGCGAACGACAGAGCGGCAGCGGTGTGACGGGCTTCGGTGAACGCATCCGCTCCGTTCTGGGCGAGCGGGGCCCGCTCTGCGTCGGTATCGACCCGCACGCGTCCCTGCTCGCGGAATGGGGGCTGGAGACGTCGGCGGCCGGTGCGCGCGAGCTCGGGCTGCGGGTCGTCGAGGCGGCATCCACGCGCGTCGGCATCGTGAAACCGCAGGTCTCGTTCTTCGAACGGTACGGCTCCGCCGGATTCGCCGCTCTGGAAGACGTGATCGCCGCAGCACGGGATGCGGGTCTCGTCGTCATCGCGGATGCCAAGCGCGGCGACATCGGAAGCACGATGGATGCCTACGCCGGCGCATGGCTCACGCCGGGGTCGCCGCTGGAAGCCGACGCGGTGACGGTGAATCCGTTCCTCGGCGTCGGCTCGCTCGCCCCCGCGTTCGACCTCGCCGAGAAGAGCGGCAAAGGGGTGTTCGTGCTCGCCGCCACGAGCAACGCGGAGGCGTTCGAGACGCAGCGCGCCCGCCTCGACGGTGGCGAGACGGTCTCGGCACGCATCGTCGCCGAGGTCTCGGCCCGCAACGCTCAGCGCACGCGGGAGGGGGAGTGGGGCGACCTCGGACTGGTCATCGGAGGAACCGTAGACTGGGCAGATGCCGGCCTCGCAGCGTTCTCGCCCCCTGCTCCGATCCTCGGTCCCGGGTTCGGCCATCAGGGCGCAGGCATCGCCGATCTCGCCAGGTTCGGTGCTGCGGCCGAATGGGTCATCGCGAGCGAGAGCCGCAGCATCCTGCGCGCCGGTCCCTCCGGCATCGCCGCCGCCATCACACGGCGCGCGGGCGAGTACCTCGACCGGCGCTGACCTCGGGCTCTCGCCTCACCGCTGCCCATCCCGCGACACCGCTTACCACCGCGCCGCCGAGGTGCGACCCGTTCTTGTCTGACCGCCAGGCGCGCGCAGCCCGCGCCGCTTCACCTATCCACGTCATGCCCGATTCAGCACCCACCACCCAGCGCGTCCGGCCCCCGGAGGTCGACCGTGTCGCCGCGTCCCGCGCCGCCGTCGCCGCACGGCGCGCCAGGGCCGCCGTGAAGTCCGACCTCGCGACGGGCGCGCGGTCGCCGGTCGCCGTTCTGAACGCCGCACTCGCGGATCCCGCCGGCCCGGAAGGCACGCTGCGCATCACCGACTTCCTGATGAGCCTCAAGGCCATCGGGGCGACCAAGACCGCCGGCATCCTGCAGCGGCTGGAGATAGCACCGGTCAAACGACTGGGTGGTCTCGGCAAGCACCAGCGCGAACGGCTCAAGGAGTTCCTCGTCGACCGGTTCGAACGCAACGCCCGACCCGGCGGTGAAGCGCAGCGGCCCAGCAGGCTGACGGTGCTGGCCGGACCAACGGCGGTGGGCAAAGGAACGGTGGCCAGACACATCAGGGAGCACTTCCCCGACGTTCTGCTGTCCGTGTCGGCCACGACGAGGAAGCCGCGGCCCGGGGAGGTCGACGGCGTCGACTACTACTTCGTCGACGACGCCACGTTCGACCGGATGATCGCCGACCATCAGCTGCTCGAATGGGCGAAGGTGCACAACAGCCATCGCTACGGAACACCACGCGCGCCGATCGAGCGCGCGCTCGCAGAGGGCAGGGCCGTGCTGTTGGAGATCGACCTCCAGGGCGCCAGGCAGGTCAGGGCCGCGATGCCGGATGCGATGCTCGTCTTCCTCGCGCCGCCGAGCTGGGACGAGCTCGTGCGCCGCCTCATCGGACGAGGCACGGAATCGCCGGAGGAGCAGCACCGCAGGCTCGCGACGGCGAAGGTGGAGCTGGCGTCTCAGGACGAGTTCGACGCGCGGGTGGTGAACAGCACCGTGGCCGAGGCCGCGCGGGAGGTCGTAGACTTGATGCAAGTGCGTGCGCGCCGGCCGCGTCGCGCCGCCACGTCATCCGGTCGCTGAGCGTCGAAGCCGGCCCCTCCGCCATCGCAGACACGCCGTCTGCCGGGGCAACGGCACGACCGGCAGCCGCCAACGAAGGAGCATCCATGTCAACAGCAGCCAAGGGCATCATCGACCCGCCGATCGACGAGCTGCTTTCGCGCGTCGAGTCCAAGTACGCGCTCGTGATCTTTGCGTCCAAGCGCGCCCGCCAGATCAACGACTACTACGCCGACCTGCACGAGGGCAGCCTGTTCGACAACGTCGGGCCGCTCGTCGACTCGACCATCGATGACAAGCCGCTGTCCGTTGCACTCCACGAGATCAACGAGGACAAGCTCGTCGCCCGTCCCATCGACGAGTGACCGAACGGGAGAATGCCGCCGTGAGCGCGCCGATGACCGTCGTCGTCGGTGTGACCGGCGGCATCGCCGCGTACAAGGCCGTGTCGGTCATCAGGTCGCTGGTGCTGCTCGGGCACGACGTGCACGTCATCGCGACGGATGCCGCACTGCGGTTCGTCGGCGCACCCACGTTCGAGGCGATCAGCCGCAACCCGCTGAACACGGATCTGTACGAGGGCGTGTCCGAGGTGCGCCACGTGGGGATCGGCAAGCGTGCCGACCTCGTGGTGATCGCACCGGCGACTGCGAACACCATCGCAAAGCTGGCGAACGGCCTGGCCGACGACCTCTTGACGAACACGGTGCTCGCCACCACCGCTCCCGTGCTCATCGCGCCGGCCATGCACACCGAGATGTGGCAGCACGCGGCCACCCAGGCCAACGTGCAGACGCTGCGCTCGCGCGGCGTCGCCGTCGTCGGACCTGCCGTCGGGCAGCTGACGGGCTCGGACTCGGGGCCGGGACGCATGGAGGAGCCCGACGCGATCGTCGCGGCCGCCGTCGCGCTGGCCGCCAGGCGGGATGGCGGGCGCGACCGGGCGGCATCCGTGCAGAACGGGGCGCCAGGCGCGCGCCGCGACCTCGCCGGCCACCGCATCGTCGTCACGGCAGGCGGAACGCGAGAGCCCATCGACCCCGTGCGATACCTGGGCAACCGCTCGAGCGGCAAGCAGGGCATCGCTCTCGCCGTCGCCGCTCGCGATCGCGGAGCCGATGTCGTGCTCATCGCGGCGCACCTGGACGTTCCAGCCCCCGAGGGCGTCGAGACGCGGTCCGCCTCGACCGCTCTCGATCTGCAGCTCGCCGTCACCGAGGCCGCGTCCGACGCCGACGTCGTCATCATGGCGGCGGCCGTCGCCGATTTCCGTCCCACGTCCATGAGTGAGGCGAAGATCAAGAAGGAGAACGTGGGCGACGGTCTCGAGCTGTCTCTCGTCGCCAACCCCGACATCCTCGCCGAGTTGTCGGCGAGCAAGCAGGCCGATCAGATCGTCGTCGGGTTCGCGGCCGAGACCGAACGCGACCCGGAGGCGCTCATCGAGCTGGGCCGTCGCAAACTCCAGCGCAAGGGCTGCGACTTCCTGGTCATCAACAACGTGGGATGGCACACCGGGTTTTCCGCAGATGACAACGAGGTCGTCGTGCTCGACGGCGCCGGGGATATCGTGATGGAGGCCTCCGGCACCAAAGCGTCGGTCGCCGACCGTATTCTCGACGTCATCACCTCCGCCTGACCCGCGACCAGAACGTGGATGGGCACCGGATCCTGCTGGAGCACCCTTGACTTCTCTGCGCTTGTTCACCTCCGAGTCCGTCACTGAGGGGCACCCCGACAAGATCTGCGATCAGGTGTCCGACGGCATCCTGGATGCGCTCCTCACGGTCGACCCGTACAGTCGCGTCGCCGTCGAGACGCTCGTGACCACGGGTCTGGTGCACGTCGCCGGCGAGGTCACGACGAGCGGATACGTCGAGATCCCCGCGATCGTCAGGGACATCATCACGTCCATCGGGTACACCTCATCCGACGTGTGGTTCGACGGACGATCGTGCGGTGTCTCCGTGTCGATCGGCGGTCAGTCGCCCGACATCGCGCAGGGCGTGGATGCCGCGTACGAGGCACGCGAGGGAACCTCGGTGGATCTGCTCGACCGCCAGGGCGCCGGCGACCAGGGCATCATGTTCGGCTACGCCACGACGGAGACGCCCGAGCTCATGCCGGTGCCGATCTGGATCGCCCACCGCATGGCCGAGCGGCTTGCCGAGGCACGCAAGGACGGCGAGCTCGACTACCTGCGACCGGACGGCAAGACACAGGTCACGATCGGGTACGACGGCATCACGCCGCGCACGGTGGACACGGTCGTGCTGTCGTCCCAGCATTCGACCGCGGTGTCGACCGAGCGCCTGCGCGCCGAGATCGCGGAGCGGGTCATCCGGCCCGTGCTCGACCGGGTGGAGCTGGACTCGCGCGACGTGAAGCTGCTGATCAATCCGACCGGCCGGTTCGAGATCGGCGGACCGCAGGGCGATGCGGGACTGACCGGACGCAAGATCATCATCGACACGTACGGCGGAGCATCACGGCACGGCGGCGGCGCGTTCAGCGGCAAGGACCCGTCGAAGGTGGATCGCTCCGGCGCCTACGCGATGCGCTGGGTGGCGAAGAACGCGGTGGCGGCAGGACTGGCCGACCGGCTGGAGGTGCAGGTGGCGTACGCCATCGGAACCGCCTCGCCCGTCGGCCTGTACGTGGAGACGTTCGGAACGGCGCACCTGCCTGAGGAGCGCATCACCGCGGCCATCCGCGAGGTGTTCGACCTGCGGCCGGCCGCGATCATCCGCGACCTCGACCTGCTGCGGCCCATCTACGCCAAGACGGCGACGTACGGCCACTTCGGCAGAGAGCTGCCCGAGTTCACCTGGGAGCGACTGGACCGCGTCGACGATCTGCGGTCGGCCGCCGGACTCTGATGAACGCCGCGCGGGTCGCCCGCGTGATCGTCGACAGCCCGCTGCCTCAACTGGACCGGCTGTTCGACTACGCCATCCCTGAGCGTCTGCGCGAGTCGGCCGTACCCGGAGTGCGGGTGACCGTTCCGATCCGCTCGGCCGGACGGCTCGCCGACGGCTACCTCGTCGCGGTCTCCGACCACGCCGACTTCGAGGGGGAGCTGAGCGAGCTCGACTCAGTCGTGTCGGCCGCGCGCGTGCTCACACCGGAGGTGGCGCGACTCGCGCGCCGGGTCGCCGATCGCGCGGCGGGCAGCGCGAGCGACGTGCTCCGGCTCGCCATCCCACCGCGCATGGTGCGCGTGGAGAAGGCATGGCTGGCCGCCGAGCACGCGCGCGACGAGTCCGGCGACGATCCGAACACCGCACGGCACCGCGAACTGCGCGGGTATCGCCCCGAGCTCGGCCGGGCCGTCGACGAGGGCGGCCGCGTCGCCGTCGACGCCGTTCCCCGGCTCGCGCGCACCGGCAGCGGGGAATGGGTCGGGGGCTGGGCCGTGACGCTCGCAGAGCTCGCGGCTCGATGCGTCGACGGAGGTCGCAGCGCCATCCTCGCCGTCCCCGACTACCGCGACCTCGACCAGCTGCAGGCCGCCCTGGCCGAGCTGATCGACGCGGACGCCGTGGCCAGGCTCGATGCCGCCCAGCCCAATCAGGACCGCTACCGCACCTTCCTGCGCTGCCTGGAGCCCCGGCCGGTCGTCGTGATCGGAAACCGCTCCGCGGTCTATGCGCCTGCACACCGGCTGGCCCTGATCGCGCTGTGGGACGATTCGGACCCGTTGCACGCCGAGCCGCTGGCTCCGTATGTGCACGCCAGGGATGTCGCGCTCGTGCGGGCCGAGGAGGAGCGGTGCGCGCTCGCCTTCGTCGCTCACACGCGCAGCCTCGAGGTGCAGCGCCTCGTCGAGCTCGGCTGGTTGACGGCCCATTCGCCCGAGCCACGGGTGGCTCCCCGTGTGCTCGTCACGGCGGCACAGTCCGGGGATGCCGCTCCTTCGCGAGTACCGGAAGGCGCGTGGCGCGCTGCGAAGGAGGGGCTCGAGCTCGGGCCGGTCCTCGTGCAGGTCGCCAGGCCCGGCTACGCGCCGATCGTGGCCTGCGCCCAGTGCAGGGAAGCCGCCAGGTGCGCGCGGTGCGGCGGTCCGCTCGGTATCGACCGTGCGGGAGCCGCGCCGTCCTGCCGCTGGTGCGGCGCGATCGCCACCGGCTGGCAGTGCTCGCACTGCGGCAGCAGCCGCCTCCGCCTCGTGACGCGAGGCAGCGCCCGCACAGCCGAGGAGCTCGGTCGCGCCTTCCCGGGAGCACGCGTCATCGTCTCCGACGGGGAACGCAGGGTGACGACGGTCGACGGGCGACCGGCGCTCGTCGTGGCCACCAGGGGAGCCGAGCCGGTCACCGAGGGTGGATATCGGGCCGTCCTGCTGCTGGACGGCGACAGGATGCTCGCGAGGGAATCGCTGAACGTGGGGGAGGACTGCCTCCGCTGGTGGTCGAACGCCGCGGCCCTCGCCGGGCCAGGCGCCCCCGTCGTGCTCGCCGGAGTGGCCGGGCCGCTCGCCCAGGCCCTCGCCACGTGGCGCCAGCCCGCGTATGCCGCGGCCCAGCTCGCCGACCGGCGTGCGCTGCGCTTTCCGCCCGCCGTGCGCATCGCCACCGTCACGGGCACGGCGAAGTCCGTCGCGGACGCCCTGGCCGCACTCGAGCCAGGCACGTTCATCGACGTGCTCGGACCGACGCCCGTCGAGCCCGCCGCCGACGGGCGGGCGCGATCGTCCCGCGCGGGCGCGACACCTGGCCCTGCGCGTTCTGCCTCGATGCATCCGGACACCGTACGGGGCATCGTGCGCTTCGACTACGCGCACGGAGCTGCCGTGGCGACGGCGTTGCGCTCGGCCGTCGTGCGCGCGGCGACCAAGGGCAGACGGCCGCGCGGCGATCGCGGCTACCGTCCACCGCCTACACTCAGAGTCAGACTCGACGACCCGGAGATCGCGTGAGGGTGTGAGAGCGACCCGAGTGCCGCCCGAACGCCGCTGCCGGGGTGACCGCCGTCGTGGGTCCACCGCTGCGGTGCCCGCCGTGCGTTACGCGGCCGCAGAGCCCGCCCCGACAGTGCAAGGAGACCCCACCGGATGAGGATCGTCTTCGCCGGAACGCCGAACGCGGCGGTGCCGACGCTGCACGCCCTCGCCGCCGGGGAGCACGACGTGGTCGCGGTCGTGACCAGACCGGATGCCCCGCTCGGCCGCAAGCGCGTGCTCACGCCGTCTCCCGTCGCGCAGGCCGCGGAACAGCTGGGGCTGCCCGTGCTGAAGCCCGCACGGCTCGACGAGAACGCGACGGAGGCCATCCTCGCTGCCAGGCCCGAGCTCGGCGTCATCGTGGCGTACGGCGCGCTGGTGCGGGAGCCGCTGCTCTCGGCGCCCACCCACGGCTGGGTGAACCTGCACTTCTCGCTGCTGCCCGCGTGGCGAGGCGCAGCACCGGTGCAGCGGGCCGTGATCGCGGGCGACGAGGTGACGGGTGCCGCGGTGTTCCGGCTCGTGCCCGAGCTTGACGCCGGCGACGTCTACGACAGGATCGAGCGTGCGATCGGTCCAGACGAGACGGCAGGCGAGCTGCTGGACGCGCTGGCCATCGACGGTGCAGCACTCGTCGCACGGGTGGTGCACGGGATCTCCGACGGCACCGCCGTCGCCGTGCCGCAGCAGGGAACGCCGACCCTCGCGCCCAAGCTCGGCATCGAGGATGCGCGGCTCGACCTGACGCAGGACGCCCGCACCGTCTACGCGCGGCTGCGCGGCGTCACCCCGGAGCCGGGGGCGTTCATCACGATCGACGGCGCGCATGTCAAGGTGCTGTCGGCCGCCCGTTCCGCTGCCGAGTCGCTTCCGGCTGGAGCGCTGCGGCTGAGCGGCGTGCACGCGTACCTCGGCACAGCGACGTCTCCGCTCGAGCTGATCTCCGTGCAGCCGGCCGGCAAGCGTGCCATGACCGCCGCGGACTGGCTGCGCGGTATGCCGGCCGGCGTCCGCGCCGACCTCCCACACGATGCGTCAGCAGGCGGCGCCGCGACCGGATCGGAGCCCGAGTCGTGAGCGAGCGCAGCGGCAGGCAGGCATCCGCACGTTCGGTCGCGTTCGAGGTGCTGCGAGCCGTGAGCGAATCGGATGCGTACGCGAACCTCCTGCTGCCGGCACGCCTGGAGCGCGCGCACCTCGCGCCGTCCGACGCCGCCCTCGCCACCGAGCTGACGTACGGGACGCTGCGTCTGCGCGGCTACTCCGACCGCGTGATCGAGTTCGCCGCCCGGCGGCCGCCCGAGCGCATCGACGAGCCCGTGCTCGATGCCCTGAGACTGGGCTGCCACCAGCTGCTCACGCTGCGCACACCGGGGCACGCCGCCGTGAACGAGACGGTCGAGCTGGTGCGATCGGCCGCGTCCCGTTCGGCCGTCGGCTTCGCTAACGGCGTGCTGCGCACCATCGCCCGCACGAAGCCCGACGTCTGGCGGCAGCGGGTGGCGGATGCCGCACGGACGGACGAGGAGCGGCTGGCCGAACTGGAATCGCATCCCGGCTGGATCGTGCGAGCCTTCAAGCACTCCCTGACGGCCGAGCACCGCGAGACAGAGCTCGAGGAGCTGCTCGCGGCGGACAACGAAGCACCAAGGGTCAACCTGGCCGCGCTGCCCGGGCTCGCGCGGCGCCCGCAGGACTCCGAGCTCGACGCCTATTCGCCGATCGGGTTCGTCTGGAAAGGCGGCGACCCGACCGCCATCGTCAAGGAGACCGACGGGGCGATCAGGGTGCAGGACGAGGGCTCCCAGCTGGCCGCACAGACGCTCGTGCACGCCAGGGAGGTCACGGCGGGCGAGCGGTGGCTCGACCTGTGCGCCGGTCCCGGAGGCAAGGCGGCCATTCTCGCGGCCGCTGCCGTCGCATCCGGCGCCCGGCTCGTCGCCAACGAGATCGTGCCTGCGCGGCTGGAACTCGTGCGGCGTGCCGTCGCGCCCGCGGCATCCGTCGTGGAGTTCAGCGAGCGCGACGGCACCGTGATCGGCGACGAGGAGCCTGGCCGCTACGACCGCGTGCTGCTGGACGCGCCGTGCACCGGACTGGGCGCGCTGCGCCGACGCCCGGAGGCCAGGTGGCGCAAGACGCCAGGGGACGTTCCCGAGCTCACCAGGCTGCAGGCGGCGCTCATCGATTCGGCGGTGAAAGCGCTGCACCCAGGAGGCCTGCTCTGCTATGTCACGTGCTCTCCGCACCTCGCAGAGACCCGCGTGCAGGTCAGCGATGCCCTGAAGCGGCACCCTGCCGAGCTTCGCGAGCTGCCGACCCAGGACGTGCTTCAGGATCTCTCGGTCTCGCGGCTCGACCTCGCAGGCGACCCGGCGCAGGCGCAGCTGTGGCCGCACAGGCACGGAACTGACGCCATGTTCATCGCCTTGCTGGAGAAGATCTGACGCGACGCTCCTGCTCGAACCCGGTGCGTCACGACGAGCGCCGCAGCGTGAACGACCGGCGATCGCCGATAGCGTGATGGCATGCCTCGTTTTGCTCAGAGCATGGCCCGCATCAATCCCAGCATCCTTGCCGCAGACTTCGTGAACATGGAGCGCGATCTGGCGCGCATCGCGTCGGCAGATCTCGTGCACGTGGACGTCATGGACAACCACTTCGTTCCGAATCTCACGTTCGGGCCGCAGATGGTGGGCCGCATCCAGGACGTGTCGGCGATCCCGCTCGACGTGCACCTCATGATCGACGATCCCGAGCGCTGGGCGCCCGGATACGCGGAGCTGGGCGCGGCATCCGTGACGTTCCACGTCGAGGCGTCGAGCGATCCGGTCGCACTGGCCAGGCGGCTGCGCGACAGGGGCGCGCGGGCCGGAATCGCACTGAAACCCGGAACAGAGCCCGACCCCTACCTTGAGCTGCTGGACGAGTTCGACCAGGTGCTCGTCATGACGGTCGAACCCGGCTTCGGCGGCCAGAGCTTCATGCCCGAGACCATGCCCAAACTGCGCCGGCTGAGGGATGCCGTGACGGCGCGCGGCCTCGACGTGTGGCTTCAGGTCGACGGAGGCATCACGGAGGAGACGATCGCGACGGCCGCCGAATCCGGGGCCGACACGTTCGTCGCCGGTTCCGCCGTCTTCCGCTCCGACGATCCGAGCGCGATGATCGCCGTGCTGCGCGAGCGTGCCGCCGAGCACAGGCACTGAGCACAGGGACCGAGCACAGGCACTGAGCGCGAGCACGCGTCGCCCAACCACTAACCTGGTGGGGTGAAGACCTTCGACGACCTGTTCGCCGAACTCCAGCAGAAGGCCGAGACCCGACCAGAGGGCTCAGGCACGGTGCGGGAGCTCGACGCGGGCATCCATGCCATCGGCAAGAAGATCGTCGAAGAGGCTGCAGAGGTCTGGATGGCCGCTGAGTACCAGAGCGACGACGAGACCGCCGAGGAGATCTCGCAGCTGCTGTACCACCTTCAGGTGCTCATGCTCGCGAAGGGTCTCACGCTGGGGGACGTGTACCGACATCTGTGATCGGCCGCTACCGGTAGCCGATGACCGACGTTCGCCACGACCACGAGGAAGACCAGTCACCATGCTGAAGATCGCCGTGCCCAACAAGGGCTCGCTCTCCGAGACAGCCGCCCAGATGCTCGCGGAGGCGGGCTACAACGGGCGCAAAGACCCGAAAGAGCTCATCGTCGCCGACCCGGCGAACGATGTCGAGTTCTTCTATCTCCGCCCGCGCGACATCGCGACCTACGTGGGCAGCGGTGCGCTCGACGTGGGCATCACGGGACGCGACCTGCTGCTCGACTCCCGTTCGCCGGCGAACGAGATCGACGAGCTCGGGTTCGCGAGCTCCACGTTCCGCTTCGCCGGGCCGGCCGGCCGCTTCTCCGCCGTTGAAGACCTCGAGGGCTTGAGGGTCGCGACCAGCTACGACGGCCTGGTCGGCTCGTACCTCGCCACCTCCGGCGTCTCCGTCACGCTCGTCCGCCTCGACGGCGCCGTCGAATCGGCGGTGCGCCTCGGGGTGGCGGATGCCGTCGCCGACGTCGTGGAGACCGGATCCACCCTGCGCAAGCAGGGCCTGGAGATCTTCGGACCCGTCATCCTGCAGTCCCAGGCCGTGCTGATCTCCGCGCCAGGCGAACCGGCATCCGGCCTCTCCACCCTGCATCGCAGGCTGCAGGGCGTCATGGTCGCCAGGCAGTACGTGCTGATCGACTACGACCTCCCCTCGCACCTCATCGAGAAGGCCGTCGCCCTCACACCAGGGGTCGAGTCGCCGACGATCTCGCCGCTGCGGGACTCCGGCTGGGTCGCCGTGCGAGCCATGGTTCCGCGCGCGAGCACGAATCGCATCATGGACGACCTGTACGAACTGGGCGCCAGGGCGATCCTCGTGACGCCGATCCACGCAGCGAGGATCTGAGATGTCGCTCGCGATCCGCGTCATCCCGTGCCTCGATGTGGCCGATGGCCGCGTCGTGAAAGGCGTCAACTTCCTGAATCTCCGCGATGCAGGAGACCCCGTCGAGCTCGCCGCCCGCTACTACGAGCAGGGCGCAGACGAGCTCACGTTCCTCGACGTGACGGCGACGGTCGAGGGCCGGGCCACCACGTACGACGTGGTGCGCAGGACGGCGGAACAGGTGTTCATCCCGCTCACCGTGGGCGGGGGAGTGCGCAGCAGCGACGACGTGGCCAGGCTCCTGGCCAGCGGAGCCGACAAGATCGGCGTGAACAGCGCCGCCATCGCGCGGCCGGCGCTCGTCGCCGAGATCGCCGACCGGTTCGGTGCGCAGGTGCTGGTGCTCTCGCTCGACGTGAAGCGGTCGACGCGCACCGAGTCGGGGTTCGTGGTCACGACGCACGGCGGCAGGACGGAGACCGACCTGGATGCCGTCGCCTGGGCGGTGCAGGCCGTCGAGCTCGGAGCGGGGGAGCTGCTCGTCAACTCCATCGACGCCGACGGCACGAAGCAGGGCTTCGACCTGGAGCTGGTGCGCAGGATGCGCGAGGTCAGCACGGTCCCGGTGATCGCGTCGGGCGGCGCAGGCGCTCTCGAGCACTTCGCTCCCGCCGTCGAGGCGGGCGCGGACGCGGTGCTCGCGGCGAGCGTGTTCCACGACGGCCTGATGAGAATCGGCGACGTGAAGGATGCCCTGCAGGCTGCAGGCGAGGAGGTACGGCGATGACCGAGACGAGCGCGACCCGCGGGATGAACAGGGACCGGGCATCCGAGATCCTCGACCGCGTGCGCTTCGACGACAAGGGCCTGCTCACGACCGTCGTCCAGCAGTGGGACACCAAGGAAGTGCTCATGGTGGGCTGGATGGACCGTGAGGCGTTCCTGCGCACCATGACGGAGGGCCGCGTCACGTTCTGGTCGCGCTCCCGGCAGGAGTACTGGCGCAAGGGCGACACCTCAGGCCACGTGCAGTACGTGAGGGGCGCTGCGCTCGACTGCGACGGGGACACGCTGCTCGTGCGCGTCGAGCAGATCGGCGCGGCCTGCCACACCGGAACCCGCACGTGCTTCGACACCGACCTGCTCGATCCCGTCGTGCTCGAGCTGGGCTCGGCCGACCGCACAGCTGCCGACCGGGCCGTCGACCCCGCCATCGGAACCGGCGCCGGCGCCGGGAGCACGGAATGAGCGCGACAGGCACGACATCACGCGCCGAGTTCGACGCGCTGCTCGGCACACGCCACGTCATCCCGGTGACGCGCGAGCTCTTCGCCGACGGCGAGACGCCGGTGGGCATCTACCGCAAGCTCGCGCAGGGCAGGCCTGGCACGTTCCTCCTCGAGTCGGCCGAGCAGGGCGGCATCTTCTCCCGGTACTCGTTCGTGGGCGTCGCGGCGTTCGGCGTGCTCACCCAACGCGACGAGCAGTCGGTCTGGCTGGACTACGGCCTCGACGCCCCATCGGCGTTCGGCGCCGAGGCGGTTTCCGCGCTCGGGACGACGCCGTCGCTCGAACTGCTCGCGCTGCTGTACGAGCGGTGGCGCTCGGAGCCCGTCGAAGGCCTTCCCCCGCTCACCGGCGGGCTCGTCGGGTTCATCGGATGGGAGGCCGTGCGCCAGCTGGAACGCCTTCCCGATCAGCCGCCCGCGGAGTTCGACGTGCCTGGGCAGGCGCTGTGCTTCGTGGCCGACCTCGTCGCCGTCGACCACCGTTTCGGCACGGTGCGGCTCATCGCCAACGTCCTGTCCAGGCCCGACGAGCACGCCGGCGCGGAAGAGCAGTGGGCGGATGCGCAGGCGCGGCTCGACCGCATGCAGGCCGCGCTCTCGGCGCCCGCCGAAGCGCACCTCGAGCGCGCCGACTTCTCGATAGCGCCTCAGCCGGTGTCGCGGACCCCGCGGAACGACTTCCTGGCGTCCGTCGAGGCGGCGAAGGAACGCATCCGCGCGGGCGACATCTTCCAGGTGGTCATCTCGCAGCGCTTCGAACTGCCGACCACCGCAGACCCTCTCGACGTGTACCGGGTGCTGCGCAGCCTCAACCCGAGCCCATACATGTACCTGCTGCAGCTGGAGCGATCCGGCGGTGAGCCGTACACGGTCGTCGGGTCCTCTCCCGAGGCGCTCGTCAAGGTTCAGGAGCGGCGCGCGTACACGCATCCGATCGCCGGATCCCGGCCGCGAGGGGCGACACCGGAAGACGATGCTGAGCTCGAGTCCGAGCTGCTCGCCGACGACAAGGAGCGTGCGGAGCACCTCATGCTCGTCGACCTCGCCCGCAACGATCTGGCGCGCGTCTGCGTGGCGGGAAGCGTGGAGGTCACCGAGTTCATGAGGGTGGAGCGCTTCAGCCACATCATGCACATCGTCTCGTCGGTGGAGGGAGACCTGCGCCCCGAGGCGACGGCGATCGACGTCTTCCGTTCGACGTTCCCGGCGGGCACGCTCTCCGGTGCCCCCAAGCCGCGCGCTCTGGAGATCATCGACGAGCTCGAACCGGCTCAGCGCGGCGTATACGGGGGCGTGGTCGGATATTTCGGCTTCGGAGGCGACGCCGATCTCGCGATCGCGATCCGCACGGCGACCATCATGGACGGGGTCGCGCGCGTGCAGGCCGGCGGCGGGCTCGTCGCCGACTCGGTCCCCGAGTCCGAGTTCGTCGAGTCGCAGAACAAGGCGGCGGCGCCGCTGCGCGCCGTGGCGATCGCGAACGCCCTGGAACGCGTGGTGTGACCGTGGCTTCCCGACGTCTCGCCTCGCGCCTCAAGTACGGCGCGATCCTCCTCGCGGTCCTCGCCAGCGGGCTCGTGCTCACCGCGTCGACGCAGACCTGGTTCACGCTGCACCTCACGGCCGCCTCCGGCCACGCGGGAACGCTGACGGTGGTCGGCTCGGATGCCGCTCCCGCCATCGCAGCCCTGTCGCTGGCGGGCGTCGCGTTCGGCGGCGCGCTGGCACTGGCAGGCAGGGTGCTGCGCTACGTGCTGGCGCTGCTCGGACTCGTGCTCGCCGCGGGAGTGATCGGCTCCACCGCGTCGGCCATGGCGGATCCGGTCGGCACAGGCATCACCGTCGTGAGCAAGGCGACAGGCATAGCGGGGGACAGCAGCGTCAGGTCCATCGTCGCGCACGCCGACGCCTCGGCCTGGCCCGCGCTCGCCCTGGCCGGCGGCATCGCCCTCGCCGTCGTCGCCCTCGGCGTCGCGGCGACGGGTCACCTGTGGCCGGTCGCCTCGCGCCGCTACGGAACGACGGAGCAGGCATCCGCCCGCGAGGATGCGACACCGAGGGATGCCGACCGCCCGGAAGACGATCCGGAGTCCGCTGCCGACGCCCGGGCCCGTGCCAGGGACGCGGCCATCGACGACTGGGACGAGCTGAGCCGCGGTGACGACCCCACCGACGACGACCGCACGGCCGACGACAGCGCCGACCAGGACGACACCGACCGGGGCCGCCGCGGGCCGCTCTCCTGAGCTGCGCTCGCCCCGCTCCCGCTGGCGGGAGCGTGCGCGTCGCGGCGATAGACTGGATGCAACCCTTCCGCCAGAACCGAAAGAGAGTCATGAGCGCTGAGTCCTCGGATCCCGGCCACGGTCACTCGCCCGCCGCATGGACGGCGATCATCATCATGCTGATCGGCGTCATCGCAGGCGTCGTCGCCTTCTGGTTCGACCAGCCGTGGGTGGTGCTGGGCTCCGTCGTCGTCGTGATCATCGGACCGATCGTCGGGCTCATCATGGCCAAGGCAGGCTACGGCGTGAACGGCCCGAAGTATCAGCCCAAAGGCCACTAGGGCCGGCCGTGCTGCTCGCTGAACTCGTCGGCGGAGCCGTGGCGGATGCTCGTGCCCGCGCAGCGGAGCTCCCTCTCGACGATGTGGTGGCCGCGGCGGAACAGGCCCCGCAGGCACTCGACGCGCTTGCCGCTCTCGCACCGGGCTCCGGCGTGAAGATCATCGCCGAGGTGAAGCGGGCCAGCCCGTCTCGCGGACGGCTTGCCGACATCCCGGATCCCGCCGTGCTCGCCTCGCTCTACGAGCAAGGCGGAGCGAGCGCGATCAGCGTCCTCACCGAGCAGCGCCGCTTCCTCGGCTCGCTCGACGACCTCAGGGCCGTTCGGGCCGCGGTGGACATCCCCGTTCTGCGCAAGGACTTCATCGCCGAGCCGTACCAGGTGTACGAGGCGCGTGCGGCCGGCGCCGACATCGTGCTGCTCATCGTCGCGGCCCTCGACCAGGAGCCGCTCACGGCGCTGCATGCCCTGACCACGCGACTGGGCATGACTGCGCTCGTGGAGACGCACTCGGCGGAGGAGATCTCCAGAGCGCTCGACGCCGGCGCCCGGCTCGTGGGCGTCAACGCCCGCGACCTCGACACGTTCGAGCTCGATCGCGACCTGTTCGGCTCGCTCGCCGATCGCATCCCGTCCGGCGTGACGCGCGTCGCGGAGTCCGCCGTGCTGTCGGCGGCCGACGTCGCCCACTACCGCGAGGCCGGCGCCGATGTCGTGCTGGTCGGCGAAGCCCTGGTCACGGGAGACCCCACGGCACGTCTCACCGAGTTCCTCTCCGCCTGAGACCCACCCGCACGTTCCAGTCCGGTCCGACGACCGGCTCATTCCATAGGGAAGTGACCCACCATGGCCCTCCGCGACCAGACCGGTCCCGACTTCGGCGACTACGGCGGCAGGTACATGCCGGAGTCGCTCATCGCGACGCTCGACGAACTCTCCGCCGAGTACGAGGCGGCACAGCAGGATCCCGGCTTCGCCGAGGATCTCGCCAGGTTGCACGCCACCTACACGGGCAGGCCGTCCATCATCACCGAGGTGCCGAGGTTCGCCGAGCACGCAGGCGGCGCCAGGATCATCCTGAAGCGCGAGGACCTCAACCACACCGGCTCGCACAAGATCAACAACGTGCTGGGCCAGGCGCTCCTCGTGCGCCGCCTCGGCAAGACCCGCCTCATCGCCGAGACCGGCGCCGGCCAGCACGGCGTCGCGACCGCGACGGCCGCAGCGCTCTTCGGCATGCAGTGCACGGTCTACATGGGCGAGGTCGACACGAAGCGTCAGGCCCTCAACGTGGCCCGCATGCGCCTGCTCGGCGCCGAGGTCGTGCCGGTCAAGACCGGCTCGCGCACGCTGAAGGATGCCATCAACGAGGCATTCAGAGACTGGGTCGCCAACGCCGACACCACGCACTACCTGCTGGGCACGGTGAACGGGCCGCACCCGTTCCCCACCATGGTGCGCAACTTCCACAAGGTCATCGGCGAAGAGGCCAGGCGACAGGTGCTCGAGCTGACCGGCAGGCTGCCCGACGCCGTCGCGGCGTGCGTGGGTGGCGGATCCAATGCGATCGGCATCTTCCACGCGTTCCTCGACGACACCGATGTCGCCCTCTACGGCTTCGAGCCGGGCGGACACGGCATCGCCAGCGGCGAGCACGGCGCGACGCTCAGCCACGGGACGCCGGGCATCCTGCACGGCACCAAGACCTACGTGCTGCAGGACGAAGACGGTCAGACGATGGAGTCGCATTCCATCTCGGCAGGGCTCGACTACCCGGGCGTGGGGCCGGAGCACGCCTGGCTGCGCGACATCGGTCGCGCGAGCTATCTGCCGGTGACCGACGACGAAGCCATGCAGGCGTTCCGGCTGCTCAGCCGCACCGAGGGCATCCTGCCCGCCATCGAGTCCTCGCACGCCCTGGCAGGCGCCCTGCAGCTCGGCAAGGAGCTGGGACCGGACGCGCTCATCCTGGTCAATCTGTCCGGCCGCGGCGACAAGGATGTCGAGACCGCGGGCGCGTACTTCGGCCTGCTCGACGGGAACGGGGAGCAGGCATGAGCGGAGACACGACGGTCGCGCACGTCGACACGGCGATCGCCGGCGCGCGCTCGGCTCGCGCCGGCGCTCTGGTCGGCTATCTCCCCGTCGGCTTCCCCGACCTGGCGACGAGCGTCGACGCGGCCGTCGCTCTGGCCGAGAACGGCGTCGACGTGCTGGAGCTCGGGCTGCCGTACTCCGACCCGGTGATGGACGGACCCGTGATCCAGGCCGCGACCCAGCAGGCGCTGCACAACGGGTTCCGCGTGCGCGACGTGTTCACGGCCGTGCGCGAGATCAGAGCCAGGGTCGAGGTGCCCGCACTCGTCATGACGTACTGGAACCCCGTGCTGCAGTACGGGGTGGACCGCTTCGCCGACGATCTCCTCGCAGCGGGAGCCAGCGGGCTGATCACCCCCGACATCACGCCGGACTCCGCGGCCGACTGGATCGCAGCGAGCACCAGGACCGGACTCGACCGCGTGTTCCTCGCGGCTCCGACCTCCGGCGAGGAGCGGCTGCGCATGGCCGCTACGCAGTCGCGCGGCTTCGTCTACGCGGTCTCCACCATGGGCATCACGGGCGAACGATCCGACGTGGATGCCGCAGCCCGCACGCTCGTCGCCAGGCTGCGCACCGCAGGCGCCGACACGGTCTGCGTCGGGATCGGCATCTCCACCGGGCGACAGGTGCGCGAAGTGCTCGAGTACGCGGACGGCGCCATCGTCGGATCGGCTCTGGTGCACGCGCTCGCCGACGGGGGAGTCGAGCGCGTGGCATCCGTGGCCCGAGGACTGGCCGAGGGAGCACAGCGAGCCACGGCAGGCTGAATGGGCCACCGCGCGCCCGCCGCCTCCGTCGAGCCTTGCGTTCGTTAGCTCGTAGACTGAGGTGCCGACGCGCAGCCGTCGCACGCATCCACACGAAAGGGAACCCGACAGGTGATCGCTCCGCTCAGCATCCCGAGCCCGCCGCCGTCCTGGCAGTCGATCCCGATCGACCTGTTCGGCCTGCACTGGGACATCCGCACGTACGCCCTCATCATCCTGGTCGGGATCATCGTCGCCACGCTGTGGACGTCGCGTCGTCTCACCAAGCGAGGCGGCGAGCCGGGTGTGGTCATCGACTTCCTCATCTGGGCTGTCGTGCTCGGCCTGATCGGCGCACGCCTGTACCACGTGTTCACGCACCCGCACGACTACTTCTACCCGGGCGCCAACCCGTGGCGCATCCTCTTCATCTGGGAGGGCGGCAACGCCATCTTCGGATCGCTGATCGGCGGCGCCATCGGCGCGTTCATCGCCAGCAAGCAGACCGGGGTGCGCTTCCTCTCGTTCGCGGATGCGCTCGCCCCCGGCCTCCTTCTCGCCCAGGCCATCGGACGGCTCGGCAACTACGTCAACCACGAGCTGTACGGCCTGCCGACGAGCCTGCCGTGGGGTCTGCAGATCGAGAGCACGAACACGGCGTACCCGACCGGGCTTCCGAACGGCACCGTGTTCCAGCCGCTCTTCCTCTACGAGATCATCTGGAACGTGGTCGGCGTGATCGTGCTCATCGCGCTCGAGAAGCGGTTCAACTGGCGCTGGGGCAAGATGTTCGCCGGCTACCTCATCTGGTACGGCGTCGGCCGCAGCTACCTCGAGTCGATCCGCATCGACCCCAGCGAGTACTCGTTCCTGAGCATCCCCTCGAACGTGTGGGCGGCCATCCTCGCCGTCGTCCTGGGCATCGTGCTGTTCGTGGTGCAGTCGCGCAGGCACCCGGGCCTGGAGACGAGCGTGTACCTTCCCGGCCGCGAATGGAAGCGCTCGCAGGACGCGGTAGACTCGTTCGACACCGATTCGGATGACGTGGACGACGCCGAAGGCGGCGCCTCCGACGCACGCGAATCGAGTGAAGCCAAGGCCGAAGCCACAAGCTCAGCCGGCTGATCCCACGACAACTGACTCCAGGTATCACGGCACACCCGGCAGATCACGTTTCGAGTCGTCTTCCTGCACCGGGAAGACGAGACCGAACTCTTTCCCTGTCCACGGGCCGACGTCGTCCCGCTCCCCGATCGATGTGAGGACGGTACCCCATGGCACCGAGCCCAGAAATGGCGCACAGTCCGCTCCAGGCACCCCAGTCCCCGTTCACCCGATTCGGCGCCATCCCCGAGGCCCAGGGCCTCTACGACCCGAGCGCCGAACGTGACGCGTGCGGCCTTGCGATGGTCGCCACCCTGCGTGGAACCGCCGGCCACGACATCATCGACCACGCGCTCAACGCGCTCCGTCATCTCGAACACCGCGGGGCGGTCGGCTCCGACGCCGGCACGGGCGACGGTGCAGGCATCCTGACCCAGATCCCCGACGCCTTCCTGCGCGCCGTCGTCGACTTCGAGCTGCCCGCCAACGGCCGGTACGCGGTCGGCAACGCGTTCCTGCCGTTGCAGAACGCGCAACGCGCCGCGGTGAAGGCCGCCATCGAGCAGATCGCCGAAGAAGAGGGCCTGCGCGTGCTCGGCTGGCGCGATGTGCCCGTTCGGCCGGACGAGATCGGCAGCCTGGCGCGCGACGCCATGCCGGCGATCGAGCAGCTCTACGTCGACTCCGAGCGCACGAGCGAGAGCGGCGCCCCCCTGGCGGGCATCGCCCTCGACCGGCTCACGTTCCGCCTGCGCAAGCGCGTCGAGCGCGAGCTGGATGTGTACTTCGCGTCCCTCTCGGCACGCACGCTCGTCTACAAAGGCATGGTCACGACGCTCCAGCTGGAGCCGTTCTATCCCGACCTGTCCGACGAGCGCTTCGCCTCCAGGCTGGCGCTGGTGCACTCCAGGTATTCGACGAACACGTTCCCGTCGTGGCCGCTCGCCCAGCCGTTCCGCATGATCGCCCACAACGGGGAGATCAACACGGTGCAGGGCAACCGCAACTGGATGCGCGCGCGCCAGTCGCAGCTGCGCAGCGAGCTGCTCGGCGACCTCAAGCCGCTCTACCCGATCGTCACGCCGGGGGCGAGCGACTCCGCGTCGTTCGACGAGGTCGTCGAGCTGCTCACGCTCAGCGGCCGTTCCCTCCCGCACGCCGTCATGATGATGGTGCCGGAGGCGTGGGAGAAGCAGACCGAGATCGACCCTGCGCGCCGCGCGTTCTACGAGTACCACTCGATGCTCATGGAGCCGTGGGACGGCCCGGCCGCTCTGGTGTTCACCGACGGCTCGCTCGTCGGCGCCACGCTGGACCGCAACGGCCTGCGTCCCGGCCGGTACCTCGTCACCGACGACGGTCTCGTCGTGCTGGGCAGCGAGACGGGCGTGCTCGACATCGACCCGAACCGGGTCGTTCGCAAGGGCAGGCTGCGCCCGGGAAAGATGTTCCTCGTCGACACGGTCGAGGGCCGTCTCATCGAGGACGACGAGATCAAAGCGTCCCTGGCCGCCGCCGAGCCGTACGGCGAGTGGCTGGATGCCGGGCGCATCAACCTGAAGGACCTCCCGGAGCGCGAGCACATCGTGCACACGCCGGCGTCGGTGACGCGCAGGCAGCGCACGTTCGGCTACACGGAAGAAGAAGTGCGCATCCTGCTGACGCCGATGGCGAAGACGGGTGCCGAGCCGCTCGGTGCGATGGGATCCGACACGCCCATCGCGGTGCTGTCCAAGCGCCCCAGGCTCCTCTTCGACTACTTCACACAGCAGTTCGCCCAGGTGACCAACCCTCCGCTCGACTCCATCCGCGAGGAGGTCGTCACGTCGCTGAGCCTCGGACTCGGCCCCGAGCTGAACCTGCTCGAGCCGACGGCGGAGCACACCAGGCAGGTCGTGCTCGACTTCCCGGTCATCGACAACGACGAGCTCGCGAAGATCCAGCACATCGACCCGGCACCGGGCAGCCGCACGACGGTGACCGTGCACGGCCTGTACCGCGCCGACGCCGGCGAGGACGCCATGGAGCGTCGTCTCGCCGAGATGTGCGACGAGGTCAGCCAGGCCATCGCCGACGGGGCGAAGTTCATCGTGCTCAGCGACAGGGACTCTAACAAGGACCTGGCGCCGATCCCGTCGCTGCTCATGCTCTCCGCCGTGCACCACCACCTGATCCGCACCGAGGACCGGCTCAAGGTGGGCATCGTCGTCGAGGCAGGGGACGTGCGCGAGGTGCACCACGTCGCCCTCCTCATCGGCTACGGCGCGAGCGCCGTGAACCCGTACCTGGCCATGGAGACGTGCGAAGACCTCGTGCGCAGCGGCATGATCACCGGCATCTCGAGCGAGAAAGCGGTGGCGAACCTCATCAAGGCGCTCGGCAAGGGCGTGCTCAAGATCATGTCGAAGATGGGCATCTCGACCGTCTCCTCGTACGCGGGCGCTCAGGCGTTCGAGGCCGTCGGCCTGTCGCAGGAGTTCGTCGACGAGTACTTCACCGGCACCACGTCGAAGCTGGGCGGCGTCGGCATCGACGTCATCTCGGCGGAGAACCGTGCGCGGCACCGCGCCGCGTACCCGGAGGAGGGCGCGGTCGTCGCCCACGAGCGGATGTCGACGGGCGGCGAGTACCAGTACCGTCGCGGCGGCGCACCTCACCTGTTCAACCCCGAGACCGTCTTCCGGCTGCAGCACTCCACGCGCACCCGCAGGTACGACATCTTCCGGCAGTACACGAAGCTCGTCGACGACCAGTCGGAGGAGCTCATGACGCTGCGCGGGATGTTCGCGCTGCGCAAGGGCATCCGGCCGAGCGTTCCGATCGACGAGGTCGAGCCGGTCTCCTCGATCGTCAAGCGGTTCTCCACGGGAGCGATGAGCTACGGCTCCATCTCCCGGGAGGCGCACGAGACGCTGGCCATCGCCATGAACCGGCTGGGCGGCAAGTCGAACACCGGAGAGGGCGGGGAGGACATCGACCGCCTGCTCGACCCGGAGCGGCGCAGCGCCATCAAACAGGTGGCATCCGGTCGCTTCGGTGTCACCAGCATGTACCTGACGCATGCGACAGACCTGCAGATCAAGCTCGCTCAGGGCGCGAAGCCCGGCGAAGGCGGTCAGCTGCCGCCGACCAAGGTGTACCCGTGGGTCGCCCGCACCAGGCATGCGACGGCGGGCGTCGGACTCATCTCGCCGCCGCCGCACCACGACATCTACTCGATCGAAGACCTCAAGCAGCTCATCTACGACCTCAAGCGGGCCAACCCGAACGCCAGGGTGCACGTGAAGCTCGTGAGCGAGACCGGGATCGGGGCTGTGGCGGCGGGCACCGCGAAGGCGCTGGCCGACGTCATCCTCGTCTCCGGTCACGACGGCGGAACGGGCGCGAGCCCGCTGAACTCGCTCAAGCACGCGGGCACGCCGTGGGAGCTCGGCCTTGCGGAGACGCAGCAGACGCTCATGCTCAACGGCATGCGCGATCGCGTCGTCGTGCAGGTCGACGGGCAGCTGAAGACCGGAAGGGATGTCGTCATCGGTGCCCTGCTCGGCGCCGAGGAGTTCGGCTTCGCCACGGCTCCGCTCGTCGTGTCCGGATGCGTCATGATGCGCGTCTGCCACCTGGACACGTGCCCGGTGGGCGTCGCGACGCAGAACCCCGTGCTGCGCAGCCGGTTCACGGGCAAGCCGGAGTTCGTCGTGAACTTCTTCGAGTTCATCGCCCAGGAGGTGCGCGAGTACCTCGCTGAGCTCGGCTTCCGCTCCATCGAGGAGGCTGTCGGCCACGTCGAGATGCTCGACGTCGACCGGGCGATCGAGCACTGGAAGGCGTCAGGTCTCGACCTCACGCCGGTTCTGCACGGTCCCGAGTTCCCCGAGGACGCGCCGCGCAGCAACCGCAGGGCGCAGAACCACGAGATCGAGAAGCACTTCGACAACGTGCTCATGGAGCAGGCGGCCGACGTTCTCGAGCACGGCGGACACGTCGAGCTGCAGCTGCCGATCCGCAACACGGAACGAGCCGTCGGCACGCTCCTCGGTCACGAGGTGACCGTGCGGCACGGCGAGCACGGGCTGCCGGACGGCTCCATCGACGTCACGCTGACCGGATCCGCCGGCCAGTCGTTCGGCGCGTTCCTGCCCAGCGGCATCACGCTGCGGCTGGAGGGAGACTCCAACGACTACGTCGGCAAGGGGCTCTCCGGAGGCCGCATCGTGGTGCGTCCCGACCGTTCGAGCGTGTTCCCCGCCGAGCGCAACGTGATAGCCGGGAACGTCATCGGCTACGGCGCGACGCAGGGCAGCCTGTTCATCCGCGGCATGGTGGGCGAACGCTTCCTGGTGCGCAACTCCGGCGCGACGGCGGTCGTCGAGGGAGTCGGCGACCACGCACTCGAATACATGACCGGTGGCCTCGCGCTCATTCTCGGCACGACGGGGCGCAACCTCGGCGCGGGCATGTCGGGCGGCACCGCGTACGTGCTCGACCTCCACCGCGAACGGGTGAACCGCGAGTCGCTCGCCAGCGGCGAGCTTTCGCTGTCCGAGCTCGGGAGCGGCGACATCGAGATCGTGCGCGACCTTTTGGAGCAGCACGTCACCGAGACCGACTCCACCGTGGCGAAGGCTCTGCTCGCCGACCTGGATGCGACGGCCTCCCGCTTCACCAAGGTGCTGCCCCGCGACTACGCGGCAGTGCTCGAAACCCGCAAGAACGCCGTCGACGAGGGGCTCGACCCCGACGGCGACATCGTCTGGAACCGCATCCTGGAGGTGACCGGTGGCTGACCCGAAGGGCTTCCTCAAGGTCACGGAGCGCGAGCTGCCGAAGCGGCGGCCGGTCTCCGTGCGCCTGATGGACTGGAAAGAGGTCTACGAGGCCGGCGACCCGGCCCAGCTGCGACGCCAGGCGGGGCGCTGCATGGACTGCGGCATCCCGTTCTGCCATCAGGGATGCCCGCTGGGCAACCTGATCCCGGAGTGGAACGACCTCATGTGGCGCGGTGAAGGCCGTCAGGCCATCGAGCGGCTGCACGCGACGAACAACTTCCCGGAGTTCACGGGACGCCTGTGCCCCGCACCCTGCGAGGACTCCTGCGTGCTGGGCATCAGCCAGCCGCCCGTCACGATCAAGCAGGTCGAACACGACATCATCGACCAGGCGTGGGCGAACGGCTGGGTGCAGCCGCACCCGCCGCAGCGTCTGACCGGCAAGACCGTCGCTGTCGTGGGATCCGGTCCGGCGGGCCTGGCCGCCGCGCAGCAGCTGACGCGGGCAGGGCACACGGTCGCGGTCTACGAGCGCGACGACCGGATCGGCGGCCTGCTGCGGTACGGCATCCCCGACTTCAAGATGGAGAAGAAGCACATCGAGGCGCGTCTGGCGCAGATGACGGCTGAGGGCACGCGCTTCCGCGCCGGGGTGAACATCGGCGTGGACATCAGCTGGCCCGACCTCAAGGCCAGGTACGACGCCGTCGTGGTGGCGACCGGTGCCATGGTGCCTCGCGATCTCCCGATCCCCGGCCGCGATCTGGCCGGCGTGCACTTCGCGATGGAGTACCTGGTTCAGCAGAACCGGGTGGGAGCGGGCGATTCCGTTCCGACGCAGATCACTGCCGAGGGCAAGCACGTCGTCGTGCTCGGCGGTGGAGACACCGGCGCCGACTGCATCGGCACCGCGCACAGGCAGAAGGCCGCGTCCGTCACGAACCTCGCGATCGGCAAGCGGCCCCCGAGCGAGCGGCCGGCGCACCAGCCGTGGCCGACCACGCCCACCCTGTTCGAGGTGCAGACCGCACACGAGGAGGGCGGGCAGCGCGAGTACCTCGCGTCGACCGTCGAGTTCGTCGGGAACGAGGTCGGCGAGGTGGTGGCCGTTCGCGTGGCCGAGACCGAATACCTGGACGGACGCCGCGTGCCGAAGGCGGGCACCGAGCGGGAGATCCCTGCCGACCTGGTGCTTCTGGCGCTCGGATTCAGCGGACCCGAGCAGGACACCCTGTCGGAGCAACTCGGCATGCCGTTCGACGGCCGGGGCAACGTGACCCGGGACGGCGACTACCAGACCCAGGAGCCAGGCGTGTTCGTCGCAGGCGACGCAGGGCGCGGCCAGTCGCTCATCGTCTGGGCGATCGCGGAGGGACGGGCTGCGGCTGCTGCTGTCGACCGGTATCTTGAAGGGGACACCGCGCTCCCTTCGCCCGTGAGGCCGACCGACCGCGGCATCACGATCTAGCGCCCGCGTCTCTTCTGCCCATCCCGGGCCAACGCTGCACGCACGCGCACACGACTACGGAGTACGAAGAAAGCCAATGAGACGAGCCAAGATCGTCGCCACGCTGGGTCCCGCGACTTCCAGCTACGAGAACATCCGCGCCATCATCGATGCGGGCGTCGACGTCGCCCGCATGAACCTGAGCCACGGCAGCTACGACGTGCACGAGGCCGTCTACGCCAACGTGCGCCGGGCAGCGGATGACTCGGGGCGCGCCGTCGCCGTGATGGTCGACCTGCAGGGACCGAAGATCCGGCTCGGCAAGTTCGAAGGCGGCCCGTACGAGCTGGCAGAGGGTGACATCTTCACCATCACCACCGAGGACATCCTGGGGGACAGGCACACGTCGTCCACCACGTTCAAGGGGCTGCCGAACGACGTCAAGGCGGGCGATCCGCTCCTCATCGACGACGGCAAGGTCACGCTGCGCGTTCTCGAGGTCGACGGCCCGCGCGTGAAGACGCAGGTCGTCGTCCCCGGCCCGGTCTCGAACAACAAGGGCATCAACCTGCCTGGCGTCGCCGTCAACGTGCCGGCGCTCAGCGAGAAGGACGAGGCCGACCTCCGCTGGGGTCTGAAGCTCG
Organism: Humibacter sp.; assembly: GCF_035547335.1. GTDB lineage: Bacteria > Actinomycetota > Actinomycetes > Actinomycetales > Microbacteriaceae > Humibacter. The sequence goes on along the minus strand of NZ_DASZVF010000012.1, from coordinate 60,936 downwards.
GGGCCGACTACATCGCGCTCTCGTTCGTGCGCAACGCCGCCGACATCGAGCGCGTGCACGAGATCATGGACGAAGAGGGCCGCAGGGTTCCGGTCATCGCCAAGGTGGAGAAGCCTCAGGCCGTCGACGCGCTCGAAGAGATCGTCGACGCGTTCGACGCCATCATGGTGGCGCGCGGCGATCTCGGCGTGGAGCTTCCGCTGGAGGCCGTGCCGATCGTGCAGAAGCGCGCCGTGGAGATCGCGCGCCGCATGGCCAAGCCGGTCATCGTGGCGACTCAGGTGCTGGAGTCGATGATCACGAGCCCGAGGCCGACGCGAGCCGAGGCATCCGACTGCGCCAACGCCGTGCTCGACGGAACCGACGCGGTCATGCTCTCCGGCGAGACGAGCGTCGGCGAGTACCCGGTCGTGACCGTGCAGACCATGGCCCGCATCATCGAGTCGACGGAGGAGCACGGTCTCGAGCGCATCCTGCCGCTGGGCACCAAGCCTCGCACGCAGGGCGGCGCGATCACGCTCGCGGCGGCGGAGGTCGCCGACTTCGTGGATGCCAAGTACCTGTGCGTGTTCACGGAGTCGGGAGACTCCGCGCGCAGGATGTCGCGTCTGCGTTCGAAGATCCCGATGAAGGCGTTCACGACGAACGAGGCCGTGCGCCGCAGGCTCGCGCTCACCTGGGGCATCGAGGGCTTCCTGGTCGACCGTGTCACGCACACCGACCAGATGATGGGACAGGTCGACGACGTGCTCATCGGCCGCGGCCTCGCCGAGATGGGCGACAAGGTCGTCGTGATCTCCGGTTCGCCTCCCGGGATCTCGGGTTCGACGAACGACGTGCGCGTGCACGTCGTCGGCGATGTGCACAACGAGGCGGCACCGGCGTACGCAGCGCTGAAGTAGCGGCACGGATCTCCAGGTCACGGCGGCCGCCTTCACCGTGGCCTGAACGCTTCAGCGGCCCCGAGCCAGGGCGATAACGGCCCGACCGGACCCAGGAGTGCGGCAGCGCGCTTGCCCGGAAGGCACGTCAGGATTCCGCTGGCAGCCCGAGAAGCTTGCGCACTTCCGCGTCCGTCGTCTGCCTGAAATCGCGGTACCACTGGCCGATCGCGAAGAATCGCTCCGGCCGCGCGACGCAGACGAACTCGTCGGCGTCGACGCCCGGCCGCGGCGCCCAGTCCGGGGGAGCGACCGGAACGGCGAGCACGACCGTCGCTGCACCCTGTGCTCGCGCCACAGCGCACGCCGCGCGAGCGGTCGCCCCGGTGGCCAGGCCGTCGTCCACGATGACGGCCGTTCTGCCGCGCAACTCGACAGGCTGCCTGCCTTCCCGGTAGCGCTCGACGCGCCTGCGCAGTTCGGCCTCCTCCCGGCCCCGGACGCGCTCCAGCTGCTCGTCGCTGACCCGCATGGCCCTGATCAGGTCGTCGTCGAGCACGCGAACGCCCTCACCGATGGCTCCCATCGCCACCTCTTCGTTGCGCGGCAGCCCGAGCTTGCGCACCAGGATCACGTCGAGCGGGGCGTCGAGCGCTTCTGCTACCACCGCGGCGACGGGGACGCCGCCGCGCGGGATGCCGAGCACGACGGGGCGCGGCCAGGAGTGGCCGAAGGGACGGCACACGGCGGCGAGCCGGTGGCCGGCATCCAATCGGTCTTCGAAGATCATCCGAATCACCGTTCCTCGGCCGGATCCCGTCGCTCGCGCTCAGGACGTCTGCGGCTGCGTCGCATCCGTCCGCGAGAGCGGCTCGGCGATGTCCTCGAGCGATCTGTTCTCCGCGTTCACACCGAGGAAGACCTCGACGAGCCCGGCCGCGATCATGAGCCCGGCGCCGATGAAGTATCCGATGGCGACCGCGCCGATTCCCATGGACACGAACTGGCCGAAGAGCAGCGGTCCGATGATGCCTCCGAGGGCGGTTCCCACCGCGTAGAAGAACGCGATGGCCATGGCCCTGGTCTCCATCGGGAAGATCTCGCTCACCGTGAGGTAGGCGGAGCTCGCTCCCGCCGAGGCGAAGAAGAACACGACGACCCAGCACACCGTCAACCAGGTGCCGTCGAGGATGCGTGCATCGAACAGGATGCCCGTCACGACCAGCAGCACACCGCTGCCGATGTACGAGACGGAGATCATGATCCTGCGGCCGATGCTGTCGAACAGCCTGCCGAGCAGAAGCGGTCCGAGGAAGTTGCCGACGGCGATCGGCACGAGCGACCACGGCGCTATGTCATCCGGCACGTTCAGCAGCTTCGTGAGCACGAGCGCGTACGTGAAGAACACCGCGTTGTAGAGGAACGCCTGCCCGATGAAGAGCGAGAGCCCGAGCACGAACCGCTTCGGATACTTGGTGATCGCGACGTGCGCGATCTCGCCGAAGCCGGTGGACTTGCGCTGAGCGATCTCGATCGACTTGTCGCCGCCGACCTCGGACAAGCTCTCGCCGGTGTCCTCTTCGACCTGGTGCTCGATCTCGCCGACTTCCTTCTCGGCCTGCTCGTCTCGGCCGTGGATGAACATCCACCGCGGCGACTCCGGCACGTTGCGCCGCACCAGCAGGATGGTCAGCCCGAGCACGGCGCCGAGCCCGAACGCGAGCCGCCAGCCGAGCGCGGGCGCGAAGATCGCGGTGTTCAGCAGGAACACGGTCAGGACGGCTCCGAACGCCGTGCCGAGCCAGTACGACCCGTTGATCGCAAGGTCCACCACCCCGCGCCGCCTGGCGGGGATGAGCTCGTCGATGGCCGAGTTGATCGCAGAGTACTCGCCGCCGATGCCGGCACCGGTGAAGAACCGGCAGGCGAAGAAGAAGATCGGCGAGAACGAGAACGCCGTCGCCACCGTAGCGAGCAGGTAGAGCCCGAGGGTGATCATGAAGAGCTTCTTGCGCCCGAACCTGTCCGTGAGATATCCGAAGAACAGCGCGCCGAGGCAGGCGCCGGCCACGTACACCGCGGCAGCGAGCCCGACCTCGCCAGTCGTGAGGCCGAGACCGCTGGACTTCTCGGTGAGCCTGCTGCCGATGGCGCCGACGATGGTCACCTCGAGGCCGTCCAGGATCCACACGGTTCCGAGGCCGACCACGACCATCCAGTGCCACTTCGACCAGGGCAGGCGGTCCATCCGAGCGGGAATGCGCGTCGTGATGGTCTTCAGCTCGTCGGTAGTCATGCGTCCTCCTCAGCGGCCACGCAGAGACGTTACGAGCAGTCGATCCGCTCCGGCAACCCCTTGCACCGGGCGACGCACGGCGCTTCCACGCTTCGCGCACGTCGCGGCATCCGGCGTGCCTCCACCGGTCACCAGGGCCGGTCACCGCGACCGGTCACCAGGGCCGGTCAGAGCACGATGTCGGGGTCGATGGGCGTCAGCTCCGGGATCTTTGCGCTACGGCCGTCGCCTGAAGACCTGCCCGTCAGCCGTCGCCCGATCCAGGGCAGCACGTGCTCGCGGTAGTAAGCGACAGACGGCCGGCGCCTGCCCATCGGCGGCTCCGAAGCCACCTCGGCGACACGCCACGAGGCGGGGGCGGCGACCCCGAGCGCGGTGAGCACGTTGGACGCCACGCGCGCATGCCCGAACGCGTTGAGATGCAGCCGATCGACCGACCAGTAGCGCAGGTCGCGAAGCCCGGCATCCGCGAAGTTGTCGACGAACGTCATGGATTCCGCGGCCACCTTGTCGTGACCGACGAAGGAACGGACGCGTTCCGCCAGCTGATCGCCCCTTCTCTGCATGGTGCGGCCGCCAGGAAGGTTGTCGCTCGGGTTGGCTCCGCTGAGGAGCAGCACGTGGATGCCGGCCGCCGCGGCCTTGTGCACCGCCTCGGCCGTCGCCACGGCCACGTCGTCGATCGAGACGCGCGGCCGCATGATGTCGTTACCTCCGCCGTTGATGCTCAGCAGCTGCGGATGCATGCCGATCGCGGCATCCAGCTGCTCGCCCACGATGGGGCCGAGTTTGCGGCCGCGAACCGCCAGATTCGCGTAGCAGATCGGCTGTCCGGCCGCGACGGCGAGGCCGACGGCCACCAGATCGGCCCAGCCACGCACACGCCCGTCGGGCAGCTCGTCGCCGACGCCTTCCGTGAAGCTGTCTCCGATGGCCACGTAGCTCGTGTACATGCCTCAACGCTATCCGCAGCCGGCGTGCGTCAGGCTCGGCGAGCCCTTCGCACGGCGGTACTATCTTTCATGGCCTCGGGCTCTCGGGCCACAGGCTTTCACGGCCACGGCTTTCACAGCCACAGGGGCCACCGTTTCACGTCCGTCGACTCGAACGCCGACGGCATCACCGCCTTCGGAAGGAATCCTCGAAGATGATCGCTCGGCCACCGAAGGGTGAACTCGACAAGCGCATCGCAGGCGCCGTGTTCGTGCTGTTCTGGCTCGTGGCCATCGCCGCCTGGATCGTGGCGGGCGTCGCGCTCGGCAAGGCCGGAGCCTGGCAGCCGTTCGTCGTCGACGTCGGCATTGTCATCGCGAGCGTCGGGTTCGCCGCCCCGTTCCTGAGCACCGTGAAGGGGTTCGGCGTCGCTCTGCTGTTCGCCGTGATCGCCGTTGTGGGCTTCGCGGTCGGAGACTTCGGCGGCATCCTGCCGATCGTCTACTTCCTGCGCATCGTCGTTCCGTTCTTCGCCGTGATCCTCGCTCCCACGTTCAAGCTGGCGAACGGCGTGAAGATCTTCGCCTAGCGCGCATCCGCATGACGAGGGGTCCCGCGACAACAGGTCGCGGGGCCCCTCTTCGTCCGCGTGGCCGCTGGGTCAGAACCGCCTGGTGAACGGCATCGGCTTGCGCATGCGCAGCAGCAACAGGAGCGGGAACACGATGTACGGCAGGTTGAACGCCAGGAACACGGCCGGGTGCGGCGTGCGCTCCGCCGCCGAGCCGAAGAACTCGACGCCGAAGATCGGGATACCCGTCAGAGAGATGATCATCGTGGCGTAGATCACGCTCGGCAGCTGGATCCAGTTCCATCTGCGCACGATCGCGAGGATCAGCAGCACGTAGAACGCGACGTAGATGAACGCGGACGTGCCGCTGATGAAGCGCAGCCACACCGGATGCGACTGGTACAGCGGATCGAAGTTCGACGCGTACCAGTAGTTCCACTGCACGAGGACGTTCGGGGAGTCCTTGACTTGATCCAGTCCAAGGCCCTCGACGGAGTCGCTGATGATGCAGGTCACGATGAACGCCGCGAAGATCACCAGGAACAGGATGTCGATGGGGCGTTTCGACAGCGGGAGATTCGCTGCCCTGCCTGCCGCAGCGACATCCACTGACGCCCGTTCTCGGTCGGGCTTCGTCGTCGCGCCCTGAGCGGCGGACGTGGGGGCTTCTGACATGGTGTGCAGACTATCGCGACGACGGTGCCTCACGTTCGAGGCTGGGCGCGCCGTGCCGTCCGCCCGCTCGACCCGGGGATCCCGTGGAACCGGCGAACGATTGACCCTTCGGAGCGGCGGAACAAACCCGCCGCCCGGAGAGCGAGGCACCGGGCGGCGGTTCCGTCTGTCGCACCGTGTGCACCGACGAGGTGCCACGGCTGCGGTTCAGGCTGTGGTTTTCATGGCAGGTAGTAGGTCGGGTTCGGCAGCTTGATCGTGCGGTCGGCGTGGCCGCCGATCAGGTCGCTGAACTGGTCGCCGAAGTTGGCGACGATGTCGTACCTGCCGCCCTGCCTCGACTCCACGTGAGCCCGCGTCTGCGACTTGTACTCGATGGTGGTGCAGCTCGCCGTCGCGCAGTGGATGTACGAGGGCTGCTGCGACGCGCCTTTGCCGGTCCACTTCGTGTAGTAGTTCGACGGCGTCAGTCCCGTGTAGCCCACGTTCGTCAGGTTGCCGATGGTCGCCGCCTTCTGGTCGTCGTTGCGGCCGGTCAGGCCGACGATCGTGCAGCCCGCCTTCTGCGCTGCGCGTTCCAGCGCGACCATGCCGGGGACGGCCGGGAACTTCTCGCCCTGCACCCAGACATCCTGCTCGGCCGGGTTGTAGTTGAAGTGCATGTCGCCGACTTCCATGTCGTACGTCCACAGCGTGGTGTCGTCGGCGTCGAGAACGATGGCAGGGTTCCTGTGCAGCTTCTTCTCGACGAAGCACTGGGCGGCCACGATCGGAGTCTGGATCGCCACGATCCGGCGCAGCTCGTCGATGTAGGGCGACGAGGTCTTGTTCGCGATCCCGGTGCCCGGGTCGCCGTAGTACGTCGCGATCGTCTTCTTCACCGAGTCGATGTTCGGGATGCCTTCACCGCCCTGCGTCGACCCGCTGGAGCCGTCCGGCTTCATCGTGAAATGCGTGCGCGGTGCCAGCTTCGGCTCCGACGCTCCAGGGAGGTCGGGGGAGGGAAGGTAGTACGTAGGGTTCGGCAGCTTGAGGATGCTGTCGGCGAAGCCGCCCTGCAGGTCGGACCACTGGTCGCCTACGTTGAGCGTGATCGTGTAGCCCAGATCCTGTTCGATGTGCTTGCGCGTGAGGGCCTTGTACTCCACGGTCGTGCAGCTGCTCGTGGCGCACGTGATGTAGGGCGGCTGCTGCGACGCCCCGTTGCCCGTCCACTTCGTGAAGTAGTCGTCGGACGTGAAGGCGGTGTAGCCGGCCTTCGTCAGGTTGCCGAGCGTCGCCGCCTTCTGGTCGTCGTTGCGTCCGGTCAGGCCGAACACCGTGTACCCCATGGCGGCGGCGGCGTTGACGAAGCCGACCATGCCGGGGACCCCGGGGAACTTCTCGCCCTGCACCCAGACATCCTGCTCGGCGGGGTTGTAGTTGAAGTGCATGTCGCCGACTTCCATGTCGTACGTCCACAGCGTGGTGTCATCAGCGTCGAACACGATGGCCGGCTTCTCGCCCTTCGCGATCGCCGCGTCGTATTCGGGCTTGAGCTGGGCGGTCGCGTTCGCCACGATGCCGTTCATCTCGGTGATGTACGGCGACGAGTCCTTGTTCGCGATACCCGTGCCCGGGTCGCCGTAGTAGGTGTAGATGGTCTTCTTCACCGAGTCGATGTTCGGGATGCCGTCGCCGCCCTGCGTCGCGCCGCTCGAGCCGTCCGGCGCCATCGTGAACGACGTGCGAGGGGCCAGTAGGGTGTCGTGTCCTCCACCGCCGCTCCATGCCTGCGCCGGCGCGGCTGCGGCGAAGCCGACTCCGATCGTCACCGCTACAGCAGCGGCGCCGGCGAACCACCTCGTCGCCGTGCGCCCAGCATGCCTGGTCGCGGTGCTGTCCTGCCCAGATTGCATTCCACACCCCCGTGCTCAGGCCTCCTCGTCGAGGCCTCGTCCTGCCTGACACCCCCGAACAGGGGTCTGCGTGCACGGTATCGGCGGGCTGTCCCGATCGCCAGAACCGTCCGGACGTTTTGCTCATCTGAGCCGGATGCTGCTGGGGGGGAGCGGAGCAAGAAGGGGATCGCCGGCAGGCGATCCCCTTCTCATGACGTGCCGGTGGTGGGACTCGAACCCACACGCCCTTTCAGGCAAAGCATTTTGAGTGCTCCGCGTCTGCCATTCCGCCACACCGGCATCCGGCACCGTGCAACACCATATCGCGGCTTCGCCGTGCACCGGATCCCGGCGAAGAGCCGGCAGCGCGCTGCGCCGAGCCCCTCGCCAAGATCGCTCATACCGTAGGCTTGTTCACCGTGACCGACACTGAGAACACCGCTGCACCGCGTCGAGTCGTCGTCGCGGAGGACGAGTCGCTGATCCGCCTCGACATCGTCGAGATCCTGCGAGACAACGGGTTCGAGGTGGTCGGCGAAGCCGGTGACGGTGAGACCGCCGTCGCCCTCGCCACCGAGCTGCGTCCCGACCTCGTCATCATGGACGTGAAGATGCCGCAGCTCGACGGCATCTCGGCAGCCGAACGCCTCTCCAAGAACCACATCGCGCCCGTCGTGCTGCTCACGGCGTTCAGCCAGAAGGAGCTCGTCGAGCGCGCGACCGAGGCCGGTGCGCTCGCATACGTGGTCAAGCCGTTCACGCCGAACGACCTGCTGCCTGCGATCGAGATCGCGCTGGCCCGCTATGCGCAGATCATCGCGCTCGAATCCGAGGTGGCGGACCTCAACGAGCGCTTCGAGACCCGCAAGCTCGTCGACCGGGCGAAGGGTCTCCTGAACGAGAAGATGGGGCTCACGGAGCCCGAGGCGTTCCGGTGGATCCAGAAGGCCTCGATGGATCGCCGCCTCACCATGCACGACGTGGCCAAGGCCATCATCGACCAGCTGGCCCCCAAGAAGTGAGTGCGGAGGCCTCAATGCGGAGCGTTGAGGCCGGAGCACTCAGATCGAGCAGCACCGCCTTGGCGGTGCGTGTCGAGATCTCCAGGTCGTTCTACGTTCGGGGTTTCGACAGGCTTAGCCCGCGGTATCGACAGGCTCAACCCGCGGTAACCGGGAGTGCGGACGCTCAGGCGGTCGGCTTCAGGTCTTTGATGAAGTTCGTGATGCGGATCGTCGAGCAGCGCCGGCCCCGGTCATCCGTCACCACGATCTCGTGAGTCGTGAGCGTTCGACCGAGGTGGACGGGCGTGCACACGCCGGTGACGATGCCGCTGGTGGCCGAACGCGTGTGCGTGGCATTGATCTCGATGCCGACCGCGAGCCTGCCCTCGCCGGCCCACAGGTTCGCCGACATGGAGCCGAGCGTCTCGCCGAGCACGACGTACGCGCCGCCGTGCAGCAGGTCCGCGGGCTGCGTGTTGCCTTCGACGGGCATCGTCGCGACCGCGCGATCGGTCGAGAACTCGATCATCTCGATGCCCATCTTCGCGGCCAGAGCGCCCATTCCGCGGCGCCGGACGTACGCGAGGGCGTCGGGTGCGGCATCCGGTTCGCGCGTCTCGGGCATGGTGCTCCTGGTGCTCATGGGCCGGCATCGTCGGGATGTCCGCCACCGCCACACGCGGTAGTCCCGGCGATCCCGGGAAGGGATGCCGGCATCCGGCTCGGGCCTCGATCGGGTGTCCGTGGCCGCTTGTAGGCTGTCAGGCGTGTCGGACCCGGAAAAGCCTACCCTCCTGATCGTCGACGGCCATTCGCTGGCTTTCCGAGCGTTCTACGCCCTTCCCGTGGACAGTTTCACCACTCGGGACGGCCAGCACACGAACGCCATCCACGGGTTCCTGTCGATGCTCCTCCTGCTGCTGCAGAACGAGCGGCCCAGCCATCTCGCCGTGGCTTTCGACGTCTCACGGTTCTCGTTCCGCACCAGGGAGTACACGGAGTACAAGGCCACCCGCGGCGCGACGCCCCCCGAGTTCTCCGGGCAGGTGCCGCTCCTGCAAGAGGCGCTCGCCGCCATGAACATCCCGGTCATCGAGAAGGACGACTTCGAGGCCGACGACATCCTGGCCACGCTCGCCACAGAGGGAGCAGCCCAGGGATACCGGGTGCTCGTCGTGTCGGGCGACCGTGACACCATCCAGCTCGTCGACGACGACATCACGCTGCTGTACCCGAACGTGCGCGGCGTCTCGGAGCTCAAGCGCTACGACAAGCAGGCGGTACTCGACCGATACGGCATCCCGCCGGAGAAGTACCCGGAAGTGGCCGCCCTGGTGGGCGAGACGAGCGACAATCTGCCGGGCATCGACAAGGTCGGCGAGAAGACGGCCGTGAAGTGGGTGCTGCAGTACGGCGACGTGCAGAACCTGGTCGACCACGCGGAGGAGATCAAGGGCGTCGTCGGCCAGAATCTTCGCGACCAGAAGGAGAACGCGCTGCGCAACCGCAGGCTGAACCAGCTCGTGCGCGATGTCGAGCTGCCGGTCGGACCCGCGGATCTCGGTCGTCGCCCGATGAACGAGCAGGCGGTGCGCGACCTGTTCGCGCGTCTCGAGTTCCGCACGCTGCTCGAACGGGTGTTCAAGCTCATCGAGGGGGACGGCTCGGACACCGGAGCGGTGACGGGCGCCCAGGTGGGCACGGTAACCGTGCCCGAGGTGCGCGAGCTGGCTGGCGAGGAGCTGCGCGGATGGCTCGTTCGGGCATCCGACGACGGCTCACGCCCACTGGCCGTTCAGCTCGAGCTCGCGGGACCGACGCTGCTGGGCGTGGGGCTGTCCACGGATGAGGCGTCGGCGTATGTGCGCACGGGGGAGGGCCAGGTACTGGATCCCGAGCTCACGAGGTGGCTCGCCTCCGACTCGCCGAAGTGGCTGTACGACGCCAAGAACCAGTTGAAGGCGCTGGAAGCGGTCGGAGTCCGTCTCGGCGGTCTGCAGTGCGATGCGAGGGTGGCGATCTGGCTGGTCAACCCGAACCGCACTCCGGCGGGCCTCGCCGACCAGGTGTACGAGGTGCTGGGCGAGCAGATGCCGCAGTCGGATCCAGCGCAGCTCGTTCCGGAGGTCGAGCCGGTCGGCGCCGGAACGGAGGCCTGGTATGTGCACCGTGTCGCGGACGCCGTCTCCGTGGCGCTCGAGGAAGGCACGCGTCGCGTGCTCGAGAACATCGAGCTGCCCATCACCGGTGTGCTGGCCCGGATGGAGCGCAACGGCGTCGCGATCGACACCGGCATCCTGCGCGCCCAGCGCGAGGAGCTCGCCGTCCGCGCGGACGGCCTGGCCCAGGCCGCCTACACCGAGATCGGCCACGAGGTGAACCTCGGCTCGCCGAAACAGCTCCAGCAGGTGCTCTTCGACGAGCTCGGCATGCCGAAGACGCGATCGACGAAGACGGGCTACTCGACGGATGCCGGATCGCTCGCCGATCTGCAGGAGAAGAACCCGCATCCGTTCCTCGACCTCCTGCTCCAGCATCGCGACGCGACGAAGCTCAAGCAGATCATCGAGACGCTGGAGAAGTCGGTCGGGCCGGATTCGCGCATCCATACGACGTACGACCAGACGGGTACCTCGACCGGCCGCATCTCGTCGAACGACCCCAACTTGCAGAACATCCCGGTTCGCACCGAGGTGGGCAAGCAGATCAGGTCGGCGTTCATCCGCGGCGAGGGATACGAGACCCTGCTCACCGCCGACTACTCCCAGATCGAGATGCGCATCATGGCGCACCTCAGCGAGGATGCCGGCCTCATCGAGGCGTTCAACGCAGGAGAGGACCTGCACCGCTTCGTCGGCGCCCGCATCTTCGGCGTCGCCCCTGAGGACGTGACACCCATCATGCGCACCAAGGTCAAGGCCATGTCGTACGGTCTCGCGTACGGGCTGAGCGCGTTCGGCCTCTCCAAGCAGCTGCGCATCGAGACCGCCGAGGCGCGCCAGCTCATGACGGACTACTTCGCGAGGTTCGGTGCCGTGCGCGACTACCTGCGCGATGTCGTCGAGAAGGCGCGCGGCGACGGCTACACCGAGACCATCTTCGGTCGTCGCAGGCCGTTCCCCGACCTCACGAGCACCAACAGGGTGCTGCGCGACAATGCGGAGCGCGCCGCGCTCAACGCGCCCATCCAGGGCTCGGCGGCCGACATCATGAAGATCGCCATGATCCGGATCGATGCCGACATGCGAGAGCGCGGGCTGGCCTCGCGCATGCTCCTCCAGGTGCACGACGAGCTCATCTTCGAGGTGAGCGCAGGGGAGTGGGACGTGCTCGCCGAGATTGTCTCGCACCGCATGTCGACGGCGGCGGAGCTGCGCGTGCCGCTCACCGTGCAGGTGGGCCGCGGCGAGAACTGGGACATCGCGGCGCACTGACGAAACGGCACGTCGGCGCGGCGCAGGGTGCCGTGGCCGGCGGCCTCGTGCCGGCGACGCCGTCCTCGCACGCTGAAGGCACGGGCGGGCGAGGCGGTCACGTGCCGATTTCGCTCGTGCGAGCAGGATCTCGCCGGTGGGGAACGCGATCGTTGCCCATAGGCTGGCGATCATGACCCAGCAGGAACAGCCCCAGCAGGAACGAGCCCAGCAGCAGAGAACCCCGACTCCCATCGACGCACTCGCCGAGGAGTGGGTCGACATCCAGCTCGATCTCGCCCCCGAGTGGCACGTCTGGCTCGGCCGGCCGGGTCGAGAGGGCGAATACAGCGACCTGTCGCCCGAAGGCGCCGACCGCGTCGCCCAGGCCCAGGCCGACATGCTGCGACGGATCGAGGCAGCAGAGCCCGTCGACGAGATCGACAGGGTGACGAAGCTCGACCTGGCGCGCGATCTGCAGCTCGAGGTGGAGAAGCACGACGCCGGCTTCGAGCAGCGCAATCTCAACGTGATCGCCTCGCCGGAACAGGAGCTGCGCGACATCTTCGACCTGGAGCCGACGGCGACGGTCGAGAACTGGGAGAACATCGCCCGACGCATGCACAACCTGCCTGCTGCCATGCGCGGCTACATCGCCACGCTGCGCACCGGCATCCACGCCGGCAACGTGCCCGCCATCCGGCAGGTGCGCGAGGGCATCGCGCAGGCCAACAAGCAGGTGGGACCCAGCGGCTTCTTCTTCTCGCTGGCACGCGACGCCAAGCCGGCGGAGGGCGAACTGCCAGAGGGTCTCAAGCGGGACCTCGAGAAGGGCGCCGCAGAGGCCGCCGCCGCCTACGGCGAGCTCGCCGTGTTCCTCGAGGACGAGCTGGCCGTGCACGCACCCGAGCAGGATGCCGTCGGGCGGGAGATCTACGCGCTGGCCTCGCGCAGCTTCCTGGGCGCGACGGTCGACCTCGACGAGACGTACGAGTGGGGCGTCGAGGAGCTGCGCCGCATGGTGGAGGAGCAGGAGGCGATCGCCCGCGAGATCAAGCCGGGCGCATCCGTGGCGGAAGCCATCGCGTTCCTCGACGGCGACCCGTCGCGCAAACTGCACGGCACCGACGCCCTGCAGCGCTGGATGCAGGAGACCAGCGATCGCGCGGTCGAGGAGCTCGGAAGGACGCACTTCGACATCCCCGAACCGGTCAGGCGCCTGGAGTGCATGATCGCCCCCACGCAGGAAGGCGGCATCTACTACACGGGACCGGCGGACGACTTCTCCAGGCCGGGCCGCATGTGGTGGAGTGTGCCGGAAGGCGTGACGGAGTTCGACACCTGGCGCGAGCTGACGACCGTGTACCACGAGGGAGTCCCCGGCCACCACCTGCAGATCGCGACGGCCACCTACAACAAGGCCCAGCTGAACACCTGGCGGCGGGTGGCGGGAACCTCGGGACATGCCGAGGGCTGGGCGCTGTACGCCGAACGGCTCATGGAGCAGCTCGGCTATCTCGACGACCCGGCCGACCGGCTCGGCATGCTCGATGGTCAGCGGATGCGCGCAGCGCGCGTCGTGCTCGACATCGGCGTGCACCTGACGAAGCAGCGGCCGGACGGACAGGGGCCGTGGACCGGCGACTACGCGTTCGAGTTCCTCGGCCAGAACGTGAACATGAACGAACCGTTCGTGCGGTTCGAGGTGAACCGCTATCTGGGATGGCCCGGGCAGGCGCCGTCGTACAAGATCGGTCAGCGCATCTGGGAGCAGATCCGCGACGAGTACCAGCGGCGAGAGGGTGACGCCTTCGACATCAAGGCCTTCCACAAGAAGGCCCTGGACATCGGCGGCGTGGGTCTCGACACGCTGAAGACGGCGCTGCTGTCCTGAGCGTGGCACGCACCTGATGGCGCGACGACCCGACCTCACCGGTGTCGAGCGCCGCCTCGACGACGCCGCCCACCGCCTGCTGGCCAGAGCGCCGCACAGCAGGCTCTGGAGCGGCGTCGTCGAGTTCCTCGTGTTCGGTGCCAAGCAGGCGTGGGCGTGCGTCTTCGGCGCGGCGCTGCTGGCCGTCATCCTCGCCGCGCGCCTGTGGTATCCGGTCGACTCCGTGCTCGCCCGCAACGACGCGCTGACCATCGCGGCGATCGTCATCCAGGTCGTGATGATCTGGCGCGGCCTGGAGACGTGGAGCGAACTGCGCGTCATCGTGGTCTTCCACATCGTCGGCACGGCCATGGAGCTGTTCAAGACCGACGTCGGCTCCTGGGCGTACGACCAGGGCGGCGTGCTGCGCATCCTCAGCGTCCCGCTGTTCACCGGCTTCATGTACGGCGCGGTCGGCTCGTATCTCGTGCGCGTGTACCGGCTGTTCGACCTGCGTTTCACCCGGTATCCACGACGCTGGGTCACCGCCGTCGTGGCCGTCGCGATCTATGTCAACTTCTTCACGCACCACTTCTTCGTCGACCTGCGCTGGCTGCTGCTCGTCGCCGTGGCCGTCGTCTTCGGGCCTGCGGTCATGCACTTCCAGGTGTTCCGCCGCCGGCTCAGGATGCCGCTCATCCTCGCGTTCGCCCTCGTCGCGTTCTTCATATGGCTCGCCGAGAACATCGGCACGTTCGCTCAGGCCTGGACCTACCCCGACCAGTCGGGCGGCTGGCAGCCCGTGTCGCCCGAGAAGGTGGTCTCGTGGTTCCTGCTCATGATCATCTCGGTGGTTCTCGTCACCTGGGTCTACCCGCCCCGGCCCCCTGAAGAGGAGACGGTCGCGGCACGCGCGCCGCAACCCGGGTGACCGACGCCTCGGCGGGAGGGATGCGCTGCGGCGCGGAATATCGCGGGCGTCGGCGCCGTTGTTGCAGGAGGCTGCCGCCCGACGGTAGTCTGGAGAGTCACTTTTGTGACGTCTCTATCCGCTTGCCCGGCGGGAATCCAACTGAAGCACACCTTCCGGGCCTGATTCATGTCCATATCTGGAGTACCCACTCAATGACAACCGCAACGACCGACAAGGCACCCAAGCAGGTCGCGATCAACGACATCGGCTCTGCTGACGACTTTCTTGCCGCGGTCGAGAAGACACTGAAGTTCTTCAACGATGGCGACCTCATCGAAGGCACCGTCGTGAAGATCGACCGCGACGAGGTTCTGCTCGACGTCGGTTACAAGACCGAGGGTGTGATCCCCTCCCGCGAACTTTCTATCAAGCACGACGTCGACCCCAGCGAGGTCGTCGGCGTCGGCGACACCGTCGAGGCGCTCGTTCTCCAGAAGGAGGACAAAGAGGGTCGTCTCATCCTGTCCAAGAAGCGCGCCCAGTACGAGCGCGCCTGGGGCGACGTGGAGAAGATCAAGGAAGCCGATGGCGTCGTGACCGGTCAGGTCATCGAGGTCGTCAAGGGCGGCCTGATCGTCGACATCGGGCTGCGCGGCTTCCTGCCGGCATCCCTCATCGAGCTGCGCCGCGTGCGCGACCTCACGCCGTACCTCGGCCAGGAGATCGAGGCGAAGATCCTCGAGCTCGACAAGAACCGCAACAACGTGGTGCTCTCCCGCCGCGCGCTGCTGGAGCAGACGCAGTCCGAGAGCCGTTCCACGTTCCTGGCCAACCTGCACCCGGGCCAGGTGCGCAAGGGCATCGTGTCGTCCATCGTCAACTTCGGCGCGTTCGTCGACCTGGGCGGAGTGGACGGACTCGTGCACGTGTCCGAGCTGTCGTGGAAGCACATCGAGCACGCCAGCGAGGTCGTCGAGGTCGGCCAGGAGGTCACCGTCGAGGTGCTCTCCGTCGAGCTCGACCGCGAGCGTGTCTCCCTGTCGCTCAAGGCGACGCAGGAAGACCCGTGGCAGGTCTTCGCCCGCACGCACGCGATCGGCCAGTTCGCACCGGGCAAGGTCACCAAGCTCGTTCCGTTCGGTGCCTTCGTGCGCGTCGCGGACGGCATCGAGGGTCTCGTGCACATCTCGGAGCTGTCCGGCAAGCACGTCGAACTCGCCGAGCAGGTCGTGTCGGTCGGCGACGAGGTCTTCGTCAAGGTCATCGACATCGACCTCGAGCGTCGCCGCATCTCCCTCTCGCTCAAGCAGGCGAACGAGGGCGTCGACCCCGAGGGCACCGAGTTCGACCCGGCGCTGTACGGCATGGTCACGGAGTACGACGAGCAGGGCAACTACAAGTACCCGGAGGGCTTCGACCCCGAGACGGGCGAGTGGAAAGAAGGCTCCGACGCCCAGCGGGAGAAGTGGGAGCAGGAGTACGCCGAGGCTCAGGCACGCTGGGAGGCGCACAAGCGCCAGGTTGCTAAGGGCATCGAGGAGGAGGCCGCCCAGTCGGCAGAGACCACCTCGCGCGGCGGCGCCACGTACTCGAGCGACTCTAACGCCGGGGGCACGCTTGCCGACGACGCCTCGCTTGCGGCACTCCGCGAGAAGCTCTCCAGCAACAGCTGATTGAGGCGAGAGCGGAGCGAGCTTGCTCGCTTCGCCGAGCCGATTGAGGCTGTTGTAGCGGCGTAGCCGCGAACACAGCTGATCGGGCCCACGCCGCGAGGGGCCCCGCGCGCCGCGTCAGCGGCGGGTGGGGTAGCGGTGGGGAAGGCGAGAGTCGAACGAGCTCGCTCGTTCGACCGAGCCGATTGAAGCTGTTGTAGCGGCGAAGCCGCGAACACAGCTGATCGCATCCGGCGACATGAAGCGGCCGGGTCCTTCGGGGCCTGGCCGCTTCGTCGTGCATGAGCTCGTTCTCCGGCGGGCAGAATGGAGGCATGCAGGATTCGACCCTCGACCACCCCTACGTGGTGTCCGTGAGCCGCGATGATGCGCATCGCTTCACCAAACCGGCCGTGTCGGAGATCAGGCTCATCGAGGGATGGGGCATCGAGGGCGACACGCACGCCGGCACGACTGTGCAGCACCGGTCGCGGGTGGCGCGGGATCCCTCGCAGCCCAACCTGCGGCAGGTGCATCTGATCCACGCCGAGCTGTTCGACGAGGTGCGCCGTCACGGATACGAGGTGCGGCCAGGCGAACTCGGCGAGAACATCACGACGGCGGGGCTCGATCTGCTCGCCTTGCCCGCCGGCACAGTGCTGCATCTCGGCGAGAGCGCGAAGATCCGGCTGACCGGTCTGCGCAATCCGTGCGATCAGATCAATGGGCTCGCGCCTCGTCTGATGCAGGAGCTGGTCGGTCGGGGACCGGACGGCGCCGTGGTGCGCAAGGCGGGCGTGATGTCGGTCGTCATCGCCGGCGGCGTTGTACGGCCGGGGGACAGCATCCGTGCCGAGCTTCCCGAAGGTGAGCACGAGCCGCTGCAGCCCGTCTAGTGACAGCACCGGCGAAGCGACCGCGCGGTACCGCCTAGGCTGGCGGACGTGCAGATCATCGCGCTCACCGGCGGCATCGCCTCCGGCAAATCCACGGTGTCGGGCAGGCTCGCCGAGCACGGAGCGGTGATCGTGGACGCCGACCGCCTGGCACGCGAGGTCGTGGAGCCCGGAACGGAAGGACTCGCCGCCATCAGGGCGAGGTTCGGCGACGGCGTCATCGCCGACGACGGCACCCTCGACCGGCCTGCACTGGGCGCCGTGGTCTTCAACGACCGGTCCGCGCTGGCCGACCTCAATGCGATCACGCATCCGGCGGTGTGGCGGGCCGCGCTGGAGCGCTTCGCCGCGGCCGAGGCATCCGACCCCGACGCGGTGGTCGTCTACGACGTCCCGCTGCTCGTGGAGGCATCCGCCGACCGTCCTTTGCGGTTCGACCGGGTCGTCGTGGTGGAAGCCGACCGCACGGAACGCATCAGGCGGCTGGTGGCCGAACGAGGCATGAGCGAAGCTGACGCCCTGCGCCGCATCGGAGCCCAGGCCGACGACGAGCAGCGCCGGGCCGTCGCCGACATCGTGATCGACAACAACGGAACCAGGGACGAGCTGCTCCGCCGCGTCGATGCGTTGTGGAACGATCTCCGATCGGCAGGCTGAGCCGCCCGGAGGTCGTCACGGTGCCGTGCGGGTAAGTCTTCTCAGCCGCACGGGCACGTCTTCTCCGGCGTCCGGGCAGGTCTGCTCAGTACAGGGCAGGACCGAGCAGCATCAGCGTCGGCACGACCACGAGAGCGAGCGCTCCGGTCAGCACCGAGAAGCGCAACGCGGGGGCGGCCGGCTCAGCACGGTCGGTCAGGCGGGCGACACGGGCATCCGCCCATTCACCTGACGGCATCGGTGCAGGCGCGACGCCGGGACCTGCAGCTTGGACAGGAACGGGGCCGGATGCCGGCGCCCCCGCCAGCGCGACGCGAGCAACGGCCCGGGACAGGTTGCGCTCCGACACGGTTCGTCTGGCCTGATCGTCGGCGAGCAGCTCGATCAGCAGGCCGACCGCCTCCTGCGCCCTGGTGGCGATGGGAAACCACGGCAGTGCACTGCGCCATGCGCTGAACGCCACGAGCAGTACGTGATGGTGCTGGGTGACGTGAGCACGCTCGTGGGCGACGACGGCAGCGAGCTCCTCCTCGGTCAGCAGCTCGAGGAGGCCGGCGGAGAGCACGGTGGTCGCGCGAGGCGCTCCCGGCAGGCAGTACGCGATGGGGGTGGCGTGGTCGATGACGCGCGTTCCAGGACGCTCGGGCATCGGGTCGGAGAGCAGCCGCAGGAGCTGCGCGTGGTGTCGACGATGACGCTCCGCCCGCCAGGTGGTGCGCACGAGGTTGAGCAGAAGGTGCACGCCGAGCAGCACGGCGCCCGCCAGCGCGAACATCTGGAAGAAGTCGGCATCCGACGGCAGCCGCCCCGCCAGCAAGTCGGCGGCGAACGACCCGGCAGCGTGCGGGAGGTCGTCGCCGAACGGGATGAGTCCGAACACGAGCAGGGCGCCGATCATCGAGAGCGCGCCGGCGAGTGCGATCGCCTGCCACAGCACGAGCGCGGCTCCCGGCATGCGGCGCGGCCATGCGGCCCTGGCCAGCACGACCGGGACCGGCCAGGCCAGAGCGAAGGCGAGGAGCGCCAGCGACGCGGCGACGGCGAGCATCGCGCCTAGGCGTCCAGCAGCTTGCGGAGGCGCTCCGCATCGTGGGGCGTCACCTGGCCGACGAAGCGGGCGAGCACGGCATCCCGGTCGGATGCCGACCCGAGTACTTCGTGCATGAGCTCGGCGACGTGGTCTTCACGGCTCATCGCGGCCCGGTACAGGTGCGGCCGGCTCTCCCGGTCGCGCACGACGAACCCTTTGCCCTCCAGCCGGGAGAGCACCGTCATGACGGTGGTGATGGCCGGCTCCTTGCCGTCATGGGCCGAAGCCTTCAGCGCATCTCGCAGATCGGTCGCGGCGATGGGCGCCTGAGCATCCCACACGACGTCCATGATCGCGCGCTCCAGCTCCCCGAGTCTGACCACAGTGCGACTTGCCATGCATTGATTCTACCGCGTGTAGAAATCTTCGGGTGACAGTGGTACAACATTCTACGACGCGTAGAATTCTACGGACTGTAGAACGGACACGCCGAGCGAGCGACCGCGGGGCACGGCGGAGGTGACAGCACCACGCGCCCGGGCCGTAAGACGCCCGCAGATCGTGACGCGGACAGACCGAAACACGGACAGAGCCGGATCCCGATCGGGCAGGACGTCCGCACAGCACGCACGGCACGAGGCCCACAAGGCAGAGGCACCGAGTAGCAGGAAGACGAGGCGACATGCACGTCATGACAGGGCTTGATCCACTCCTGATCGCCCGCTGGCAGTTCGGGATCACCACCGTCTACCACTTCTGGATGGTCCCGCTCACCATCGGACTCGGGCCGCTCGTCGCGCTCATGCAGACCATGTGGATGCGGACGGGCAACGAACGCTATTACCGCATGACGAAGTTCTGGGGAAAGATCTACCTGATCAACTTCATCATGGGCGTGGCCACCGGTCTCGTTCAGGAGTTCCAGTTCGGGCTGGCGTGGAGCGAGTACAGCCGCTTCGTGGGTGACGTCTTCGGCGCTCCACTGGCCATGGAGGCGCTGCTGGCGTTCTTCGTGGAGTCGACGTTCCTCGGCGCCTGGATCTTCGGCTGGGGCAAGCTGCCACGGCGCATCCATCTCGCGTGCCTGTGGCTCGCCGTGATGGGCTCCGTCGTCTCGGCGTACTTCATCATCGCCGCGAACTCGTGGATGCAGCATCCCGTCGGCGTGAAGCTCGTGCACGGCAGACCGCTGATGACGGATGTCTGGGCCGTGCTCGGCAACAACACGGCGGTCGCGGCCTTCACGCACACGATCTTCGGCGCGTTGTCGGTCGGCGGCGCCATGCTGCTCGGCGTCGCGTGGTACCACCTCTGGCAGCGCAGACGGGACGGCATCGACACCGTCGGGCCGGACCGGCGAGTGGTCGTGGGCGAGGCGGCGAACGTCCCGGGTCGCGACAAGGCCGACCACCGGGTGTGGATCACCTCGCTGCGCATCGGAGCCGTCACGGCGATCATCGCGTTCGCCGGCGTCGCGATCACGGGCGACACCCAGGCCCGGCTCATGTTCGTGCAGCAGCCGATGAAGATGGCGGCGGCCGAAGCCGCATGCCACACGGGCACCAGCTTCTCCGTGCTCGCCCTCGGCGACCCCGGCTCGAAGGACTGCAAGGGCGTCGTCGACGTGCTCGAGGTTCCAGGGGTGCTCGGCTTCCTCGCGAACGGCGACTTCAACACGCCGGTCAGAGGCGTCAACGAGCTCGTGCCCAGCTACCAGCAGAAGTACGGCACTCACCTTCCCGACAACCCGGAACTCGGCGCCCGGGCCGGCCAGACGATCAACTACGTGCCCATCATGGCCGTCACCTACTGGGGGTTCCGGCTCATGATCCTGTTCGGTGCGCTCGCCGCGTTCGCTGCTGCCGTCGCCCTGTGGCTCACGAGACGAGGGACGGTTCCGCGGTTCAGGTGGCTGATGTGGCTGGCCGTCGCTGGCATCCTCTCGCCGTTCGCAGCGAACTCCGCAGGGTGGATCTTCACCGAGATGGGCCGTCAGCCGTTCGTGGTGGCGCCCAACCCGACGCCGGGCGGCGTCGACGGGGTGTTCATGTTCACGGCAGCGGCGGTCTCACCCGGTGTGAGCTTCGGCGAGATCCTCTTCTCGCTGTGCTCGTTCACGCTCGTGTACGCCGTGCTCATGGTGGTCGAGGTGCGGCTGCTCGTGAAGTACATCCGCGGCGGCGTGGTGAGCGCGATCCCCGAGCTGGGGGAGAAGCCGAAGGACCCGGATGCGCCGGCCGACGACGACGTGCTCGCCTTCGCCTACTGACGCGCGCCGCTGAAAGAAACGAGGTACCGTCATGGACTTCCTCCCCACCGTGTGGTTCATCCTGATCGCCGTGCTCTGGACGGGCTACCTGTTCCTCGAGGGCTTCGATCTGGGCGTCGGAATGCACATGCTCGTCTCCGCCCGCAACGAGACCGACCGGCGCGTCATGCTGAACACGATCGGCCCGGTCTGGGACGGCAACGAGGTGTGGCTGATCACGGCGGGCGGCGCCACCTTCGCGGCCTTCCCGTACTGGTACGCCTCGTTGTTCTCCACGCTGTACCTGCCGCTGGTCGTGGTGCTGCTCGGCCTGATCTTCCGGGCCGTCGCCATCGAATACCGCGGCAAGGGGCACACGGCACGCTGGAGCCGCATGTGGGATGTCGCGCTCGGCACGGGGTCATTCGTCTCCGCATTCGGCATCGGCGCCGCACTGGCACTGACCACGACCGGACTGCCCGTCGATGCGAACGGCGACGCCGTCGCCGGCCCGTTCGGCTGGTTCAACGGATGGGCGGTCGTCGGCGGTCTCGCCGTCGTGGGGTTCTGTCTCGTGCACGCCTCCGCCTTCCTCGCGCTGAAGACCGAGGGCGACGTGCGAGCAAGAGCCGGCCGATTCGCCGTGCGCTGGATGCCGGTCCTCCTGCTCCCGCTCGCGGCGTGGGCGATCGGCGTGCAGCTGCTGCACGGCAAGGCATTCACCTGGATCCTGCTCGGCATCGCCGTAGCGGGAGCGGTCTGGGCGTGGCGGTCGTTCCGGCTCGGCAAGGAGGGAGCGGCATTCACCGGGCTCGGCGTGTTCCTGGTGCTCGGAGCCGCCTCCATCTTCGTCAACGCGTACCCGGTCGTGCTGCCATCCACCATCGACGCCGGCTACGACCTCACGGTGTCCAACGCATCGAGCTCGCCGTACACGCTCGGCGTGATGAGCGTCGTCGCGGCCTTCGGCCTGCCGCTCGTGCTGGCCTACCAGGGCTGGACGTACTGGGTCTTCCGCAAGCGCATCAGCGGCGCCAGCATCCCCGCCGCGCGCCCCGTGGAGGCGGCGGTGAAGCCGAGATGACAGCGCAGGATGCCGCCGGTACGGAGGTGCGGACGACCGGCCGCGAGCCGCGGGAGGGTACTGAGGGGTCCCGCAGCGGCGACGGGTCGGCGCGACCGACGCGCGCCGGCGATATGTCGGCACGCCCGACTCCCGCTGCCGGGCTGGCCGAGGTGGGGAAGGGCAGGCTCCTTCTGCTCGGCGCGCTTGGCGCGCTCAAGGCGCTCGGTCTGGTGCTCGTCGCGGATGCGTTGGCCGGGGGAGTCGTCGCGGTCGTGGGACATGCTGATACCGCGTCCGCCGTCGCAGAGGGCCTTGCCGCAGCCCTGGTGCGCGCCCTGGCGGTGTGGGCGCTGCACGTCGTCTCCCGTTCGACGGCGGCCGGGGTCAAGGAGCGGCTGCGCATCCGGCTCGCCCGTGCGTTCCTGCGCCGGCCCGGCAACGTCGGAGCAGAAGCCGCGCTGGCCACGACGGGCCTCGACGAGCTCGACGCCTACTACACCTCGTACCTGCCGTCGCTCGTGAGCGCGGCGACCCTTCCGTTGCTTGTCGGAGCGCGCATCCTGCTCAGCGACTGGGTGAGCGCCCTTGTGATCGTGGTGACGGTTCCCCTGATCCCGTTCTTCATGGCGCTCATCGGCCTGCACACCCGGGAGCGGGTCTCCGCGTCCCTGGATGCGCTGGGCAGGCTCTCGGATCACCTCGTCGAGCTTGCGAGGGGGCTGCCTGTGCTCGTCGGCCTGGGCCGCGACCGGGAGCAGGCCGACGCGCTGGAGAAGATCTCCGAGAACCATCGCACAACGAGCATGACCACGCTGCGCACGGCGTTCCTGTCGTCGCTCGCGCTCGACCTTCTCGCCACGATCTCGGTCGCCGTCGTGGCCGTGATCATCGGCGTGCGGCTGCTGCACGGCGAGCTCGGGCTGCAGGCCGGGCTGGTCGCCCTCATCCTGGCACCCGAGTGCTACGCGCCGCTCCGCGACGTGGGAGCGGCATTCCACGCATCCGACACCGGGCGCGAGGCGCTGCGCAGGGCGAAGGATGCCATCGCCCTGTCCGACGTCGGCCACAGACTGAGGCGAAGGACGGGCTCGGCCGTCGTCGTGCACAGACTCGGCGTCCGCTATCCGGGCCGCACGCTGCCCGTCATCGCCGATCTGTCGTTCCGGGCGCCGCAGCGGGCGCTGACGCTGCTGGCGGGAGACAGCGGCGCGGGCAAGTCGACGGTGCTGGCCGTGCTCGCCGGCCGCGGGGCCACGCTGGATCCCGAGGCGCGATGCACGGGCGGCGTCGTCGCCCCGCGTGCGAATCGGATCGTATGGATGCCGCAGCATCCGCACTTCTCCTCCCGCACGGTCGCCGACGAGGTGCAGCTGTATGCGCAGGGGAACGGTGCCGCGCTGCTGGATCGGGTGGGGCTCGGTCCGCTGGCCGACTGCGACCCGGCCGAGCTGAGCCCCGGCGAGGCGAGACGGCTCGCCTTCGCCAGGACACTGGCCGCCGTGGATGCCGGCGCCACGCTCGTGCTGCTCGACGAGCCCACGGCGCACCTCGACGCCGTCTCCGCGGCCGCCGCGCGCCGAGAGATCACCCGGTTGCGCGACAGGGCGACGGTCATCGTGGCCTCGCACGACGCCGGCATCCGGGTGCTCGCCGACCGCATCGTGCAGGTCGGCACTCCGGCCCCGGCTCACCCCGCTGAGCAGCGTGCCGCGCTCCGTTCCCTGGCCCACCGGGAAGACGCGGCCGAGGCTGCGCACACGGGTCACGAGCTGCAGCGGGAGAGCGACCGCGAGACCGAGCAGACGGCCGTCACAGGCGAGGCCGAGCTCCTCGCCCCTGGCAGGCGCGACAACGAGCTGCGCTCCGCAAGCGAGCGCAGCACCCCTGGTCCGGCCGGCGCAATACGCGAACTGGCGCGCTTCCTCCGACCCGTCGGGTGGCGGATGCTGGGCGCCGCCCTCGTCGGCGTGCTCTCCAGCGGGTTCGCCATCGCGCTGACGGCGCTGTCCGGCTGGCTGATCGTTCGCGCCAGCCAGGAACCGGCGATCATGTACCTCCTCGTCGCGATCGTCGGCGTGCGGTTCTTCGGCATCGGTCGTTCGGTGCTGCGGTACGTCGAACGCCTGCTTACGCACGACGCCGTCTTCCGTGCGACGACGGGGCTGCGGCTGCGGCTGTGGCGCTCGCTCGCCGCGGCAGGACCGGCCGGACGCCGAGCTCTCTCGCCGGCGAACGCGCTGGGCACGCTGGTGGGAGCAGCCGACCGGCTGCGCGATCTCGTTCCCCGCGTCGTCCAACCGCCCGTCGCTGCAATGATCGTCGCGGCCGGTGCGACGGTCGCGCCGTGGATGCTCTTCCCGCCCGCCGGTCTTCTTCTGGGCTGCCTCGCCGTCGTCGCCGTCATCGTCGCGCCCGCCGTCGCCGCCGTCACCGGACGGCTCGCCGCCCGACAGGATGAACGAGCGCGGGCCGCCACCCTCGAGTCGTTCACGGACCTGCTGGTCGCGCGCGACGATCTCACCGCTGCCGCGACGGAGCGCGTTCTGCGGCGCATCCGGAATGCCGGGGCCGAGGCCGCCCGCGGGCAACGGCGCGTGTCGTACGCCGAGGGCGCATCCTCCGCTCTCGTCACGGCGGCCTGCTGCGTCGCGGCCGTGGCCATGCTTCCGCTGGCGGCGAGCGCCGTGGCATCCGGCGTGTTGCGGCCGGAGCTCGTGGCGGTGCTCGTGCTCGTGCCGCTCGCGCTCATCGAACCGCTCACCGACGGCGTCACGGCGGCGTCGCGCGCCGCCGCTCTGGCGGGCGTGCTCTCGCGCATCGCCGGCGCATCGCGTCCGCTCGTGCAGGGCGAGTCCGACGGGGGAGCGGAGGCGAACGAGCAGGCATCGTTCGGAGCGCTGGACGGCATCCGGCTCGACGGCGTCTCCTACCGCTATCCGGATGCCGCACTGCCCGTCTTCGACGGAGTCGAGGCCGGTGCGCGCCGGGGAGAGTGGCTCGCGGTCACCGGGCCGAGCGGGTCGGGCAAGTCGACGCTGCTCGCCCTGCTCCTGCGCTTCGCCGATCCGGACAAGGGCAGGTACCTGCTGCAGGTGAGCGGACGGGATCGCGAGCGTGCGACCCGGGATGCGCGCACCGTCTCGCCCCGCCGCCTTCGCACGCGCGTCGCGTGGTGCCCGCAGGAGGGGCACCTGTTCGACTCCACGCTTCGCGCCAACCTGGTGATCGCACGGTCTCGTGCCGAACGGCCGACGGATGCGGAGCTCACCGATGCGCTGACCAGCGTGGGCCTGGAGTCGCTGCTCGCCTCGCTGCCGAACGGGCTCGACACGAGGATCGGCTCCGCCGGGCGGCAGCTCTCGGGCGGGCAGCGTCAGCGCGTTGCTGTGGCCCGCACGCTGCTCGCCCACGGCGACGTGGTCCTCATCGACGAACCGACGGCTCACCTCGATGCCCAGGCCTCTGCCGAGCTGATGGCCGACCTGAGGGCGGCGCTGCACGATCGCACGACGATTCTCGTCACGCACGACGCTGCGCAGGCACGGGGCGCCGACCACACGGTGGAGCTGCGCGGGGCCGTCGACGCCGGCCGCGGCGAGCACCAGTCGTCGCCGAGAACCGCCGACGCGGCCTGACAGCGCCGATGCGGCCCGGCAGCCTCGACGCGACCCGACACCGTCGACACTGCCAGGTATCGTCGGCGCGACCGGACGCCGTCGACAACGCCCGACACGACCGACCGGGTGCACGGTCACGGTCCCGCGCCCACCTCGCACCGACCGGGCACACCGCGCACTCATAGGGCCCGCCGATACCATCGATGGGTGATCAGCGAGCGAACAGACGGTGCGAGCATCCCCTCGATCGGAAGTCTGCTGCTCGACCGGGCCTCCTCGCACGGCGAGCACAGCTACCTCGAGGACGCCAGGAGCGATCGTGCGATCACGTTCGGCGACACCGCCACTGCTGCCGCAGCGTTCGTGTTGGCCGGTGGCTTGCGCGCCGGTACGACGGTCTTCCTGCGTGAGCGCGACCCGCTGACCTTCGCCGTTGCGCATCTCGGCCTCATCGCGTCTGGCCACCGGTCTGTCCCGATCGATCCCGCGTCCAGCGCTGCCGACATCGCTCGGCTGGCGGCACTCATCGACGGTGAGACCGCTCTGGTCTGCACCGATGACGACCTCGCAGCGCAGGCTGGTGTGCGGCGCATCGATCCACCCGTGCTGCCGGTGGATGGCGGCGTGGCACGCGACGTGGATGCCGCACCCGTGTTCCGCGACGGCGGCTCCGCCATGCTGTTCACATCCGGCTCCACGGGAACGCCCAAGGGTGTCGAGCTTCGCGCCGATCAGCTCGCCTTCGTCGGCCAGGCCGTCGCCACGCACCTCGGCCTCACGGAACACGACCGCGGGTACAACCCGCTGCCGCTCTTCCACATCAATGCCGAGGTCGTCGGCCTGCTGTCGACGCTCTCGGCCGGCTCTGCGCTCGTGCTCGACGAACGGTTCCACCGCACCGGATTCTGGCCGTTGATGGCCTCGCGGCGGATCACGTGGATCAACGCCGTGCCCGCGATCCTGGCCGTGCTCGCCTCCGAGCCGATCCGTCCGCCGGAGGGCCTGCGGCTCATCCGCACGGCATCCGCTCCGCTTCCGGCGCCGGTCGCCGAGGCGTTCGCAGACATCCCGCTCGTGGTGAGCTACGGCATGACGGAGGCATCGAGCCAGATCACGGCGACACCTGTCGACGCGCCGCGCGCAGGCACCGTGGGAGTGCCGGTGGGCACCGAGGTGCAGGTGCGTCCCGCCTCGGGAGAGGCTGCGCCAGGAGACGTGGGTGAGCTCTGGATCCGCGGCGCCGGGGTCATCGACTCCTACTTCGGCGGTGCGGCGTCCGACCGGTTCGACGCGGACGGCTGGCTGCGCACCGGCGACCTCGGGTCCATCGACCCCGACGGCTACGTCACGCTCGCCGGCCGAGTGGACGATGTGATCAATCGCGGAGGCGAGAAGGTGTACCCGCTCGAGGTCGAGGAGGCGCTCCTGACCGACCCGGCGGTTCGCGAGGTCGTCGTCGTCGGGGCACCGCACGACGTGCTCGGATCCGTACCTGTCGCGTTCGTGATCCCGGTGCAGTCCGCTCGCAGCGGAGCCGACGATGAAGAGCTCGTCGAGCGGCTCGGGCGGCTCGCCGAGCGTCTGCTGCCCAAGTTCAAGCGGCCGACCACCATCACCGTCGTCGACGACGTGCCCCGCGCTGCCACCGGCAAGGTGCAGCGCGTGCGTCTGCGGGGACTGGTGGCCGAAGCAGCGGCGAACGGCGAATGAGCGAGGCGGTCAACAGAAGGCAGCGTTCCCGCCACCTCTACGAGGTGGATATCGTGCGCATCCTGACCTTCGTCTGCGTCATCGGCGTGCACACCACGAGCCACACGGCGGGGCCGGACGACATCGGCCTGTACATGCTGCTCGACCTGCTGCACTTCACACGCGAGGTGTTCTTCGCGCTCACCGCGTTCGTGCTCGTCTACTCCTACGACGCCCGGCCGGTTCCCATGCGGAAGTTCTGGCCGAAGCGGTTCCTGCTCGTCGGTGTTCCCTACGTCGTCTGGTCGGCGATCTATGTCGTGGCGGGATACCTGCACCACCCGAACGGGACCATCGGCGATCTCGTCGTGAAGTTCGTGTTCGCCACGCTCACCGGCAGCGCCTGGTACCACCTGTACTTCCTGCTCGTGACCATGCAGGTCTATCTGCTCGTGCCCGTCATCCTGTGGCTCGTGCGCCGCACGAGAGGCAGGCACTGGATGCTGCTCGCCGCCGCGCTCCTCGTGCAGGTGGCGCTGATGTCCTGGTACCACTACGCGCACGCCACGACCGGCTGGTACGGCGAGTGGGCAAAGCAGATCGTCTTCACGTACTCGTTCTTCGTGATGGCAGGCGCCGTCGCCGCCGATCACAGTGCCCAGTTCCTGGCGTGGATCCGAGCGCACCGCGGTCTCATCGGCTGGCTGGTCCTGGCCTGCGCGGTCGTGATGCTCGGCTTCTACTGGATCGAAGTGGCCCGCGGCAGCAGCTTCTACGGCGCGGGAACCCCGATGCAGCCTGTCGTCATCCTGTGGAGCGTCGCCATCGCGCTCGGCTTCCTCGCGATCGGCACATGGTGGGCCGACCGGCGGCGCGCCGGCTCGGTCATGGCGCGGTTCGTCGACCTGGGCTCCGATCGGTCGTTCGGCATCTTCCTCTCCCACCCGCTCGTGCTCTGGGTGCTTCTGTGGGCAGGCGACGACTGGCTCGAGCGCAACGTGCCGACCCCGTGGCTCACGCTGGTGGCCTACGTTCTCGTGATCGCGGGCGCCGTGCTCATCACGGAGGTCGCGCGGCGCACGCCGGCGAGCCTGCCGCTGACCGGTCGCCGGTACAGCTCTCGCCTGCACCCGGCGAAGCAGCTCGAGGTCCCACCGGGCTGATCGGCGTCGGCCGCCTCGGACGAAGCACCGTTCCGTCGGTGGAGATCGCGTAGCGCCGATCGGTCACGCACCGATGTCACGCGCCGATCGGTCACGCACCGATCGGCCACCCACCCGTCGACGACGCGCGACGGGCGCCACCTGGCGCTCGCGTTCACGCCTGGCCGGTGACCGCCGCATCCTCGGGCGGAACGTCGGCGCGCACGAGTTTGGGGCGCATGATGCCTGCGAGCACGGTCGCCGCCAGGAGAATGCCGATCGACAGACCGAACGGCCACGCGAAGCCGCCCGTCCAGTCCACGAGCGCACCGACGATGATGGGCGAGACGATGCCGGCGATGCCGAAGCCGGTGTTCATCATGCCGCTCGCCGTCCCCGACCAGGTCGGCGCGACATCCATTGGGATGGCCCACAACTGTGCGTTCGTGAGCTCGAGGAAGAAGAACGAGAACGCGAGCGCCACGACCGTCACGGTGAGCGGGGGAGTGAAGACGAGGGGAACGAGGCAGACGCCCGACCCGATGAATCCGATCAGCAGCAGCGCCCTGCGCGCGCTGCGTGCCGACCAGTCGCGGCGGATGAGCCAGTCGCTCGCCACACCGCCGAGCGTGTCGCCGACGACTCCTCCGATGAGCACGAGCGAAGTGAGCAGGCCGTACTTGGCCACGTCCTGGTGGTAGACGTCGGAGAGCAGGGTCGGGATCCACGTGAAGAACACCCATGCCACCCACCCGTAGGCGAAGTCGACGAGGGTGACCGGCAGGATGGTGCGGATCAGCCGCTTCCACGGCACCGGTGGGAGGTCGGCGGCTCGAGGCAGGTCGGGCACCTCGGAGAGCTCCTGCTTCGTGATGCCCTTCATCTCCCGAGGACGGTCTCGGAACATGGCGTACCAGATCAGTGCCCACAGCACGCTCAGGATGCCGACGTAGATGAACGAGGCGCGCCATCCGCTCCACAGGATCATGGCCGCCACAGCGATCGGCGCGATAGCCGTGCCCAGGCGGGATGCCGAGTGCACGATGCCCTGCACGAAGCCGTTCCGGTCGGCCGGCACCCACCGACTCATGGCCTGCGTGGCGGTGGGGAACGTGGCCG
The DNA here is from genome assembly GCF_035547335.1 of Humibacter sp. Lineage (GTDB taxonomy): Bacteria > Actinomycetota > Actinomycetes > Actinomycetales > Microbacteriaceae > Humibacter. The sequence goes on along the minus strand of NZ_DASZVF010000012.1, from coordinate 31,381 downwards.
ACTCGCTGAACCCGAGGATCGCGCGGGCGATCAGCAGCGTCACGAGACCGACTGCCAGCCCGGTGAACAACGTGGAGAGACCCCACAGCACACCGAGGATGAGGAGTCCGCGACGCGGACCGATCTTCTCGCCGATCCACCCGCCGAACACCTGCAGCAACGCGTAGAACAACGCGAACACCGACGCCGTCAGGCCGAACTCGGTGTTGGTGAGGTGGAACTCCTTGATGATGCTGGGGCCGGCCGTCGCGATGTTGTTCCGGTCGAAGTACGCGATGAAGTACATGATGCACAGCAGCACCACGACGCGCCCCCGACGCCGATGCCAGAGAATGGGCGTTCCGCGTTTGCCTTGCTTCGTCGCTGTCGTCGTCATCGTCTCGATCCGTCGGAGTCTGAATACATTCTCCGGAAAATACGCGATGTCCGTAAGCGCGCAGAGTGCGCGAGTGACGAATCCGCCCAGAGCCTTCCGCGGATGCAAGACATCACCCTATGATCCGCACGCCCCTCGGCGACGCTGCCGACGTGCGGATCAAAGACGTCCATCGCCTCGGCGATCAGAGCAAGCTCTGATCGCTCTCGGCTCAATCGCTTGTGTTCGCAACACTCAACAAGCTCAATCGCCTCGGCGATCAGAGCAAGCTCTGATCGCTCTCGGCTCAATCGCTTGTCGGGGGGACTTCCTAGACTTGAAGCATGCAAACGACCCGTGCCGTCCGCCCGCTCGAGGTCGTCAGCGAGTACGCCCCGAGTGGCGATCAGCCGCAGGCGATCCAGGAGCTCGCCGCCCGTATCAATGCGGGAGAGACCGACGTCGTGCTGCTCGGCGCGACCGGCACCGGCAAGTCCGCGACGGCCGCCTGGCTCATCGAGCAGGTGCAGCGGCCGACGCTCGTCCTGTCGCACAACAAGACCCTCGCCGCCCAGCTGGCCAACGAGTTCCGCGAGCTCATGCCGCACAACGCCGTCGAGTACTTCGTCTCGTACTACGACTACTACCAGCCAGAGGCGTACGTTCCGCAGACGGACACGTTCATCGAGAAGGACTCGTCCATCAACTCCGAGGTCGAGCGCTTGCGGCACTCGACCACGAACTCGCTGCTCAGCCGGCGCGACGTGGTCGTCGTCTCCACCGTGTCGTGCATCTACGGTCTCGGTGCGGCCGAGGAGTATCTCGACGCGATGGCGGCGCTCCAGGTCGGCCAGCAGATCGGCCGCGACAATCTCATCCGCATGTTCGTCAACATGCAGTACCAGCGCAACGACATCGACTTCTCCCGCGGCAAGTTCCGGGTGCGCGGCGACACCATCGAGATCATCCCGATGTACGAGGAGCACGCCATCCGCATCGAACTGTTCGGCGACGAGATCGAGGCGCTGTACTCGCTGCATCCGCTCACCGGCGAGGTCATCAAGCAGCTCGACGCGGTGTCCGTGTTCCCTGCGACGCACTACGCGGCGAGCCCGGAGACCATGCAGAGGGCGATCGGCACCATCAAGGTGGAGCTCGCCGAGCGGCTGGAGGAGCTGGAGCGACAGGGCAAGCTGCTGGAGGCGCAGCGGCTGCGCATGCGCACCACGTTCGACCTGGAGATGATGGAGCAGATCGGCTTCTGCTCCGGCATCGAGAACTATTCGCGGCACATCGACGGCCGCATGCCCGGTGAGGCGCCGCACTGCCTCCTCGACTATTTCCCCGACGACTTCCTCCTCATCATCGACGAGTCGCACGTGACGGTTCCGCAGATCGGTGCGATGTACGAGGGGGATGCCTCGCGCAAGCGAACGCTCGTCGAGCACGGCTTCCGGCTGCCCAGCGCGCTCGACAACCGCCCGCTGAAGTGGGAGGAGTTCACCCAGCGCATCGGACAGACGGTGTACATGTCCGCCACGCCGGGCCGCTACGAGATGGGCATCGCGGACGGCGTCGTCGAGCAGATCATCCGACCGACCGGCCTGGTCGACCCCGAGGTCGTCGTGAAGCCGACGAAGGGGCAGATCGACGACCTGCTCGAGGAGATCAGGGTTCGCGTGGAGCGCGACGAACGCGTTCTCGTCACGACTTTGACGAAGAAGATGGCCGAGGAGCTCACGGACTATCTCGCGGAAGCCGGGGTGCGCGTGCGGTACCTGCACTCCGACGTCGACACGTTGCGTCGCGTCGAGCTGCTGACCGAACTGCGTCAGGGCGTCTACGACGTTCTCGTCGGCATCAACCTGCTGCGAGAGGGACTCGACCTTCCCGAAGTGTCGCTGGTGGCCATCCTCGACGCCGACAAGGAGGGATTCCTGCGGTCGTCGACGTCGCTCATCCAGACCATCGGTCGTGCCGCCCGCAACGTGTCCGGCGAGGTGCACATGTACGCCGACGTGCTGACCGATTCCATGAAGCAGGCGATCGACGAGACGAACCGGCGGCGGGAGAAGCAGGTCGAGTACAACAAGGCTCACGGCATCGACCCGCAGCCGCTGCGCAAGCGCATCGCCGACATCACGGACGTGCTGGCGCGCGAGGGAGCCGACACGCAGAAGCTGCTCGCGAAACGCGACGGCTCCTCGAAGAAGAAGTCGCCGACCCCGAACCTGCGCAGAGAGGGCATAGCCGCGGAGGGCGCCGCGGAGCTGGAGGCGCTCATCGCGGACCTCAACGACCAGATGCTGGCGGCCGCCGGCGAGTTGAAGTTCGAGTTGGCGGCGCGGCTGCGCGACGAACTGGCGGATCTCAAACGCGATCTCCGGCAGATGGAGAAGGCCGGTCACGCATGAGCCGTGGCGAGTTCGAGCGGGAGTTCTCGCAGGGCGGATGACGTCGAACCCGGCGGTCCCCTCCATCGCTTTGCGGGTCGCACCGCCGCGGCATGGCCTAGCGTGAATGCGTGGGCGATGACGACGACTCCCGGCGGCGGCCGACGACCGCTGCCCTGATCGTCGTCGTGGTGCTCGGGCTGGGTCTCGTGGTCGGCACTCTGCTGTCTGGGCCGCTGCGCGCCGGACGCCCGCTGTGGCTTCCGACGGCAGGCGACGGGCTGCCGCGTCGGGTGCTTCCCGGTCCGTTTCAGACGGGCAGTCCTGCGCCACTGCCCGCTCAGCAGCACCTCGCGCCCCTTCAATTGCAACAGTGGCTGCTCTGGTCGGCCCTCGCCGCTGTGGTCATCGCGGGCATCCTCGTGTACCTGATCCGTCGTGCCCTGCGCCGCTCGCGGGTTCTGTCGGCGCAACGCGATGGGCGCGCATCCTCGGTCATCGCCGCAGCGGAGCCGGTGCGAACCGACGAACCTGCCGCACCCGTCGTCGCCCGCGGAATCGCGAGGGCGATCTCCCTGCTCGACGAGGCGCGGGAACCCCGCGATGCCATCGTGCGCGCCTGGCTGGGGCTTCAGGATGCCGCGGAGGCGTCCGGTGCTGGACGCCGCCCATCGGAGACGCCGGGGGAGTACACCGCACGCATCGTGACGAGATTCGGAACCGACCGGGAGGCGGCGCGAACGCTGCTCGACCTGTATCAGGGCGTGCGCTTCGGCGGTCATCCGGTCGACGACGGAACCGTGCAGCTCGCCCGACGCTGCCTCACCCGGCTGCGCGACTCGTGGCACGACGCTGCGACGTCTGCCGCCGGGCGCGGGTCGGGCGGGGAGGGCGCCGCGGCATCCGGCCGGGGAACGGCGGGCGCATCGTGACCGGGGAGGCGCCGTGACCGACGAATCGCCGCCCGAGCCCGGGATGACGCCCGGTCGCATGACCACAGCTCTCATCGCCGGCGTGCTCGTCGGGGCGCTCCTCTGGTACTTCGGAGTGGACCTCGGATTCGCCTGCGCGCTGGGCGTTCTGACCGTCGCGATCGGTCTCGCGTGGGCCGCCTACAGCGGACCCAGCGCCGTGCGCTGGCCGCTGAAACGGCCGGCGCCGCGCCCCGGGACGCGATCCGACGTGGCGCGCCTGGCGTGGGGATTCCAGATGCGCAGAGGATCCGTGCGGGAGCCCGGCTTCAAGGCGGTGCGCGAACTGGCCGCCGTTCGGCTCGCTCGGCACGGGCTCGACCTCTCGTCATCGGCTGACCACGCTGCCATCGTCGCGGCGATCGGCGAGCGTTCGTATGCCGCGCTGAATCCGGTGCGAGGCATCCTGCCGTCCGCCGGCCAGTTGCAAGTGTGCTTGGATGCCCTCGACCGGCTCGACGCCGTCGTGGGCGCGCTGCGGGCACCCGCTTCGCGGATCGACGGGAACCCGGCTCACGCGACGGATGTCGCACAAGGCGACCCCGCGTGGTCGCGTGGCACCCCATCGGATGCCGCACACGGGAGAGGACGCTGAACGACGTGACCGAAGACCGCGGGATGCAGCACCCAGAGACCACGGACGCCGCGCCTTCCGTTGCGCCGGCCTCCGTCTCATCGATCGCCGAGACTGCCGGGAGAGTGCTGGCCGCCGTCGAGAACGTGGTGATCGGGCAGGGCGACCCGCTGCGCATCGCTCTCGCGAGCATCCTCGCCGGGGGCCATGTGCTCTTCGAAGACGTGCCCGGGCTGGGCAAGACGCTCGCCGCTCGCAGTCTCGCCGCCGCCATGGGCCTGCCGTTCCGCCGCCTGCAGTGCACCCCCGACCTGCTCCCCGCCGACATCACGGGCTCGTACGTCTATGCACCGGCAACAGGCGAGTTCGTCTTCCGTCCAGGACCGGTGTTCACCGGCCTGCTGCTCGCTGACGAGCTCAATCGCACGGCGCCCAAGACGCAGTCCGCCTTGCTGGAGGCCATGGCCGAGGCCCAGGTGACCGTGGAGGGCACGAGCTTCGGGCTGCCTGCACCGTTCCACGTGATCGCGACCGCCAACCCCATCGAGTACGAGGGCACGTACGCGTTGCCCGAGGCCCAGCTGGACAGGTTCCTGGTGCGGCTGAGCGTCGGGTATCCGGACCGGGCAGAAGAGGAACGGGTGCTCTCCAACCGCCTTGCGCGCAGGGTGGAGGTGGCCACGGTCGATCCGGTGACGGATGCCCCCGGCCTGCTCGGCATGCAGGCGGGCGTCGAGCGCGTGCACGTGGACCCGGACATCGTGCGCTACTGCGTGGACCTCGCCGCCGCGACCAGGGCGGACCGCGCGGTCGAGGTCGGTGCGTCCCCTCGCGGATCGCAGGCGCTCATGCTCGTCGCCCGCGCGCTGGCGGTCATGGACGGCAGAGACTACGTCACGCCTGACGATGTGAAGCGCGTAGCGGTGCCCGCGCTCGCGCACCGCCTCACGCTCACCCCTGCCGCCTGGGCGGCGGGCACCAATGCCGGGAACATCGTGGCGGCGATCGTCGACCTGGTGCCAGGGCCGCCCGCCGTAGCCAGGTCCGGAACCCGACCATGACCAGGTGGCGACGCACCGTCGTCCCGGCCGCAGGCACCCTGCTGGGCATCATCGTCTGCACGGCCTCCGTGCTGTACGGCCGAGCCGACGTGGCCGTCGTCGGGGTCTGCCTATTCGTCGCCGTCGTCGTGGCGAGGCGGCCCACCTCCATCGCCGGCGTCCGGGTCGAACTCGCGCACGACGCCGCAGCGCGTGAGGTGTCGGGCGCGACCCCCGTGACGGTCCGCATCGAGGTCACGGCCCCGCACGACGTCGATGTCGCCCTGCTGCGGGTCACCACGCTGGGCTTCGAGGTGCAGGAGTTCACGGTGCGCCCGCCCGCCAGGCTCACGGCCCGAGTGCCGCTCGCCCACTCCGGCGAACAGGAGGTGCTCGCCGTCGAGCATCGCGCCGTGGGAGGAGTCGGCGCGTTCATCGCCGACGCGGGGCAGCGGCGGTCCCTCCACCTCGTCGTCGAGCCGGAGCTGACCCCGGTGCGCTTCCTGCCGGTTCCGCGCAGGCTGCGCGGTCTCACGGGCGCACATCAGTCGGCGCGGCCGGGGGACGGGGGCGAGTTCCGCGACATCCACCCGTTCTCCACCGGCGACCGGCTGCGGCGCGTGGACTGGAAGGCCACTGCACGGCTCGCGAGACGGCCCGGCGACCTGTACGTGCACAGGACCAACGCGACATCCGACGTCGACGTGGCCATCGTGTTCGACGACTCCGACGATGTGGGCGAGGCCGTGTCGGAATGGACGCTCGGCGATCCTACGCTGACCGGGACGACGTCGATGGATGTCGCCCGCAACGCCGCATGGAGCCTCGCCTCCGCCTACCTCGCCGCGGGCGACTCCGTGTCGTTCCAGGTGCTCTCGCGCGCCGGCGGCGCCGTACCGCGAGGCGCGGGCGGCCGTCAGCGCGAGCGGCTGCGTGCCGCCATCGCTGCCACCAGTCCGCACCCCAGGTTCCTCTCGCGAGCTCGCACTCCGCTCGTCGCCCCAGGGGCCATGATCGTGTTGCTGTCCACGTACCTGGACGGCGATGCCGTGAGCCTCGCCTCGCTCTGGCGTGCAGCAGGGCACCGGGTGCTCGCGGTCGACACGTTGCCCGCCGTCGACGCAGGGGCGCTCAACCGCCGTCAGCTGCTGGCTCTGCGCATCGTGCTCGGTCGCCGCGAGGAGCGGCTGCACGAGCTGCGCGCGGTCGGCGCCGATGTGATCGCGTGGCATGGGTCACCCGTGCGACTGGCGGCCGACCTCCGTTCGATCTCACTGCCGAGGCGACCATGAGTGAACGCCTCCATGCCCGGATCTCCGCCGGTGCCTACGTGCCCGGCTTCACCCCGCGGCTCGCGGCCGCCCTGCTCGGTTCGGCGGCGGCGCTGACCCTCGTTCCCGCGCCGTTCGGATACGCCGGCGCCGCCTTCGCGATCCTCGGGGGAATCTTCCCCGGCGCACTCGGCACCTGGGCCTGCGCCCTCGTCATCGCGCTGGCCCAACTCGCCAGAGTCCCGTCGGCGGCGGACTGGCATCCTTACGCCACGCTCGCGACAGTGCATTTGCTGCACGTGATCGGTTCGCTGTCCATCGTGGTCGCTCCCGGGGGAGTGCTTCAGCTGCGAGCGCTCCGCCCGCCGATGCTCGGCTGGCTGGCGATTCAGGTCCCAGCGCAGGCCGTGCTCGCCGTCGCTCTGCTCGTCACGTCGTCCGGGGTCCCCGCGCTGCCGCTGCCCGGGCTCTTCGCGGCGTTCGCCGCCGCCTGCGTAGCGCTGCTCGTCGTCCTGGTGATCAGGAGGCGGTGAGCGGGCCCGTCCCTGGCACGGCCGACGCGGTGGTCACGCAGAGGTGCTCAAGCAAAGGTGGTCACGCAAAGGTGGCCACGCGTTCCGCGTCGCTCAGGTACATCCTCGCGTGGTCGGCGAGCTCGGTCCTGCCGGTGCGTTGCCCGAGGTCATCGCTGAACTCGGCCAGCTCGACGAGGCGAGCGGACATCGCCTCGAAGACGTCGGCGCGAGAGAATTCGGCGCCGTACGAGCGCAGGAGCGTGTCCAGTCGTTCCTTGCGGGCTGCCGCGTCGGGGGCGTCGGCTTCCGGATGCTCGAGGTAGGGAACCAGCCGGTAGGCGAGGTACGCGAGGTCCCAGACCCGCGACCCCGGCGACATGGTGTCGAAGTCGATGGCGCCCACGAGCCGCGGCGGGTCGGAGTGAGGCTCGAACACCAGGTTGTACTGCGCGAAGTCGTTGTGACAGATCACCTCGGCCGGCTCGTGCGCCGGGAGCCGCCAGATGGCCTCTGCCGCATCGAAGTCGGCGGTGGCATCGTGCCAGTCGCGCAGCATCCGCGCCGCCTGCTCGAGCACGGCCTCGTGCCACACCCACGCAGGCATCGGGTACGAGGGCACCTCGCCCTCCAGGAAGCCCAGCACCTCACGGCCGTCCTCGCCGACACCCAGCGGCTCTGGGATGCCCGCGACGCCGGTCCGACGCGCGTGCCGCATCACGGCGTGCACCGTCGGTGTCCACGGTCCTGCCTCTCGCAGGACGACGTCGCCCCGCCGCCGGACGGGCGTGACATTGCCTCCGCGCAAGTCGACCTCGGTCCCCTCGTCGAACTCGGAACCGCCGTCCGCCATTGCTGCCATGCCGGTACGCTATCGGCAGCCACCGACACCGGGATTCGAGGACGCCATGGGCGAACGCGGCCCCCGGCCCAGTCAAATGTCAGTGGCTTTACCTAGACTTTTCGGGTGTCGATCTCGAAAGTGGAAGCCCACTCCAAACTCAGCGTTCGCGGTGCCCGCGTGCACAATCTCCGCAACGTCGACGTCGAGATCCCGCGCGACTCGCTGGTCGTCTTCACCGGCCTCTCCGGGTCGGGAAAGTCCTCTCTGGCCTTCGACACGATCTTCGCCGAAGGCCAGCGCCGCTACGTGGAATCGCTGTCCGCCTACGCGAGGCAGTTCCTGGGTCAGGTGGACCGTCCCGACGTCGATTTCATCGAGGGCCTGAGCCCGGCCGTCTCGATCGATCAGAAGTCGACGAACCGCAACCCGAGGTCGACGGTCGGCACCATCACCGAGATCTTCGACTACATGCGGCTGCTCTGGGCGCGCATCGGGGTCCCGCACTGTCCGATCTGCGGGGAGGTCATCCAGCGTCAGACCGTGCAGCAGATCGCCGATCAGCTGATGGAGCTGGAGCCCGGCACTCGCTATCTGGTGCTCAGCCCGGTCGTCAAGCAGAAGAAGGGCGAGTTCGTCGACCTCTTCGCCGAGCTGTCGGCATCCGGGTATTCGCGCGCCCTCGTCGACGGCGAGCAGGTGCAGCTCTCCAGCACGCCGACGCTGAAGAAGCAGTACAAGCACGACATCTCGGTCGTCGTGGACAGGCTGGTGGCGGGTCCGGACATCCTGACCCGGCTCACCGACTCGCTCGAGACGGCGCTTCGCCTCACCGACGGGCTGGTGTCCGTCGCCTTCGTCGACGAGTCCGGTCCGGATGCCGTCCGCAATTTCAGCGAGAAGCTCGCGTGCCCCAACGGGCATCCCATCCAGCTCACCGAGATCGAGCCGCGCACGTTCTCGTTCAACGCGCCGTTCGGCGCCTGCCCGGAGTGCTCGGGTCTCGGCACGCGCATGTCGGTCGACGAGGAGCTGCTCCTCGGCGACCCGTCGCTCAGCATCTCCGAAGGCGTCATCGTCCCGTGGAGCACCCAGGGCAAGGGTCTCTACCAGTACTACGACAAGCTCCTCGACGGTCTCGCGCGCGACCTCGGCTTCGACCTCGACACACCGTGGGACGAGCTTCCGCGCAGCGTGCGGGAGGCGATCCTCCGCGGCAAGGACTTCAAGGTCAAGGTCAAATGGCGCAACAGGTACGGCCGTGAGCTGAGCTACACCTCGGGCTTCGAGGGCGTCGTGCCGTACATCGAGCGCCAGTACCTGCAGGCGGACTCCGATTCGCAGCGGCAGCGCTGGTCGGAGTACCTCCGCGAGGTTCCGTGCCCGGTGTGCCAGGGCAAGCGCCTCAAGCCGGAGGTGCTCGCCGTGCTGATCCACGAGCACAGCATCGCCGATGTCGCCGACCTGAGCCTGGCGGATGCCAGGTCGTTCATGAACAAGCTTGAGCTCACCGAGCGCGAGCAGACCATCGCGGCCCAGGTGCTGCGTGAGATCAAGGTTCGGCTCGACTTCCTCATCCAGGTCGGGCTGAACTATCTGAGCATGTCGAGGGCTGCGGCGACGCTGTCCGGAGGCGAGGCGCAGCGCATCCGGCTCGCGACACAGATCGGATCGGGTCTGACCGGCGTGCTCTACGTGCTGGATGAGCCGAGCATCGGGCTGCACCAGCGCGACAACCGGCGACTCATCGACACGCTCGTGGCGCTGCGCAACCTGGGCAACACGTTGATCGTGGTCGAGCACGACGAAGACACCATCCGCACGGCCGACTGGATCGTCGACATCGGTCCCGGTGCCGGCGAGGGCGGCGGCCGTGTCGTGCACTCCGGCACGTACGACGAGCTGCTGGACAACCTGGAGTCGCTCACGGGCGACTATCTCGCCGGCCGCAAGGCGATCGAGACGCCGTCGCACCGCAGGCCGATCGATCCGACCAGGATGCTCAGGGTCGTGGGAGCGAACGCGAACAACCTGCGCAACCTCACCGTCGACTTCCCCCTCGGGGTGTTCGTCGCGGTGACGGGGGTCAGCGGTTCCGGCAAGTCCTCGCTGGTCAACGACATCCTCTACCGGGTGCTGGCGAACAGGCTGAACGGGGCGCGCAAGGTGGCGGGCAAGCACACCAGAGTCACCGGAACGGAGCAGCTCGACAAGGTCGTGCATGTGGACCAGGCGCCGATCGGACGCACGCCACGGTCGAACCCCGCGACGTATACGGGTGTGTTCGACCGCATCCGCACGCTGTTCGCAGAGACGGCGGAGGCCAAGGCGCGCGGTTACCTGCCTGGCAGGTTCAGCTTCAACGTGAAGGGCGGCCGCTGCGAGGCGTGCTCCGGCGACGGCACCATCAAGATCGAGATGAACTTCCTGCCCGACGTGTACGTGGCGTGCGAGGTCTGCGGGGGAGCCCGCTACAACCGCGACACCCTGCAGGTGCACTACAAGGGCAAGAACATCGCCGAAGTGCTCGACATGCCGATCGAGGAGGCCGCCGAGTTCTTCAGGCCGATCTCCGCCATCCACCGTTACCTCCAGACACTCGTCGACGTGGGTCTGGGGTACGTGCGACTCGGACAGAGCGCGACGACCCTCTCCGGTGGTGAGGCCCAGCGCGTCAAGCTCGCGACGGAGCTGCAGCGCAGGAGCAACGGGCGCAGCGTGTACGTGCTCGACGAGCCCACGACGGGCCTGCACTTCGAAGACGTGCGCAAGCTGCTCGAAGTGCTGAACGGGCTGGTCGACAAGGGCAACACCGTGATCGTCATCGAGCACAACCTCGACGTGGTGAAGTCGGCGGACTGGATCATCGACCTCGGGCCGGAAGGCGGCTCGGGAGGTGGAAAGGTGATCGCGACGGGCACGCCCGAGAAGATCGCCCAGGTGAAGGGCAGCCACACCGGGCTGTACCTCCGCGAGATTCTGGATGCCGACAGCCGCATCGAGCAGAAGACCGCCTGACGCGCGATGGCCGATACCGTCGCATACCGTCCGAAGGCCGGTGAGATACCGACCGGGCCGGGCGTCTACCGGTTCAGGGATGCCAAGAAGCGGGTGCTCTACGTCGGCAAGGCGAAGAACCTGCGCGCGCGGCTGAGCAACTACTTCCAGCCGCTGCGCAACCTGCACGAGCGCACCAGGCGCATGGTCACGACGGCGGCGAGCGTCGAGTGGACCGTCGTCGCCAACGAGTTCGAGGCGCTCCAGCTCGAGTACACGTGGATCAAGGAGTTCAACCCTCCGTTCAACGTGCAGTTCAGGGACGACAAGACCTACCCGTACCTGGCCGTGACGCTGGCCGACGAGGTGCCGCGGGCCATGGTCACGCGCAACAGGTCGATCAAGGGCGCACGGTACTTCGGGCCGTATACGAAGGTGTGGGCCATCAGGGAGACGCTCGACCTGATGCTCAAGGCGTTCCCGATGCGCAGCTGCTCCGACGGCGTGTACCGGAGGGCGCAGCAGACCGGGCGTCCCTGCCTGCTCGGAGACATCGGCAAGTGCGTCGCGCCGTGCGTCGCCCGCGTCACGCTCGAGGAGCATCGCGAGGTAGCCGACGACTTCGTCTCGTTCATGGCGGGCAACGACACGCGCTACGTGCGCGCGCTCGAGCACAACATGCGCGAGGCGGCCGAGGCGCAGGAGTACGAGGCGGCGGCGCGGTACCGCGACAGCATCCAGGCCATGCGTGCCGTGATGGAGAAGACCGCCGTGGTGTTCTCGGATGACGTCGACGCGGACGTCTTCGGCATCGCCGACGATGAGCTCGCAGCGGCAGTGCAGCAGTTCATCGTGCGCGGCGGCCGCATCCGAGGCACGCGCAGCTGGGTCGTCGACAAGGAACTCGACGTCGACGTCGCCGAGCTGATCGAGACCGTGCTGGAGAACGCGTACGACGGTGAGTTCGCGCCGCCGCGGGAGATCCTCGTTCCGGTGCTCCCGGAGGACTCCTCGGAGCTCGAGCGCTGGCTGGGCGCGCGTCGAACGCAAGGAGCGGAGGGGACGCACACGAGAGGCGTCGCGCCCTCCAAGGTGCACCTGCGCGTCGCGCAGCGCGGCGAGAAGGCGGCGCTCGCCCAGACCGCGGAGACCAACGCGAAGAACGCCCTGATGCTGTACAAGACCAGGCGCAGCGCCGACTTCGTGGCGCGCTCGCAGGCGTTGGAGGACATCCGCGACGCGCTCGGCATGGCGGAGGCGCCGCTGCGCATGGAGTGCTACGACGTCTCGCATCTCTCGGGCACGAACATCGTCGCGTCGATGGTCGTCTTCGAAGACGGGCTCCCGCGCAAGGACCAGTACCGCAGATTCAGCATCCCGGCCTCGACCGACGACACCGAGTCCATCTACCAGGTGCTGACGCGGAGGCTGGCGTACCTGCGCGGCGACGACGACGAACGCGCGACGGGTCATCGCGCAGGCGCGCTCGCGGACGCGGAGGAAGCAGCAGGCACTCGGCCGGACGGAGCGGGCGCCGGCGACGCACGCGGCGGAGAGGCCGGCGACGCGCGCGGCGGAGGGAACGCCGGCGCCGGCGACAGCGGAGGTGACGGCGCTGGCGACGGCGCTGGCGACGACATGCAGGTGTCGCAGCGACCCAGGAAGTTCTCCTATCCGCCGCAGCTGCTGCTCGTGGACGGCGGACAGCCCCAGGTCGCCGCGGCGCGGCGCGCCCTGGAGGAGTCGGGCGTGACGGGTATCCAGCTCGCCGGCATCGCGAAGCGGCTTGAGGAGCTCTGGCTTCCGGACTCGGACTTCCCGGTGATCCTGCCACGCAACAGCGACGCTCTCTTCCTCGTGCAGCGCATCCGTGACGAGGCGCACCGGTTCGCCATCACGTATCAGCGGGCGAAGCGACGCCGCGACATCTCCTCGACACTCGCCGACATCCCGGGACTCGGTCCATCGAGGGTTCGCGAACTCCTCAAGCACTTCGGATCTGTCGCCAGGCTGCGCCAGGCCGATCCCGAGCTCATCTCCGAGGTGAAGGGGTTCGGGCCCGCACTGGCTGCGGCCGTGCACTCCGCGCTCCACGACGCGGGGCCGGATGACGCGAACGAGGCCGACGTGACGACCGGCACCGCGACGCAGCAGGGGAGCAGCACAGCGGAGGATGGCGGCGCCGAGGAACGCCGCGACCCGGTAGGGGAGCGCGGCACCATGGCGGCGGGCGAAGTCCCCACCGCATAGGCTTGAACGCGAGTCACTCACGTTCACGACCCGAGGCGAAGGATGTCTGACCCACAAACCGACGAAGACGATCAGCGCCAGGAGCTGCTGATCGTCACCGGCATGTCAGGAGCCGGCCGGTCGACGGTGGGCAACGCCCTCGAAGACCTCGACTGGTACGTGGTCGACAACCTGCCTCCGCAGATGCTGCGGCCGCTCATCGATCTCGCCGGACGAGCCGGGTCGCGGCTCCCGCGCGTCGCCGCCGTCGTGGACGTGCGCGGGCGTGGCCTCTTCTCCGACCTGCAGGAGATGATCCAGTCGTTGCGCAGCGGCGTCCAGGTGCGTGTGCTCTTCCTCGATGCGACGGATGCCGCGCTCGTGCGCCGCTTCGAATCCGTGCGCCGTCCGCATCCGCTGCAGGGCACGGGCACCATCCTGGACGGCATCACCGCCGAGCGCGCGCGTGTTCGGGAGCTCCGCGAATCCGCCGACATCATCATCGACACGTCGGACCTCAACATCCACCAGCTCGCCGTCGAGATCAACGAGATCTTCGCCGCGGAGGACTCCGCCGACATCCAGCTCACTCTGATGAGCTTCGGATTCAAGTACGGGCTGCCCGCCGACGCCGATCTCGTCGCCGACGCCCGCTTCCTGCCCAACCCGTTCTGGCAGCCCGATCTTCGGCCGCTGACGGGCCTCGACCAGCCGGTGCGGGAGTTCGTCTTCGCCCAGCCGGGGGCCGTGGACTTCGTCGACGGCTACTCGAAAGCGCTGCGTCCCGTGCTGGAGGGTTATCGCAGAGAGAACAAGCGTCATGCCACCATCGCGGTAGGCTGCACTGGGGGCAAGCATCGTTCGGTGGCCATCGCGGAAGCGCTGGCAGCACGTCTGCGCGATGCTCCCGGCGTCGCGGTGGCGATCAAGCACCGCGACCTCGGCCGGGAATGACGCATCGCGCTCGTCTCCGCCTCCCTGCCGCACGGGCAGCAACGATCTTCAGAGAACGGAACCACACGATTGGCACTGACCGCTGACGTCAAAGAAGAGCTCCTCGGCGTCGAGGCGGGCAAGAACACGGTGCGCGCGGCGGAACTCGCCACGATCCTGCGCCTCGCCGGCGGACTCCACCTCATCTCGGGCCGCATCGCCGTCGAGGCGGAAGTGGACTCTCCTGCGCTCGCGCGACACGTGCGCAAGGCCCTCGCCGAGCTGTACGGCGTGCGCAGCGAGGTGTCCGTCACCTCGGCGACAGGCATCCGCAAGAACACCGTCTACACGGTGCGGGTGCTCGACGGAGGGGAGACTCTGGCCCGCCAGACCGGCCTCCTCGACCAGCACCGTCGCCCGATCAGAGGGCTGCCCAACCGGCTCACGACGGGGTCGAAGGAAGACCTCGCCGCCGTGTGGCGGGGGGCGTTCCTCGCCCACGGTTCCCTCACCGATCCCGGTCGCTCCGCCGCGCTGGAAGTGACCTGCCCTGGCAACGAGTCGGCCATGGCGCTCGTCGGCGCGGCCGGCCGTCTCGGCATCCCGGCCAAGGCACGCGAGGTGCGCGGTGTGCACCGCGTGGTGATCCGCGACGGCGAGGCGATCAGCGCCATGCTCACCCGCATGGGCGCCACAGGGACCGTCCGCACGTGGGAGGAGATGAGGCAGCGGCGAGAGGTGCGCGCGACGGCCAACCGTCTCGTCAACTTCGACGACGCCAACCTCCGCCGCTCCGCTCAGGCCGCCGTCGCCGCGTGCGCGCGCGTCGAGCGTGCGATGGAGATCCTCGGGCCCGGCATCCCCGATCATCTGCGCTATGCGGGGGAGCTCCGGCTCTCGCACCGGGACGCGAGCCTCGACGAGCTGGGTCACCACGCCGATCCGCCCATGACCAAGGATGCCGTCGCCGGCCGCATCCGCAGGCTCCTCGCCATGGCCGACAAGAAGGCCGCAGAGCTGGGCATCCCCGGCACGGAGGCGAGCCTCCCCGCCGACCTCGATCTCTAGCCGCGGGCCGGCCGCGGAGATCCGTCCGCTGCGTGCCGATCCCCGAATCGTGCTCGCCTCCCTTCGACAAGCCGGGACCGGACCGCTGCAACGAGGCGCCGGACGCCGCGGAGGAGGGTTTTTGCGGCCAGCACGCTGCTGGGGCCGATCACTAAACTGAAACGGTTGCTCAGACCGCGACGCGGCCATCGCGTTGCGGCTCGATAACGAGGAGAGAGTGAATGGCTGACTACACGCTTCCCGACCTTCCGTATGACTACTCGGCGCTCGAGCCGAACATCAGCGGTCGGATCATGGAGCTTCACCACGACAAGCACCACAAGGCCTACGTCGACGGAGCGAACACCGCTCTCGCCAAGCTCGCCGAGGCGCGCGACAGCGACGACCTGACGAACATCAACAAGCTGGAGAAGGACCTCGCCTTCAACCTGGCGGGCAACGTCAACCACACCGTGTTCTGGACGAACCTGTCTCCCGACGGCGGTGACAAGCCGACCGGTGAGCTGGCGGCGGCGATCGACGAGTTCTTCGGCTCGTTCGACAAGTTCCGCGCCCACTTCACCGCGTCGGCTCTCGGCATCCAGGGCTCGGGCTGGTCGATCCTGGCCTGGGACTCGCTCGGTCAGAAGCTCATCATCGAGCAGCTCTACGACCACCAGGGCAACCTCGCGACGGCGACCGTGCCGCTCCTCATGCTCGACATGTGGGAGCACGCTTTCTACCTCGACTACCAGAACGTGAAGGCCGACTACGTGAAGGCGTTCTGGAACATCACCAACTGGGCTGACGTGCAGGAGCGCTTCACCCGGGCCCGCGAGAAGACCGCTGGCCTGCTGGTACTGTCGTAACACAGGGTCGGTGTCCCGGACGGAACCGCCCGGGACACCGTCGTCCGTTCGTTTTCCCCCGCAATCCAGCGCCGAACGGCGCGCCAGTAACAGGAGATCTCCGTGTCCGTGAAGATCGGCATCAATGGGTTCGGCCGCATCGGCCGCAACTACTTCCGCGCAGCGCTCGCGAAGGGCAGCGACCTCGAGATCGTCGCCGTCAACGACCTGACGGATACGAAGACCCTCGCGCACCTGCTCAAGTACGACTCCGTCACCGGCCGCCTCGACGCGACCGTCGAGGTCGACGGTGACAACATCGTCGTCGACGGCAAGCCCATCAAGGTGCTCGCAGACCGCGATCCCGCGAACCTCCCATGGGGCGACCTCGGCGTGGACATCGTCATCGAGTCGACCGGCTTCTTCACGAACGCCGACCTGGCCCGCAAGCACATCCAGGCCGGCGCCAAGAAGGTCATCATCTCCGCACCCGCCACCGGCGAAGACGGCACGTTCGTGATGGGCGTGAACGAGGACAAGTACGACGCGGCGACGATGGACATCATCTCCAACGCGTCCTGCACGACGAACTGCCTCGCGCCGCTCGCCAAGGTGTTCAACGACAACTTCGGCATCGAGCGCGGTCTCATGACCACGGTGCACGCCTACACGGCCGACCAGAACCTCCAGGACGGCCCGCACAAAGACCTGCGCCGTGCCCGCGCCGCAGCCATCAACATCGTGCCGACGTCGACCGGCGCCGCAAAGGCCATCGGTCTCGTGCTGCCGGAGCTGAAGGGCAAGCTCGACGGCTTCGCCCTGCGCGTTCCCGTGCCGACCGGCTCGATCACCGACCTGACGGTGCAGGCCTCGCGTCCCGTCACGGTCGACGAGGTCAAGTCAGCCTACAAGGCGGCCGCCGAGGGCGACCTCGAGGGCATCCTCAAGTACACCGAAGACGAGATCGTCTCGAGCGACATCGTCAGCGACCCGCACTCGTCGATCTTCGATTCGGGCCTGCTGCGCGTGATCGGCGACCAGGTGAAGCTGTCCAGCTGGTACGACAACGAGTGGGGCTACTCCAACCGTCTCGTCGACCTCGCCGAGTACGTCGCAGAGCGACTCTGAGCCAGCCGGAGAACTCGGTTGACGCTCCGCACTCTCGACTCGCTGGGTTCGCTCGCCGGTCGCACGGTCGTCGTCCGCTGTGATCTCAACGTCCCGCTCAAGGACGGCGCGATCACCGACGACGGCCGCGTCCGCGCGTCGTTGCCCACGCTGAACGCCCTCATCGAACAGGGCGCCCGCATCGTCGTGGTCTCCCATCTGGGACGACCGGATGGCGCGCCGGATCCGAAGTACAGCCTCGCCCCCGTCGCGGAACGGCTCGGAGAGCTGCTCGGCTCCTCTGTGCGGTTCGCCACCGACACCGTGGGGGAATCGGCGAAGGATGTCGTCTCCTCGCTCGGCGACGGCGACGTCGCCGTGCTCGAGAACCTCCGCTTCAATCCAGAGGAGACCAGCAAGTCGGAGGCCGAGCGCGCCGAGTTCGCCGGCAGGATCGCCGCGTTCGGCGATGCCTTCGTCTCGGACGGCTTCGGCGTGGTGCACCGCAAGCAGGCCAGCGTCTACGAGCTCGCTAAGGCGCTGCCCAGCGCGGCCGGCCTCCTGATCGCAGCGGAACTCGCCGTTCTGGAACGCCTCACCGAGAACCCGGAACGGCCGTACACGGTCGTGCTCGGCGGCTCCAAGGTGTCGGACAAGCTCGGCGTCATCGGTCACCTGCTCCCTCGGGTCGACACGCTGCTGATCGGCGGCGGCATGCTGTTCACCTTCCTCGCCGCCGAGGGCCACAAGGTCGGCTCGAGCCTGCTCGAGGCGGATCAGATCGAGACCGTGCGAGGCTACCTGCAGAAGGCCCACGAGCTCGGCGTCGAGATCATCCTGCCCACCGACGTCACGGTCGCGGCCGCGTTCGACGCGGACGCCGAGCACGAGGTGCGGCCGTCCTCGTCGATCGAGGAGACCCCGTGGGGAGCCTCGGGCATCGGGCTCGACATCGGACCCGAGACCGCCGCGAAGTTCGCCGAGATCATCCGCGAATCGGTCACGGTGTTCTGGAACGGACCGATGGGCGTCTTCGAGCTCGTCCCGTTCGCGGCGGGCACCCGCGCCGTCGCCCAGGCGCTCACCGAGACGCGCGGACTCAGCGTGGTGGGCGGGGGAGACTCCGCGGCAGCCGTCCGGGCCCTCGGCTTCGACGACGACCAGTTCGGCCACATCTCGACCGGCGGCGGAGCGAGCCTCGAATTCCTCGAAGGCAAGTCGCTTCCCGGACTGGAGGTGCTGGGATGGCACGCGTGAACCGTTCGCCTGCCGATGGCCGCATTCCGCTCATCGCCGGCAACTGGAAGATGAACTTCGACCACCTGCAGGCAATCGCGTTCGTGCAGAAGCTGGCGTGGAGCCTCAAGGACGCCCGCCACGATTTCGGGGCGGTCGAGGTGGCGGTGTTCCCGCCGTTCACCGATCTTCGCAGCGTTCAGACGCTCGTCGCGGCGGACAAGCTGCCGATCGTCTACGGCGCGCAGGATGTCTGCGCTCACGCCCCCGGCGCCTTCACCGGCGAGATCGCCGCGTCGTTCCTCGCCCAGCTGGACTGCTCCTACGTGCTCATCGGGCACTCGGAGCGGCGCACCTTTTACGGTGAGACCGACGAGGTGATCGCCGCCAAGACGGCTGCCGCGATCGGCGCCGGACTCGTACCGCTCGTGTGCGTCGGCGAGACCGCAGAAGACCTCGAGACGCACGGCGCCAGCGCGGTACCGGTCGCACAGCTGAACGCCGTGCTCGACGCGATACCGAAGACGGCGGACTTCGTCGTCGCGTATGAGCCGGTCTGGGCCATCGGATCGGGGCAGCCCGCCACGCCGGAACAGGCCCAGCAGGTCGCCTCGGCACTGCGCGCGACGATCGCCGCTCGGCTCGGAGACGAGGCCGCGGCGGTCACACGGGTCCTGTACGGCGGGTCCGTGAAGGCCGACAACATCGCCGGATTCATGCGTCAGCCGGATGTCGACGGCGCGCTGGTCGGCGGCGCCAGCCTCGACGTGGAGGGCTTCTCGGCGATCGTGCGCTACCAGAAGCACGTCGGAGTCTGATCCGCTCCTGCCGCCTCGGATCCGCTCCCGCCGTCCGTCGCCGGAACCGTTCTCGTCGGCTCCCTGGCGCGGGGACGCTGCCGCCCCGACACTGGCTGGATCGCAGAACCCCGATATACTGATCCTCGGTCCCGCGACGCGTTCGCCGGATACGGACCACCACCCCGAAAGGCTCCTACCTCGTGCAGATTCTCACGGTCGTCCTTCAGGTGCTGCTCGGCATCACGAGTCTCCTGCTGACCTTGCTCATCCTGCTGCACAAGGGCCGCGGTGGAGGCCTGTCCGACATGTTCGGCGGTGGCATGACATCCAGCCTCGGGGCATCCGGAGTGGCGGAACGCAACCTGAACCGCATCACGGTCATCCTCGGTCTGGTCTGGATCGCGTGCATCGTGGTGCTGGGACTCATCACGAAGTTCAGCGCTTAGCGGCTCACTCGGGCGCGGCGACTGCGCGATCAAGGAGGATTCATGTCATCTGGCGGAAGCGCGATCAGAGGCTCGAGGGTCGGATCCGGCCCGATGGGGGAGCAGGACCACGGTTTTCACGCCGAACGGATCGCCGTTCGGTACTGGGACGCCCTGGGCAACGAGACAGTGCGCTACTTCGCGGCGAACCTCCCCGAGGAGGAGATCCCCGACATCATCGACTGCCCCACCTCCGGCCTTCCCGCCGGACGTGACCAGCACAACCCGCCGGCGTTGAGCAAGCTCGAGCCGTACAAGACCCACCTCGCCTACGTGAAGGAGCGCCGCACGGAAGAGGAGGCGGCTCAGCTCCTCGAGGAAGCGCTGCAGCAGCTCCGCAAACGTCGCGGGCGCCTCACACCGACGAACTGACGCATCCGCTCGCGGTCGCGCCTCGACGACGTGACCTCGACGACGTGAAAGGGGCGTGATCGGAACTCCACGGTTCCGATCACGCCCCATTTCCCTACGGTGCCGACACGCCGGTGGCGGTCGACCCGCTCGGGTCTAGTAGTCCGGCGCAATGAGGCTCTCCGGAACCTCCGACGACGCGTCGCGGTCGACGAAGAAGACAGTGCGCTTGCGTCCCTTGGCACCGGCGGCAGGGACCTCCGTGTAGCTCGCGCCCGCCAGGGCGAGACCCAGCGCCGAAGCTTTGTCGGTGCCCGAGAGCACGAGCCAGATCCGCGCCGACCCGTTGATCACGGGGCGGGTGAGGCTCAGTCGCTCTGGCGGTGGCTTGGGCGAGTCCCGCACGGCGATCACCGTGCGCTCGGTCTCGCGGATGCCTGGCCGGTCGGGGAACAACGAGGCGATGTGGCCGTCGGGCCCCACGCCGAGGAACGTGATGTCGAAGCGCGGATGCTCACCCTCCCGGGACGGGAACCGCGCGAGCTCACGAGCGTACGCGTCGGCGGCCTCGTCGAGACCGAGCGGCCCGTCGGATGCCGCGAACGCGTGGACGTTCTCCTCCGCGACATCCAGACGGTCGAGCAGTGCTGCTCGGGCCTGCTTGTCATTGCGGTCGTCGGAGTCCGCGGGCACCCATCGCTCGTCGCCCCACCAGAAGTGCACCTTGGACCAGTCCACGGTGTCGCGGGCGGGGGAGTCGCCGACCGCGGCCAGCACGGCGATGCCGACGCTCCCTCCCGTCAGGCAGATGTGCGCTGTCCCCTTGGCCGCGACGACATCCGCGGTCTTGGACAGGAACCGCGCGGCCACCGACGCCACGAGCGCATCGCGGTCCGGGTACACCAGCACCCGCCGTTCGCCGGTCATCGGATCGCTGCCTCCCGCTCCTCCGACTCGAGAAGCGGAAGGCCCTGCGTGAGCACCTTCCCGTACAGCTCGTCGGGGTCGAGTCTGCGCAGCTCCTCCGCCAGGCAGTCGCGCAGATTGCGCCGCGGCAGCGCCAGATCGTGCGTCGGCTCGCCCGGCTGACGCAGGGTGGCGACGTCCGGCATGTCGCGCACGAGCTCGATGGTGCCCGACGCTCGGTGCAGCTGCACGCCGTGGATGCCGCTCAGCCCGCGCTGCCTGGCCGTCAGGTCGTGCTGCACAGGAGCATCCAGCTGCAGTCGCAGCCATGCCGCCAGCAGCACGGTCGAGGGCGAATCGGGGGCGCCTGACACCTCGACGGAGTCGACCGGTTCGTACGGCGGCTGGTCGAGAGCTGCGGCGAGCTGCGCGCGCCACAGCGTGAGACGCGTCCACGCGAAGTCGGTGTCGCCCGGCGCATAGGTCTCGGCGAGGTGCAGGAGCGCCTCATGCGGGTCGCCGGCCGCCGACGAGTCGGTGATGCGGCACGTGGCGATGCGCCCGAGAGGCGACGTGGACACCACGTCCGGCGCCGTTCCCGGCCACCACACGACGACCGGCGCGTCGGGCAGCAGAAGCGCCGTCACGAGGCCTTCCTCGTCGCTGGCCGTCTCGCCGTACGCGCGCAGCACGATGACCTCGCTCGCGCCGGCGTCTCCACCCACGCGGATCTGCGCGTCGAGCCGGCTCTCGGCATCGGCGTGCGGATGGTCGGGGTCCGCCGTGGAGACGACGATCACGCGCATCGGATGCTCGCGCGACGCCTCGTTGGCCGCCTCGATGACCTCTTCCTCCTGGCCGAGCGTCGTGGCGATGATCAGTGTGAGCACACGGCCGAGCGCGACCGCGCCACCCTCTTCACGGATCTTGATCAGCGTCTTGGAGACGTTGCTCGTGGTGGTGTCAGGCAGGTCGACGATCATGGACGCCTCCAGGTTCGGCCGTCGCGGGCGAGAAGTTCATCGGCGGATGCCGGTCCCCAGGTGCCGGGGCGGTATTGCTCTGGAGCGCCGTGGGATGCCCAGAACTCCTCGATGGGGTCCAGGATCTTCCACGACAGCTCCACTTCCTCGTGCCGGGGGAACAGCGGCGGGTCGCCGAGCAGCACGTCGAGGATGAGGCGCTCGTACGCTTCGGGGCTGGCCTCCGTGAACGCGTGGCCGTATCCGAAGTCCATGCTCACGTCGCGCACCTGCATGCCCGCGCCGGGAACCTTCGAGCCGAAGCGGATGGTCACACCCTCGTCGGGCTGCACCCGGATGACGAGCGCGTTCTGGCCGAGCGCGCTGGTCTGTGACTCCGCGAAGAGTTGCTGCGGCGCGCGCTTGAACACGACGGCGATCTCCGTCACGCGTCGGCCGAGCCGCTTGCCGGCGCGCAGGTAGAACGGAACGCCCGCCCACCGGCGCGTGCCGATCTCGAGCTTGATCGCCGCATACGTCTCGGTCGTGGAGCTCGGGTTCATGCCGTCTTCCTCGAGGAAGCCGACGACCTTCTCGCCGCCCTGCCATCCGCCGGAGTACTGGCCACGGGCCGTCGCTGTCGACAGGTCCTTGGGCAGCCTGACCGCCTTGAGCACCTTCTCCTTCTCGGCACGCAGGTCTGCCGCGTCGAACGAGACCGGCTCTTCCATCGCGGTGAGCGCGAGCAGCTGCAGGAGGTGGTTCTGGATGACGTCGCGCGCCGCGCCGATGCCGTCGTAGTAGCCGGCACGTCCGCCGACCCCGATGTCCTCCGCCATCGTGATCTGCACGTGGTCGACGTAGTTGGCGTTCCAGATCGGCTCATACAGCTCGTTGGCGAAACGCAGCGCCAGGATGTTCTGCACGGTCTCTTTGCCGAGATAGTGGTCGATGCGGAACACGGCGTCGGGCGGGAACACCGTCTCGACTACCTTGTTCAGCTCACGAGCCGTCTTCAGGTCGCTTCCGAACGGCTTCTCGATGACAACGCGACGCCATCCCTTCGACTGCTCGGCCAGCCCGGAACGACGCAGCTGCTCGGTGACCAGCGGGAACGCCTTCGGCGGGATCGACAGGTAGAACGCATGGTTGCCCATGGTGCCGCGTTCACGGTCGAGCGCATCGACCGTGTTCTTCAGCCGCTCGAACGCAGCGTCGTCGTCGAACTCGCCCGGCACGAACCGGATGCCCTGTGCGAGCTGCCTCCAGACCTCGTCGCGGAACTCGGTGCGCGCGTACTGCTTCACCGCGTCGTACACGACCTTCTCGAAGTCCTGGTCCTCCCAGTCGCGCCGGGCGAACCCGACGAGGGCGAACCCGGGAGGAAGCAGGCCGCGGTTGGCGAGGTCATAGACGGCCGGCATCAGCTTCTTGCGCGACAGGTCGCCCGTCACGCCGAAGATGATGAGGCTGCTCGGTCCCGCGATGCGGTTCAGCCTTCGGTCTTCCGGTACCCGCAGCGGGTTGGAATCCGCGGTGATCTCCACCGGTGACATGGATCTCCTTGTTTTCGTTCAGGCGTCCACGTCGCCGAACAACGTCTCGATGTTCGTGTACGGGTCGGTGAGCGTGAGCGTGAGAACCGGGCGGCCATGCTGTGCGAGCACAGCGGCATCCCCGTTCGCTTGGGCATGGATCAACTGGCCGAACGTGAACGGCCGGTCGGGGATCTGGAGGTCGGCGGGCTCGTCGGCCAGGATCTGCAGGAAGACGCCGACAGCGGGCCCGCCCTTGTGGAACTGGCCCGTCGAGTGCAGGAACCGCGGTCCCCAGCCGAACGTGACGGGCCGCTTCGCCCTCGCGGCCAGCAGGTCGCGGATGCCGGACAGCTCGGGCAGCGCCACGCGGTCCGCGTACGCCTGCACGGCGACATAGCCGTCAGCGGGCATCCGCTCCAGGAGTCTCGCGATCGCGGCGTCCACCGTGCGGGCGCCGCTCAGAAGAGAGTCGTCGCCCCTCACCTCGATGCCCGCCTCGACGAAAGCGGGCTCGGTCGGCGCGGGCTGAGCGTCCAAGAGCCCCCGAGCCGCCGCCTTGGCCGACTCGACATCGGGCTGGTCGAACGGATTGATGCCGAGCAGTCGGCCCGCGACGGCCACCGCGTACTCCCACACCAGGAACATCGCGCCGAGCGAACCCGAGACGAGGATCTCACCCTCGTGACGGTCAGCGGGGAACAGGTGGCGAGCACCCGCGTTGTCCACCAGGCGAACGACCTGGAGGTCCGGGAGGTTCTGCGACAGCTCGGGGGAGACGACATCCAGCACGACGGGGAGGAGTCCCTTGCCCTGTTTGCCGGTCGACTCGGCGATCAGCTGCTCCACCCAGTCCGCGAAGCCGACGATGTGGGTGCCGTCAGAGACGATGCCGAGCTTGTCGCGCAACGGCGTCGTGCCGGCGATGGCCGCACCGAGGATGAGCCCCGGGTTCGTCTCGTCGTCGATCGCGAGCTCCAGCGAGATGGTCTCGGCCTCCTCGAGCAGTTCCTCGATGTCGAAGCCGGCCAGTCCCGACGGCACCAGGCCGAAGGCCGTGAGAGCCGAGTAGCGGCCGCCGACGGAAGGGTCCGCGTTGAACACCGTGTAGCCGGCCTCGCGCGCCGACGTGTCCAGCGGCGACCCCGGGTCGGTCACGACGACGATCCGCTCGGCCGGGTCGATGCCCGCGTCCCGGAAGGCCTGCTCGTAGACCCGCCGGTGGCTGTCGGTCTCCAGCGTCGAGCCAGACTTCGACGAGACGATCAGCACGGTCGTCTGCAGCCGGTCGTTGACGGCCTGAAGCACCTGGCCGGGGTCCGTCGTGTCGAGGATCGTCAGCTCGAGGTTGCCCGTTCGGGTGATGACCTCGGGCGCGAGCGAGGACCCGCCCATCCCCGCGAGCACGAAGTGATCGACACCCGAGGCCAGGAAGCGCTCGCGCAACTCGACGATCTGGGCGACCAGGGGACGCGAGAGCGCCACGGCCTCGGTCCAGCCGAGCCGGATGCTCGCCTCCGACTCGGCCTCCTCGCCCCACAGCGCCGGGTCCTGAGCCGTGATGCCGGAAGCAACCAGGTCCCGCACGAGCGCGGGGGCGACGGAACGCACCGCCGCCTCCGCATCGCCCGTGACGTGGATCTTGAAACTCACCGCACGGACTCCGTGGCACCTGCCTGCTCGAGCGCGGCGGTCACGGTGTCAAGGAGTTCGCTCCACGACACGTTGAACTTCTCGACGCCCTCGTCCTCGAGCGTCTGAGTCACGTCGTCGTAGGAGATGCCGATCGCAGCCAGCTTGTTCAGCACGTCGTTGGACTCGTCGTACGTACCCGCGATGGTGTTGCCGGGGATCTCGCCGTGGTCGAACGTGGCCTCGAGCGTCTTCTCCGGCATCGTGTTCACCTCGTCGGGCGCGATGAGCGACGTCACGTAGAGCGTGTCGGGGTACGCCGGGTCCTTGACACCGGTCGACGCCCACAGCGGGCGCTGCTTGTTGGCTCCGGCAGCGAGCAGCACCTTCGCGCGCTCGGAGTCGAATGCCTGCTCGAACACCTGGTACGCGAGCCGGGCGTTCGCCACGCCCGCCTTGCCCTTGAGAGCGTTCGCCTCGTCCGTGCCGATGGCGGACAGCCGCTTGTCGATCTCGGTGTCCACTCGCGACACGAAGAACGACGCGACGGAGCGGATGGTGGAGAGGTCGATCCCCACGGCCTTGGCCTGCTCGAGACCGGTCAGGTACGCGTTGATCACCTCGCGATAGCGCTCCAGGCTGAAGATCAGCGTGACGTTGACGCTGATCCCCGCCGCCGTCGCCTCGGCGATCGCCTCGAGGCCCTCGACCGTCGCCGGGATCTTGATCATCGCGTTCGGCTTGTCCACCTTGGCCCAGAGCTGCTTGGCCTGGGCGACGGTGCCTGCCGCGTCGTGCGCGAGACCCGGCTCCACCTCGATGGACACCCGGCCGTCCTTGCCGCCGGATGCCTCGTAGACGGGAGCGAACACGTCGGACGCGTTACGCACATCCGTCGTGGTGATCTCGAAGACGGCCTCGTGCACGTCCTTGCCCTCTGCGGCGAGCTGGCGCACCTGCTCGTCGTACGACTCACCCTTGGAGAGCGCCGTGGCGAAGATGGTCGGGTTCGTGGTCACGCCGACCACGTTGCGGGTGTCGATCAGCTTCTGCAGTCCGCCGGAGCTGATGCGCTCACGCGACAGGTCGTCGAGCCAGATGCTCACGCCCTCGGCCGCGAGCCGTGCGGTGCTGGATTCGGTCATTCTTCTCGCCTCTTCTTCTTCGTTTCTACTTCGACGTGGAGTGCTGACGCCCGCTCACTGAGCGGCGATCGTCGCCTTGGCGGCGTCCACGACGGCGTCCGTGGTGATGCCGAACTTCTGGAACAGCGTCTTGTAGTCGGCGGAGGCGCCGAAGTGCTCGATGGAGACGCTCCTGCCCTTGTCGCCGACGTACGGACGCCAGGTGAGCGAACGACCGGCCTCGACGGAGACCCTGGCCGTGACGGATGCCGGCAGCACCGACTCCTTGTACTCCTCGCTCTGCTCCTCGAACCACTCCTGGCTCGGCATGGAGACGACCCGGGCGTTGATGCCGTCGGCCTTGAGCGCCTCACGAGCGCCGACGGCGAGCTGCACCTCGGAACCCGTCGCGATGATGATCACGTCAGGCGTGCCGTTCGGCGCCTCGGCGAGCACGTACGCGCCCCTGCCCACGTTCGCAGCGGACGCGAACGTCTCACCGGAGGCCTCGCCGTCGCCGCGCTCGAAGACGGGGATGTTCTGCCTGGTGAGCGCGATACCGGTCGGGCCGGAACGCCGCTTCAGCATCTCCAGCCACGCGTAGGCGACCTCGTTGGCGTCGCCGGGCCGCACGACCGTGAAGTTCGGGATGGCGCGCAGCGTCTCGAGCTGTTCGATCGGCTGGTGCGTCGGTCCGTCCTCGCCGAGAGCGACGGAGTCGTGCGTCCAGACGAAGATGCTCGGGATGTTCATCAGGGCGGCAAGACGCAGCGAAGGACGCTGGTAGTCGCTGAAGATGAGGAACGTTCCGCCGAATGGCCGCGTCGGCCCGTGCAGCACGATGCCGTTCAGGATGGCGGCCATCGCGTGCTCGCGGATGCCGAAGTGCAGCACGCGACCGTACGGGTCGCCGCTCCACTCGTGCGTCGAGCGCTCCGTGGGCACGAAGGATGCCCCGGACTCGATGGTCGTGTTGTTCGACTCGGCCAGGTCGGCAGAGCCGCCCCACAGCTCGGGCACGAGCGGGGCGATCGCGTTCAGCACCTTGCCGCCGGCCGCGCGAGTCGAGACATCCTTGCCCGGTTCGAAGACCGGAAGGGCCTCCTCGACGCCATCGGGAAGCTCGCCGGTGAGCAGCCTGTCGAGCAACGCCTTGCGCTCGGGATTCGCCTCGGCCCACGCGTCGAACCCGGCCTGCCACTGCTCACGCTGCTCTGCGCCGCGCTCGATGGCCTTGCGGGTGTGGTCGAGCACCTCCTCGGCGACCTGGAAGGTCTGCTCCGGGTCGAAGCCGAGCACCTCCTTGACCGCGCGGAGCTCGTCGGCGCCCAGTGCCGATCCGTGGATCTTGCCGGTGTTCTGCTTCTTCGGGCTCGGCCATCCGATGATCGTCTTCAGGATGATCATCGACGGTTTGTCCGTGACGGCCTTCGCCTCCTCGATCGCGTCGAAGAGCTCCTGCACGTCTTCCACGTACTGGCCGGTCTTCTTCCAGTCGACGACCTGGACGTGCCAGTGGTACGCCTCGTAGCGCGCCTTCACGTCCTCCGTGAACGCGATGTTCGTGTCGTCCTCGATGGAGATCTGGTTGCTGTCGTAGATCACCACGAGGTTGCCGAGCTCCTGGTGGCCGGCGAGCGAGGATGCCTCGCTCGTCACGCCCTCCTCCAGGTCGCCGTCGCTGGCGATGACGTAGACGAAGTGGTCGAACGGGCTGGTGCCCGGCGCGGCGTCGGGGTCGAACAGACCGCGCTCGTACCGCGCGGCGTAGGCGAAGCCCACGGCGGAGGAGAGGCCCTGGCCGAGGGGGCCGGTCGTGATCTCGATGCCGTCGGTGTGGCCGTACTCCGGGTGGCCGGGGGTCAGCGACCCCCAGGTGCGCAGCGCCTTCAGGTCGTCCAGCTCGAGCCCGTATCCGCCCAGGTAGAGCTGAACGTACTGGGTGAGCGAGCTGTGGCCGGCCGACAGCACGAAGCGGTCGCGTCCCAGCCAGTGCTGGTCTCTCGGGTCACGGCGCATGACCCGCTGGAACAGCAGGTATGCGGCGGGGGCCAGGCTCATGGCGGTGCCGGGATGCCCGTTGCCCACCTTCTCCACTGCGTCCGCCGCCAGGATGCGCGCGGTGTCGACGGCCTTGTTATCAATGGGATCCCACTGCAGTGCTGCCACTTGAGACTGACCCTTCTTGTATTCGTCGGTGCGACAAGGGGCCCGTCGAACGGACCCGCACCGGTGAGATGAAGTGCGCGCGCCCAGACGTCTTCGGCACCCATGCACGCACTCCCTCAGCGAACCGTCGTGGTACCGGCGAAGGGCGCGCACATCGATAGGCGAGCACACCCAAGTATAGGGAGATTGCCAGATTCCAGCGGGCGGGAACGGCCCTCCGCTGTGGCGTCTCCACAAATTCGCATTTCGGCCTCCGACAGGGGAAGCGACGGCATCTCTGCTGCGGCCGTCAGGAGCACCCCTCGGCGATGACCTAGACTCGGTTCCGGAGTTTTTTCACGTGATTGAGGAGCGATGGGCGTAGCCGTTGAGAGCCGGGCCGTACCGGTCAGGATCGGGTTCCGACGCAAGTTCGCCGCGTACGTCGCCCTGACCAAGCCCAGGGTGATGGAGCTGCTGCTCGTCACCACGATCCCGGTGATGTTCCTGGCCAAGGGCGGCGTGCCCGACCTCTGGCTCATCGCCGCCACGGTCGTCGGCGGCGCCATGAGCGCGGGTTCGGCCGCGGCGTTCAACTGCTACATCGACCGCGACATCGACAAGGTCATGGCGCGCACCAAGAATCGCCCGCTCGTCACCGGCGAGCTGACGCCCCGCGAGGCGTACGTGTTCTCCTGGGTGCTCGGAGTCGCCTCGACCGTGTGGCTCTACTTCACGACCAACTGGCTCGCGGCGCTGCTGTCGGTGGTCGCGATCCTGTTCTACGTGTTCGTGTACACGCTGTGGCTGAAGCGCCGCACGCAGCAGAACATCATCTGGGGCGGCATCGCCGGATGCTTCCCCGTGCTCATCGGGTGGGCGGCGGTGACCGGTTCGCTCGACTGGACCCCGTTCATCCTGTTCGGCGTGGTGTTCCTGTGGACGCCGCCGCACTACTGGCCGCTGTCTATGCGATACCGCGACGACTACAAGTCCGTCGGCGTTCCCATGCTCGGCGTGACGCGCGGAAAGGCGGCCGTCGGCCTGCAGGTCATCCTGTACGCGTGGGCGACCGTCGCATGCTCGCTGCTGCTCATCCCGGTGGCGCCCATGGGAATCGTCTACACCGTGACGGCGCTCGTGGCGGGCGTGTGGTTCATCTACGAGACCCACAGGCTCTACGCGCTCGCGATCCGTCACGAGAACGCATCGCCCATGCGCGTGTTCCACGGGTCGATCACCTACCTGTCGGTGCTGTTCCTCGCGATCGCCATCGACCCGCTGCTGCCGTTCTGATCGTGGCGCTCAAGACCCCACTCGGCTGGCTCGCCGACCACTACACGCTGTCGCCGCGCTCCCTGCGGTGGGCGACGACGGCTTCCCTCGTCGTCAGCATCCTCATCGTGCTCGGCGGAGGCATCGTGCGGGTGACGGGCTCCGGCCTCGGGTGCCCGACGTGGCCCGCCTGCGACGCCACGTCGCTCGCTCCGACCCCGGCCATGGGCATCCACGCGATCATCGAGTTCTCCAACCGCATGATCACCGTGCTGCTCTGCTTCGTCGTCGCCTGGGTGATCATCGCCGCCCGGCTGCAGAAGCCGAGGGTGCGCAGCATCACACGGCTCGCGTGGTCACAGTTCTGGCTGGTCGTCGTGAACGCCGTCGCAGGTGGCATCAGCGTGTGGACCGGGCTCAACCCGTACGTCGTCGCCTTCCACTTCGTGATGGCGATGGGCCTGCTCACGACGACGACTCTCACCTGGCACCGCGTCAACGAGAACCCCGTGTCCGTCGAAGCGGGCACCGGCATCGCGAAGCCGGCGAGGGCGCTCAGCTGGTGCCTGGTCGCGCTGACCGCTGTGCTGATCGTGGTCGGCACGCTGGTGTCGGGATCGGGACCGCACTCCGGCGACACCGCCGAGGTGCCTCGCATGGCGTTCGACTGGATCGACATCACGGTCGTGCACGCCGTGCTGGGCACGGCCACGCTCGTCGTGGCGATCGTGCTCGCCGTCGTCCTCCGGCGGGGGAGAGCAGCGGTCCCGTGCCGGCGCACCGTCGTCTTCCTGGCCGTCGTCCTTCTGCAGGCGCTGGTCGGTCTCACGCAGGCGCTGACGGCGCTTCCCGCACTGCTCGTCGCCGTGCACCTTCTGCTGGCGGCGCTCGTCTGGGTCGGAGCGCTCCGCGTGCTGCTCGACGTCAACCCCGGACTCTTCCCCGGAGTGCACGTCGGTTCGCCCGATCGACGGGTGGTCGCTCAGGACGGGTCGTTCGCCGAGCGGATCCGCTGAGTGAGCGCGGCCGCCAGGCGCGCACCGGTGCGCTCCGCCGTGGGGCCCGCAGTGCGCCTCGTGGCCGTCGCACTCATCACGCTGCTCGTCGTGTGCCCGCTGCTGCCGACGCTGGCGGCAGCCTTCCTGCCTGGAGCGCCCGGCGGACGTCAGGGGCCCGGTGGGCCGTTCGCCGGCATCCTCGACACGTTCCGCTTCACGCCAGCCCTCACCTGGCTGGGCAACAGCCTGTTCGTCGCGATCACGACGACTGCGGTCGCCATCGTCATCGGCGCTCCCGCAGCGTATGCGCTGTCACGGGCACGTGGACGCCTGGTCGGTGTCTTCTCGCTGCTCCTGTTCATCGTGCAGTCGCTTCCCGTCGTCGTGCTCGTCATCCCGCTCTTCGTGCTGTTCGCGAGGGCCGGACTGGTGGACTCTCTCGGCGGCCTCACGATCATCTACATCGGGCTGTCCGTCGGTGTCGCCGTCTGGATGATCACGGCGGCCGTCGATGCGGTTCCGGTGCGGCTGGAGGAATCGGCGTGGCTTGACGGATGCAGCGTGTTCGGCTCGTTCACGCGCGTCGTGCTGCCGAGCTGCTGGCCAGGCATAGTCTCCGCCGCGATCTACTGCTTCCTGCTCACCTGGAACGACTATCTGGTCGCACTCGTGTTCATCAAGTCGAACGCCCTCTACACGCTGCCCATCGGGCTGCAGGCGGCACGCACTCCCGGCCTGATCCTCGTCATCGTGGTGCCGCCGTTGCTCCTCTTCGCGCTGCTGAACCGCTACTTTTCGGTCGGGGGCATCG
>NZ_DASZVF010000011.1:0-31828 GCF_035547335.1 Humibacter sp. | reverse complement strand
GTCGGCCCAGACGCCGTGGACCACCTCGGGCGTCGGCGGCTTGTTCCGGCAGGCGGATCGTCTGTATTCGTCGAAGCAGGAGCGGTTCCTAGTGACGGAGACGAACGCACAGTCCATCGGCCAGAGCTTCATGAACCTCCCACCATGGCCGGGGCAGCTGCAGGCAGCGGCTCTCGCCCTGGTCAGCCGCGGTGCCGCGATGATCGAGTATTGGCACTGGCACACATTGCCGTACGGCACGGAGACGTACTGGGGTGGAGTGCTTCCGCACAGCCTTCGGCCAGGTCGCGTGTACGAGGAGATCGCCCGGATCGGGCACGTCTTCCAACGCCTGGGAACGGCGCTCGAGGGGTACGTGCCCGACGCCGACGCCGCCGTCCTATGGTCGAATGACTCGCGATGGGCTCTCGAGTTCTTTCCGGCTCTGAGTCTCGACGGTGGTCCCGATCGGCAATCGTACGAGCGCATCTTCGACGCGTTCCATACCGGGGTTGTGGAGTCGGGAGCGCAGGCGCGGATCCTGCATGTGCAGCAGGCGGCGGCGATCGGGGCGCGCGGGTTGGCGGCTCGCTATCCGACCCTCGTGGTGCCGGCGCTGTATGTCGCAGACGATGAAACGCTCGACCTGCTTGAGGCATACGCGAGCGAGGGTGGCCACCTCGTCATCGGCCCTCGAACCGCTTACGCCGATGTGCTCGCCAGGGCCCGCATCGCCGTTGCCCCGGATCGTCTGACCGGCGCCTCCGGCGTGCATTACGACGAATACTCCAACCTCGCGGCGCCGATCACGGTCTCCTCGTCCGTCATCGAGCTGGATGAGGATGCGGCCGCCACGGCGTGGATCGACGGATTGATCTCCGACGGTGCCGAGGAGGTCGTCGGCTATCGGCATCCGCAGTTCGGCGACTTCCCTGCCGTGACCTCGAAGACCCACGGGGACGGCAGGGTCACGGTCGTCGGGACAGTGCCATCGCGCAGCCTCGCTGCCGCCCTGATGCGGTGGGCCATTCCTCGCCGCGTCGCCGACGAGCTGGCGCCCGCGCGTCGCACTCCGGTGACGGTCACATCCGGTCGCATGCCAGACGGCCGACGCGCCTGGTTCCTCATCAACTGGAGCGGCGACGAGCAAGGGGTGCGGCTGCTGGCGGCGGCGCGTGACATCGCCGACGGCTCCGTCACCGCCGCGGACACGATCCACATGCTTCCGGCCTGGTCGAGCCGGATCCTCCTGACAGACCCCAGCGACCGAGACGAGGGCGACCTCGTGCCGAGCACTACCGAAGAAAGAGAAGGTCGACGATGAAATTCCGAAAGACAGCACTGGCGCTGGCCTCCGGCGTCACGGCGCTGGCACTGCTCCTGAGCGGATGCAGCAGCACCGGGGGTGCCAATGGATCCACGAAGCCGGTGAGTCAGGCAGACATCGACAAGGCGATGAACACGCCGACGACGCTGACGTTCTGGACGTGGGTGCCGAACATTCAGGACGAGGTGAACCTCTTCGAGAAGAAGTACCCGAAGATCAAGGTCAACGTCGTGAACACCACGGGTGGCGCGCAGCACTACCCGAAGCTGCGGGCAGCTCTCAAGGCGGGCAAGGGCATCCCGGATGTCGCACAGGTGGAGTACGACTACATCCCTTCGTTCACTCAGACGAAGAGTCTTCTGAACCTCAAGCCATATGGTGCGGCGAAGTTGAAGAACGACTACGTCGGCTGGGTGTGGAACCAGGTGGCGGACAGCTCTGCCGTGTGGGCGGTCCCACAGGACTCCGGACCGCTCGGCACCTTGTATCGCGACGACATCTTCAAGAACGCCGGACTCGACGGCGCGCCTGCCACCTGGGCCGACTTCACCAAAGCGGCAGCGGCAGTCAAGTCGAAGACCGGCTCGTACATCACCGACCTGCCCGGCAACGACATGTTCCAGATGATCTCCTTCTTCTGGCAGGCCGGTGCCCAGCCGTTCAGCTACGACGGCAAGAAGACCGTGGGCATCGACCTCGACTCGGCCACGGACCAAAAGGTCGTCTCGTACTGGCAGGACCTGATCGACAAGGATCTCGTCGCAACCGATCCAGACTTCACCGACGCCTACTACCAGGGGCTCGCTGCCAACAAGTACGCCAGCTGGCTCGTCGCTGCATGGGGCCCCGTGTTCTTGCAGGGCACAGTGAAGAGCACCAGCGGCAAGTGGCGCGCTGGGGACATTCCGCAGTGGCAGGCGGGTGCCAACGTCTCGGGCAACTGGGGTGGATCGTCGGACGCGGTCATGGCGGCAACGAAGAACCCGATCGCCGCGTACGAGCTTGCGAAGTTCATCAACAATGACCACCAGTCGACGCTGATGATGGCGAACAAGCAGTTCCTTTTTCCGACGACGACCGCGACGCTCAAGGACCCGCAATTCGTGGACGCCAAGAGCGAATTCTACGGCGGTCAGCAGGTGAACAAGTTCTTCGCCCAGGTGTCTGACACGGTCAACCCGAAGTTCCAGTGGCTCCCGTTCATGGACTACGTGAACTCCAGCTACGGGACGACGCTCGGCAAGGCGATCGCTGATCACGGGAATCTGAAGGCCGCTTTGGCGACCTGGCAGAACCAGGTGGTCAGCTACGCGAAGCAGCAGGGCTTCACCGTCAAGTGAGCACAGCGGGTCCGGCCGCACAGCGTCCGGACCCGCTGCCATGCAAGGAGTCGACCATGTCCGTTCTCACCGCTCGGCGCACTGTGCCGGACCCGTCTACGAGGAAACGCACCTCGGGAAAGATCGGCGCCGCACAGACGCGCGCGGCCTGGATTCTCGTCATCCCGTTCCTCGTGATCTTCGCCGCGATGTTCCTCGCGCCGTTGATCTACTCGCTCTACCTCAGCCTGTTCAGCTCGCAGCTCGTCGGCGGGCAGGTGTTCGCGGGCCTCGGCAATTACATCCGCGCCATCCAGGATCCCAGCTTTTGGGCCGGCCTCGGCCGAGTCGGCCTGTTCCTGCTGGTACAGGTGCCGATCATGCTCGTAGCGGCGATCTGTTTCGCCCTCGCCCTGGACAGTAAGCGCATTCGTGGCGGAAGGGCCGCGCGGCTCCTGGTGTTCGTTCCCTACGCCGTGCCTAGCGTCGTGGCCACACTGATGTGGGGTTACCTCTATGGGACCGACTTCGGGCTCATCACGCAGATCTTCCACGGCATCGGCCTGCCGGCGCCCAACCTGTTGTCGCCGCAGAACATCCTCGGCTCGACGATGAACATCGTTTGCTGGGAATTCATCGGCTACAACATGATCATCCTCTACGCCGCACTGCGGTCCATTCCCGAGGATCTCTATGAAGCCGCAGAGATCGACGGCGCAGGCCAGTTCCGTATCGCCTGGAGCATCAAGCTGCCGGCCATTCGCCAAGCGCTCCTGCTCACTGTGATCTTCTCGATCATCGGATCGTTCCAACTGTTCAACGAGCCGAACCTCCTGTCGAACATCGCCCCCAACTCGATCGGCACCGACTTCACTCCGAACCTCTACGCATACAACGTGGCGTTCAAGAACCAGGACATCAACTACGCCGCCGCGATCGCGTTCCTGCTCGGAATCATCATCATGATCGTCTCCTTCGTCGTACAGACCGCCGCCAACCGGAAGGAGCGCGAGTCGTGAGCACCACCACGCGTTTCGCATCGTCGCCCGTCAAGACAGTTGGCGACACGCATCCAGAACCGAAACGTCGGCGCAAGCTCGTCGAACGCGGCAAGCGCAGGAGCACGCTGCTGACGATTTTCGTGTGGATTTCGCTGATCTACTTCATCGTCCCGCTGCTGTGGCTGTTCATCTCGACGACGAAGGACAACTCCGACCTGTTCAGTACGTTCGGACTGTGGTTCGGCAACTCGTTCCAGTTCTTCGCCAACTTCGGCAACCTGTTCACGTTCCAGGACGGCGTGTTCTGGCAGTGGGGACTGAACACCATCATCTATGCCGTGACCAGCGCGGTGGGCGCCGCGGCGCTCGCCACGGCCGCCGGGTACTCGCTGGCGAAGTATCGCTTTCGCGGTCGTACAGCGCTGTTCTCGGTGATCCTCGG
The DNA here is from genome assembly GCF_035547335.1 of Humibacter sp. Lineage (GTDB taxonomy): Bacteria > Actinomycetota > Actinomycetes > Actinomycetales > Microbacteriaceae > Humibacter. The sequence continues at coordinate 27,760 of NZ_DASZVF010000011.1, read as the reverse complement.
TTCGATCATGGTTCCGCTGACAGCATTGGCGATCCCGACATACCTGCTGTTCGCGGCGGCGAACCTGACCGATTCGATGTGGGCGATCATCCTGCCGTCACTGGTCAGCCCGTTCGGCGTCTACCTCATGCGGGTGTATGCCATCGAGTCCGTTGACGACAGCCTGCTTGAAGCAGCGCGCATCGACGGTGCGGGGGAGTTCCGCATCTTCGGCACCATCGGCATTCGTCTGCTGTCTCCTGGGATCGTCACGGTCGTGCTGTTCCAGCTGGTAGCCACCTGGAACAACTACTTCCTACCGCTCATCATGCTGAACACTCCCTCGCTGTTCCCCGTGACCGTTGGGCTCGCACAGTGGCAAGCGACGGCCTCGGCGGGCGGCGGAGCACAGGTGCTGTTCTCGACCGTGCTGACGGGAGCGTTCGTGTCGATCATTCCGCTGATCGTCGCGTTCCTGTTCCTTCAGCGCTACTGGCAATCGGGGCTGGCCACGGGAAGCGTGAAGGGGTAGCGCTGCCCCGAGCATCACGAGGGGTCTCCGCACTCGCGACACTGGCCGAGCCGTTTCGGCGAGGCACGACGCGAGTCCAACCGTGATCGGGCAGGATCTGGTTTCGGACTGGCGATCCCGAAGGCCGTCGTGACGGCGCACAACGGCTCGGTCTCCTTTCAGCCACGAGCCGGAGGTGGACTCGTGGTGGACGTCCACCTGCCTGCCGGCCACTAGGTCGCACACTGAACCGCCGGTCCGCCGGATTCCGAGACGCTGACGATACAGGCTCGTTGATGGGATCAGTACATGACCCCGTCACCACTCCATTCGCACCAGCAGGCCGTTCTCCGTCACCGCCGCTTCGCACTCCTCTCGTTCGTCCTCTGCGCTCTCGCGGCAGCGGTGCTCGCACTCAGTGGATGCGCGAATGCCACACCGCGCACAAGCGTCCCAGTCGGATTCAGCCACACGGACGCGGCCGCGCTGCCCGCGGCGGTACAAGCGCAGCTCCGCTACGTGGACGAGCACTGGAACTCGTACAACACCCAGCAGTACGGCGACATGAACTCGCTCGGTGGCGATTGCGCCAACTTCGTCAGCCAGACGCTGATCGCCCGAGGATGGCCGATGACATCCGCATGGCACAACTATGGAGCCGGAAAGGACCGCACCTTGTCGTGGGGGTACGTGCCGTCGATGGATTCCTACTTCGCCGAGAACCGCAACCAGCTCGGTCTCGAAGAGTTGGATCTGAACGACCGTGCGGCGGTCGCCGTCGGAGACATCGCCATGTTCAGCTGGGGCGACGGCAGCATGGACCATGTGATGGTCGTCACGGGGATCGATCATGACCAGAGGGACGGGGTGGACCATGTCGAGGTCTATCTGAGCGGGCACAACCTGGACGAGCTCGACGTAAGCCTGGACGACATCCTTGCCCGGAACCCCGGGACGAGCGGGCACTTCTGGCACTTGCAACGGTAAGTACGTCACGCTGTGAGAGAGAAGGCTTTAGCGTCGCGCTTTCGTACCAGGCACTCCGGCGTCGGATGACGATCGGCATCGACAGGTCGGCAACCAACCGTCGATGCCCTTCCTACGCAAACCGGCTCATGCCTTACTGCGTTGTGGCTCCGGCCAAGAATCGGGAATGCGCCGCCCGTCAGTATGAGCAGTACCGCGGGCACCGATCGGCGTGTCGAGCTTCGTCCCGGCCGCCCCCATTTTGGGTGAGGCACGAAGTTCTCGCTTCCCCAGGGTTCCAATAGGTTGTATTTGCTGGCGCCGCCGCAAGCGGCGTGTCACACCTACGATTGGGGAGTAGGGCTTTTGTCGGCTGCGTCTCAGTTCTCAGACACCGTTCTGCGCTCGGAACATGGACAGCGCCTGGGTAGAGCCGTCACAAGACTTGGACCCGTTCCGTGTTGATGGTCATGAAGTCGGATGATCGGTCGGATGGTGATCGATGTCTGCAAGGACCGAAGATCACGTACAGCTTCGCCGTGACGAACACCGCGAACGTGACGGTGAACGACGCCAACATCGTCGAGTCGCCGTTCACCGGCACGGCGACGCCGCAACCGGTTGAACGAGAAGCTCGGGAGGACGGCACCATTCGGGTTGGTGCCGGCCCTCCGCCCTGGTGGCGGAGAACAGGGGAAAACCCGGATGCTGAGTGTCCAGTGCCCTATCGCCTCGTCACGAGTGCTGCTGTCCTCCTGTTCGACCACTCATGGGCTCGTAAATCTCGTCTGCTGGCCGGCGTGGCAGGTTGGAGGTTAGCCTGTGCGGGATGAAGGAGTTGGTCATCGCAGGCAGGGCCTTCTTGGTGGACGATGTCGCCGCCGACACGGTAGTCGACTACACCGCTGTTCTCGCCCGCGCTCGTACAGCTGATGTGATCGAACTCAGGGCCCTTGCCGATGGTCGAAGCGTCGAGGTCTCCGTCGTTCTCAGCGCTGCGACGCCGGTTTTCGCGCAGACCTCGCCGAGTGCCTTCCCAGAACCGGACAACGCGGACATGGTGCAGTACATGCGGGATGCTATCCGCAGGCTCAGTCCGGACCCCTTCGACTACGTGATGTTCCGTTTGCCGATTCGGAAGGGTGAGTGGAGCCCCTTACAGCTGGGGATGCGGACTTCGCTCGCCGGGTGGGGGAGGCCCACCCCCACAGGAAATGGTCCGTGCCGATGATGTCGTTCTCCGGTCGGTCTGTGGATGGCGAATGAACGCACTCTCGTCCAGCGGTTGCCGCGGGGTGAGGCGTGTGGCACCGTGCTCCTGTCACGCGGGCCAGCGGGCGCTGGCCGCCAAGCGCATCGGAGGAGCAATGGCCAAGCAGGAGAAGCTCGAAGAGGCCGCGGCGAAGGCATACGACCACGCGAAGAAGGCCGTCAAGAAGGCGCGGAAGGCCGCCAAGAAGCTGGAGAGCGACGACGCGGAGAAGCGCGTCGATGCCCTCGACGAACGGTTGTCGAAGGTGAGGGTTCCTGCGGCGAACGACGACGCATCCGAGAGCGAGACGCGGCACGAAGCCGAGCCCACCGCCGTTCCCGAGGGCTCCCTGCCGCTTCCCAACGTGACGGATGCGACGGCCGAGTTCGTGGGGTCGACGCCGACATCGGCCGGTCACGATCCAGACCTCGACCACCTCACCGTGCAGGCCCTGCGTGACGTCGCTCGCACCCGTGGCATGCGCAACGTGTCGCATCTCACCAAGGCGCAGTTGGTCGAGCGCCTGAGCGACGAGAACTGAGTCGGGCAGACAGCGGCTTCGACAGCACCGCCTATCGGGCCGAGCCTCGCCTTGGGTGGGACGGGCTAGCTGTCGCTCTTGGTGTCCTCGGCCGAGTTGTGGCTGGTGCTCTCGCGCTGCTCCAGCCCGACGGCCTCGCGCAGCTCCTTCGCGTCTTGCGCCTGATCCTTCTGCTCCATGAGGTCGCTGAGCGCGTCGGCGATGGCGTTGAGCTTGTGCTGCACCGCCTGATCGGATCGGGTCTGGCTGTTCTGCAGGAGGGCGACGAGCAGGAACGTGACGATCGTCGTCACCGTGTTGATGATCAGCTGCCACGTGTCGATGCTGCGGATCACGAAGATCGACGGCGCCCACAGCACGACGAGGATGACGCAGAAGCAGAAGAACCACGCCCGGCTGGCGACTCGGGATGCGACGTCCGCGAAGCGGTCGAAGAAGCCCACCTTGTTCGATACATCACTCGGCAGGGTCGGCTTCTCTGACATCTCATCCTCCTCGACTGCGGCGCATGGCACGCGCGGCATTGCTAGAAGGGTATGGCGTTCCGGATGCCGACCCTCGGCGCGAACGGAGCGTTTCCGGGGCCCCGCATCGCTGGCCCGGGGGCAGAGTGGTGGTCACCGCGAGGAAACCCGGAGCGGCAGCCGGGCGCGCCGCGGGGCCATCTCACGTCCCGACCGATCGCCGTCGCAGCACCCCAGAACGGGGGCAGGAGCGAGTGAATTACGCGGGAGGGGTGTAAACGCTTTCCCCTTGCGTGACAAGATTCTTGTCTGATCGCTGGGCTCACAAGGGATGCTCCGCATCGCTGTAGACCTTGGCCTCACCGGAGGAACGGCACCATTCGGGTTGGTGCGGCTCCTCCTTTCCGAGAGAGGGACCGGTGCCATTCGGGTTGGCACCGGTCCCTCTGTTTGTCCGCCTGCTCGTCGTCGGCGCAGGATCCCGGCCTTCTGTTGGCAGCAACCACCCCCGGGGCGGCGTCCGCTCATCGGCATCCTCCGGCATGGCGCCCGCCAAGGGTGAGGCCCCGCGGGGCGGGAGAAGTTGCGGTTGCATTAATAACACTCTTGGTTTTATATTTTCGGAACGCCGGAACAGACCTCGAGCCGGCGGACCATGCCCCTTACGGACATCCCCACAACACAGGAGTTTCAATGAAGAAACGAGCAGTCAAGGTCGCTGTGCTGATCGCCTCGGTGAGCACCGTCGCGGCGCTGACCGGGTGCACCGGCGCCGGTGCCGGCGGAAGCGCCGACCAAGGCAAGGCCGACCCGAAGGCCAAGGTCACCATCACGGTCGGAGACGAGCCGACCGCAGACAAGAAGGCCGACCGCGCCACCTTCCTGCAGCATGTGCAGGACTTCGAGAAGCTGTATCCGAACATCACGGTCAAGCCGTCGACGGAGTACTGGCAGGCGCAGACGTTCCAGGCGAAGCTCGCCGGCGGAACGCTTCCCGACACCATGAACGTGTCCCTGACGTACAGCAAGCAGCTCATCGACAACGGACAGCTGCCCAACATGACGCCGTATCTCAAGCAGATCGGGCTGCTCGACGACCTCAACCCTCTTGCGCTGAAGAACGTGCAGGACTCCAAGGGCGACGTCTACACCGTGCCCTACGGCCTGTTCTCCGTGGGCATCGCCTACAACCGCAAGATCTTCCAGGAGGCCGGGCTGGACCCGAACAAGCCGCCGACGACGTGGAAGGAGGTGCAGCAGGACGCCAAGATCATCCACGACAAGGTCCCGGGTGTGGCCGGCTACGCCCAGCTCACCACGAACAACACGGGCGGCTGGATGCTCACGACGATGACCTACAGCCTCGGCGGCACGGTGACCGACAAGTCAGGCAAGAAGTCGGACATGGGGGCGCCCACCCGCGAGGCGTTGCAGACCCTGCACGACATGCGCTGGGTCGACGACTCGATGGGCAGCCAGTTCCTCTACAACCAGGACGACATCCGCAAGGCGTTCTCCGCGGGCAAGATCGGCATGGTGCTGCAGGCGCCCGACATCTACGACCAGGCGGTGCACCTGTACGGCATGAACCCCGCCGACTTCGGCGAGGGAGCTCTCCCGCAGGGCAACGGCACGAACGGCACGCTGACCGGTGGGACGATCGCCATGTTCAACGCGAAGGCCACGCCCAACCAGCTGCTCGCTGCGGCCAAGTGGGTGAAGTACATGAACTTCGAGCAGTACTTCGACAAGGACCTCGCGGTGCAGAACGCGAAGTCGTCTGCGGCATCCAATTCGGCTGTCGGCACCCCTGGACTTCCGCCGGTGAAGGACTCGATCTACCAGCGTTACCTCGGCTGGATCAAGAACGAGATCAACGTGCCGCTCGACCAGTTCAAGGGCTACACGGCATCGACGCTCCCCCTCATCCCTGAGCCCGCGGATGCCCAGAACACCTACGCGACGCTGGATCCGGTGGTGCAGAAGGTGCTCACCGATCAGAATGCGGACATCAAGCAACTGGTGACGTCCGCCGGCCAGACCATCGACCGGAACCTCGCGCAGCAGCGCTGACCCAGTGCGGATGGGCGGGCCGATCCGATGGAGCCCGCCCATCCGCGCGGTTATGGACTGACCAATGTCTCGGACTCTCGAAGTCAATGTTCCGCGAGTGAAGCCGCAGCGTCGCCGCGGCGTCGTCAGGTGGTACCGATCCGGCGGCCTGACGGCCGTGCTGTTCGCGATCCCCGTCGTGCTGATCTTCCTCTACTTCAGCTGGGGTCCCGTCGTGCGCGGCGTGCTCATGAGCGTGGAGAAGACCAACCTCGTCGGGCCGGCGCTCTGGGTGGGGCTGAACAACTTCAGCTACGTGCTCAGCGACCCGGGACTTCCGCAGGCGGCGTTGAACACCGCGTACTACGCTCTGCTCGGGCTCGTGTTCGGATTCCCGGTGCCCATCCTGATCGCCGTCTTCGTCAACGAGCTGCGGCGCTACGGGTGGATGTACAACCTGCTCGCCTACCTGCCGGCCGTCGTGCCGCCCGTCGCAGGGATCCTGTTGTGGAAGTTCTTCTACGACCCCTCCAGTGACGGCATCTTCAACAGCATCCTCGGATGGTTCGGACTCGGGCCCTACCCGTGGCTCAACTCGGAGGCGATGGCGATGCCGTCCCTCGTGCTCTACACCACGTGGGCGGGGGCCGGCGCTACGGCGATCATCTACCTCGCAGCGATCGGCGGCATCAGTCCCGAGCTGTACGAGGCTGCGGAGATCGACGGCGCCGGTATCTGGTCGCGGCTCTGGCACGTGACCATCCCGCAGCTGCGCAACGTGATCTTCATCATGATGCTGCTGCAGCTGATCGGAACCTTCCAGCTCTTCACCGAGCCGTTCCTGTTCACCGGCGGCGGCCCGAACAACGCGACGCAGACGATCATGCTGAAGATCTACAACTACGCGTTCGTCAGCGGGGACTACGGTGCGGCCACGGCCCTGAGCGTGCTGCTCGCACTGTTCCTGTGCGTGCTCTCCGTCGCCTACCACTTCGTCACCAAGCGTTGGAGCCCATCATGAGCGCAGCAGGCCAGACCATCGTCGTCGCACCCGCGGAGTTCGAGGCGATCGAACCGGATGCGCCACGGAAGCGCCGCCAGCGCGAGACGAAGGAGCGCGGTGCGATCTCCGCCGCGGATCGGCGACGGCCAGTCGTGATCGTGACCATGTGGATCCTGCAGATCGTCATGTTCATCGGGCTGCTGATCGCTGGTCTCGGTCCCATCGTCTGGTCGGCACGGGCATCCCTTTCTTCGAGCCAGGACATCATCAGCGATCCGATGGGCATTTGGAAGACACCGCTGCACTGGGGGAACCTCGAGCAGGCGTGGAGCGGTGCGCAGATCGGCTCATCGCTCGGCAACACCGTGATCGTGGCGGTGGGCAGCACGATCGCGACACTGTTCGTGAGCGCGACCGCCGCCTATCTGCTCAGCGTGCTGCGACCCCGTTGGAGCCCGCTGCTCTCCGGAGCCATCCTCGCCACGCTGTTCCTACCCGGAGTGATCAGCCTCGTTCCGCTGTACCTCACCATCCTCAAGATGCCAGTGCTGAACATCAGTCTCTTGAACACGTTCTGGGGCGTCTGGCTGCCGGCAGGTGCCAGCGCGTTCAACGTGGTCGTGCTGAAGCGGTTCTTCGATTCCATTCCGCGCGAGCTCATCGAGGCGGCCAGGATCGACGGCGCCAGCTCCATCCGCGTGTTCACGACCGTCGTCATCCCGCTGTCGCGACCGATTCTCGGAGTGGTGACGTTGCTCACCATCATCGCGTCGTGGAAGGACTACCTCTGGCCGATGCTGGTGCTCGCCGCGCCCAACCTTCAGCCCGTGTCGGTGACACTGGCCAACCTGCCGAACGGCGCCATGCCGTTCGCCGTTCAGATGGCTGCCGTGTTCCTCACGATCATCATCCCGGTGATCCTCTTCGTCGTGTTCCAGAAGCAGTTCTTGCGGGGCGTCAGCTCAGCGGGAGGGCTCAAGGGATGACGCGGGCCGTTGTGCAGACGCCGTGACGGCGGGAACGTGAACACGACAACGAAAGAGGAGGGTCAGATGCCAGAGGGAGCATCCATGACCGTCGCTGGGCGACGCGTGCTCGTCACCGGCGCCGCCGGCCGCATCGGCAACGTCACCACGGCCCATCTCGCCGAACGCGGCGCACTGGTGACGGCGCTGTGCCAGCCGGGGCAGTCCGTCGACGGCGCCGATCGCGTGGTGCACGGTGACACGCGCTCCGAAGACGACGTGGCGCAGGCGCTCGCCGACGTCGAGCTCGTCGTGCACCTCGCCGCGCTCGCCCACCGGGATGCCGGCACGCCGTACGCCGTGTACACCACGAACGTGGTGTCGACGTTCAACGTGCTCGTGCAGGCGGCGCAACGCGGTGTGCGATGTGCCGTGGTCGCCGGCAGTATCAACCGGTACGGGCTGCCGCAGGGCGTCGACCAGGATGCGCGCCCTCCGTATATGCCGCTCGATACGGACATCCCGTCCGACGTGTCCGACTGGTACTCGCTGTCGAAGCTGAACGACGAGAACACCTCGCGCATGGTGTGGCGCCGCTGGGGCACGGACGTCGTCACGCTGCGGTTCCCGCACGTGAACTCTGCGGAGGGACTGGAGGCGCAGTCGGCCCAGTTCACGAGGAACCCGCGTCTCGGCCTGACCGAGGCGTGGTCGTACCTCGATGTGCGTGACGCAGCGCGAGCCATCCGGCTCGGGCTGGAGTCCGGCGCTCGGGGGGCGAACGCGTTCTACCTCGCGGCGCCGACGACGAACATCCCTTATCGCACGGAGGAGGTGCTCGACGCTCTCGCGCCGGACGTGCCTCGCCGCGAGCGATTCGTGGAGCGTGAGGTTCCGATCGACCTCGGCGATGCCGAGCGCCTCATCGGATTCCACGCCGAGCACGAGATGCAGCTGGAGACGCGCGACCTTCCGGCGGGCCTTCGCTGAGCCGTCCCGGCGACGGCCCTGGCCTGGCGAGGTAGGGCGCCCGCGGCCCAGTACTCAGCGCGCACAACCACGAGATCACCCGAGAAGAAAGAGACGATGAACAACTTCGAGAACCCCTGGCGCCCGCGCACCGACCTGCGCATCACCTCGGTGCGCGCGATCGTCACGGCGCCGGAGGGCACGGCGCTCGTCGTGGTGCGGATCGACACGAACGAGCCGGGACTCTACGGTCTGGGCTGCGCCACATTCACTCAACGCTGGATGGCCGTGCGCTCGTTCATCGACGATCACGTCGCGCGCCTTCTCATCGGCCGGTATCCGGGCGACATCGGCGACCTCACGAGGCTGATCGGCTTCACCGGATACTGGCGTGGCGGACCCGTGACGAACAACGCCATCTCCGGGGTGGACCAGGCGCTGTGGGATATCGCGGGCAAGCGCGCAGGCATGCCGGTGCACGAGTTGCTCGGCGGCAAGGTGCGGGCGGCAGCGGACACCTACCTGCACGCAGCGGGACGCACGATCGACGAGACGCTCGACGACGCCGAACAGCTCATCGAACAGGGTCAGCGATGCGTGCGCCTGCAGCTCTCGACGCCAGGAGGAGGCGGCTACGGTGCGCCGCCCGTGCCGACGGAATACCCGGACGCTCCGTACCGCAACGGCTGGAGCGCCCGCGACTACCTGCGCCGCACGCCCGCGCTGTTCGAGGCCGCCAGGAACCGGCTGCCCGACAATGTGGAACTGCTCCACGACGTGCACTCGCGCCTCACACCCAAGGATGCCGTCTGGCTCGCCCGCGCTCTGGAACCGTATCGGCTGTTCTTCCTCGAAGACGTCCTGCCGCCCGAGCACTGGGACCGGCTGCCCGAGGTGCGTGCGGCGAGTCCCGTGCCCATCGCGGTCGGTGAGCTCACGACCTCGTTCCAGGATGCCGCGCGGCTCATTCAGGGCAAGGGCGTCGATCTCATCCGCAGCCACCTGTCCGATGTCGGCGGGCTGAGCGCGGGCCGCAAGCTCGCCGATCTGGCCGAGGTGAACGGGGTGCGCACCGCGTGGCACGGCCCGGGGGATACGTCGCCGATCGGCGCCGCGGCGAATGTGGCGCTCGACGTGGTGTCGCCGGCGTTCGGCATCCAGGAGGGGCACGTCTACAACGAGGCCACCCATGAGGTGTTCCCGGGTACTCTACGAATCGAGAACGGCTGGCTCACTCCGAATGATGCGCCGGGGTGGGGCATCGACATCGACGAGAGTGCCGCGGCGCGATTCCCGGCCGAGCTCTCGGGGCACGACGCGTGGGCGGCGGGTGTGCGCCGACCGGACGGTGCACTGGAGGCCCCATGACACAGCTGGGCGACAAACCCGTCGCCGCCTCGCGCGCCACGTCGCTTCTCCTGCGGCCGCGCAAGACCGAACGCGCCACGCAGAGCGGGGCGAACCAGTACGACCTTGGCTCGTTCAACGAGGCGACCATCATCGAGACCATCAGGCAGGCCGGTGTGATCAGCCGCACCGAGGTCGCTGAGCGCACAGGGCTGACGCAGCAGTCGGTGTCGCGGATCCTTCGGGTGCTCCTCGACCGCGGCCTCGTCGTCGAAGGCGATCAGGTGCGAACGGAACAGGTCGGCAAGCCTCGCACCATGGTGCGGTTGAGGGCCGAGGCCGCGCACGCCGTCGGCGTGCTCGTCGACCCGACCTCGCTGACCTTCGTGCTCTCCGATCTCGACGGCGGCGTCGTCGAACGGCGGGCCGTCGACCTCCGCACCGACGTGTCACCCGACGACCTCGTCGGCCTGATCGGCGATGCCGTCGACGAGCTGGTGAAGACGTCGAACATCGACCTGGAATCCTTCCTCGGCGTCGGCGTCGCGACGCCCGGCCCCATCACGCCAGACGGCCGGCTGCTCGAGCTCCCGCTCCCCCGCACCTGGCGCAACGCCCCCCTCCGCGACATGCTGGCCACCCGACTCGGATGCCCCGTGCTGGTGCAGAAGGACGGCGAAGCCGCCGCGGTGGGGGAGCGATGGGTGGGACGCACCAAGCGGGCCGGCGACTTCGTCTTCCTCTATTTCGGAACCGGAATCGGTTCCGGCCTCGTGCTCAACGGCGACGTCTACCGGGGTGTCAGCTCGAACGCCGGTGAATTCGGGCAGCTGTGCGCCATCCGCATCGGAAACACCGACGCTGCGGGCAGACCGCTGCTCGTGAGGGAGTGCAATCCCACTTCGGCGCTTCCGGAGATCGCCGCCGAGCTCGGCTATCGCGGGCCGGGGACGACCTACCGAGAGCTCTGTGAGGAGGTGGGCAGAGGCGAGGAGCACGCCGTCGCGGCCGCCGAGCAGATCGCGGAGGTGATCGCGCAGGGCGCTGTCGCGCTCATCGACCTCCTCGACCTGCCGCTGATGGTGATCGGAGGGCCGGCGTTCGAGCCCGAGCTCAGGGACATCGTCGTGAGCCGGATCTCGAGGGAGATCAACGCCGTTCCGACGGCGCACTCGGCGCGAACGGTTCGCGTCGAGCGCTCCGTGCTGGCGAGCGAGGCCGGCGCCGTGGGTGCGGCATCCTCGATCTTCCACAACACGTTCGCACCGAGGATGGGCAACGCGCAGCGGGCAGCAGCCCTGTGACGGAGACCGCAGCGGTGGCGGCGGGCGACGTCGCGCCGCGGCCCATCGTGACCATCCGATCGGCGGAGCGCACCGTCACCGTGGACGAGCTGGGCGCGCGCATCGCCTCCATCGTCCACCGGAAAGGCGCGACGGAGTTCCTGCTCGAGACTCCGTGGGCGGACAAACGCTGGGATCCGGTGCAGCCGGATGACGGGTCCAGCCGCGAGTGGCATCGGCGGTATCCGGGCGGGTGGCACACCCTCGTGCCGAGCGCGGGCGACGAGCGCACGGTGGACGGGGTCGAGCATCCCTTCCATGGTGAGGCGTCGTGGCGAAGCTGGAACCTGGTGCGATCGAGCATCGCCAGCTGCACCTACGAGGTGGAGTTCCGAACGGCGCCGCTGCGCATCCGGCGCACCGTGAGCGTCGTGGGCGAGACCGTGCACGTCGCGCAGGCGGTGACCAATCGGTCGGAACTGCCGTGCACGTTGAGCTGGACGGAGCATCCCGCCCTGGGGTCGGCCGTCGTCGGTCCGCGCTCCCAGGTGTTGGTGGCCGGGCAGGACGTGGGCGTCGAGTTCCCACAGGGCGAAGCCGGCGTCTCCGCGTTCCGCACATTCGAGGCCGTCGCCCGCGGCGAGGCCGAGATCCGTGAGCCGGATACCGGCGCTTTCGCGCGCCTGAGGTGGGATGCGGCGCTGCTGCCCTATCTGCACGTGTGGCAGGAGCACAACGCCACGGACGGCTTTCCGTGGTGGCGGGCCGTCTCCACGATCGCGCTCGAGCCGGCCTCTCGCCCGTACCGTTCCGACGACCAGGAGAGCCTGGGCCCGATCGTGCTCGAAGCCGGACGAGAGGTGCGGGCGGACTTCGTTCTCACCGTCGGGTTCGTGGGCGAGTAGCGCACAGATTCGGTCCGGTCTCCCGAGCGCCGAAACCCTACGTCGTCGACCGGGTGACGAGGATCGGGTCGTAAACGATCCGGCGATGCGTCGGCTCCGCGCTGCCAACCAGCTCTTCGAGGAGCCGGATGGCGGATCGGCCGATGAGCTCGCTCGACTGCCGGATCGACGTGATCGGCACGACCGCGCAGGCGCCGATCTCGAGATCGTCGTATCCGATCACGCGAATGTCGCGGAACACATCAGTGCCCGCGCCGGCGACGAGCGCGTTGACGACCCCGACGGCGAGTGCGTCGTTCGGCGCGATTAGGCCGTCCGGGCGGGCGTCGGCCGGACGCTCCAGGATGGCACGGCCGATCGTGATCCCGGCCCGGAGTCCGCGCGCGTCGGGCGCGATCCGCTCGAGGGTCACGCCAGGCAGGTCGTCGACCTCGCGCCGGGCGCCATGCCACCGTTCGATGACCTGGGAGGGGTCGGCATCCGAGCCGATGAAACCCAGCCGCGTGCTGCCGCGCTCGACCAGGTGCCGAACGGCGATGCGACCTCCGGCGAAGCTGTCGGAGGCGACCGAAGAGACGTTTCCTTCGAGCAAAGGTGGGGTGTCGACCAGAACGAACGGCACATCCGCCTGCTCTGCGATGTCCAGAACCGCTCGCGGGCTCGTGATGGGTGCCACGAGGAGCCCGCGCACCCGCTGTTGCAGGAACGACCTGACGAGCCCGACCTCCTTGTCGTGATCGATGTCGCTGTTGCCGAGGAACACCGAAAGCCCCAGCTCGGCGGCCTCGGCCTCCGCGCCCCGCGCGAGATCCGTGAAGAACGGGTAGGAGACGTCGGGAACGATCAGCCCGACGGATGAGCTCTGGCCGATGCGCAACTGCTGAGCGGCGCGATTGGGAACGAAGCCGAGCTCCCGGATGGCCCGCTCGACCTTGCGGCGGGTGCGGACGCCGACGCGTTGCGGCTTGTTGACGACGTTCGAGACAGTCGCGGTGGAGACGCCGGCGGCGCGCGCGACATCGATCACCCGAACGGGGCCGCGTCCTTCGGTCATCGGTTGCGTCCCACCCTTCCGCTCCTGTCGCCGCCCCGGCTCTGCGCACGATGTTATCCGATTTAGGTTGCCTCAGACAGCAAAACGCGGCTTGACATGTCTCCATCGTGTCCACAGAATGTTAATCGTTTTACAGACGGAGGATCGATGGAAGACCAGCTTGTGGACGTGCCTTTCGCGGCAGAACGCGTCGAACTCGGCCGCACCGGACTGAGCGTGTCGCGACTCTGCCTCGGCACGGCGGGCTGGAGCGACGCGCGGTCGGCGGAGGACGACTCCATCGCGACGGCCCTGCGGTTCGCTGAGGGTCCCCTCAACTACCTCGACACCTCGAACAACTACGGCCAGAGCGAAGAGCGCATCGGCAAGGTGATCGCGATGCTCGGCGGCCGGCTGCCCGACGGTGTCGTGCTGCAGACCAAGCTCGACCGCGATCCGGTCACGAACGACTTCTCCGCTGCCCGGATGCGGCGTTCGCTCGAAGAGAGCCTGTCGCGTCTCGGCGTCGACCGGCTGCCGATGCTCTTCCTGCACGACCCGGAGAACACCACGTACGAATTCGCCATGTCCGAAGGCGGTCCGGTGGAACAGCTGGTCGCGTTTCGGGACGAGGGCATCGTCGACCACATCGGCATCTCGGGAGCGCCCGTCGACCTGCTGACCCGCTTCGTCGACACCGGCCTCTTCGACGCGCTCATCACGCACAGCAGGTACACGCTGGTCGATCACTCAGCGACCGAGCTCATCCGGCACGCCAACGAGTCGGGACTGGGTGTCCTGAACGCGGCGCCGTTCGGGGGAGGCATCCTCTCGTCGTTCCCGGTGCAACTCGACATGTACGGCTACCAGACGGTGTCGCCAGCGGTCCTGGATGCCGCGCAGGCGATGGGTGCGCTGCTCCAGCGACACGGCATCCCGCTGCCCGCGGCCGCGTTGCAGTTCAGCATGCGCAACGCCGACATCCACTCGACGATCGTCGGGGCCCTCACGCCCGACCAGCTCGACGGGCTCTTCGAACTGGCGGAACTGCCCATCGCCGACGAGCTCTGGGGCGAACTCGACGCGCTGGCACCGGATCCTGCCGACTGGCTCTACTGAATCAACCCCGCACCACGAACATCCACGATCGAAGGAGATAACAATGACCCGGAAGAAGCGAGCGCCGCTGCTCGCCGCGGTGGCCGTCGCAGCAGCTGCGGCGTCGGTGCTCACCGGCTGCAGCTCGAGCAACGGCTCGGGCACGGCGTCGTCCGGCGGTGTCGTGCACCTCACGTTCACCAACTGGGACAACGGCATGCAGACCCTGGTGGACACCTGGAACAAGGAGAACCCCAAGATCCAGGTCAAGCTGATCAAGCCGTCAGGCACGGGGTACACGCTCTACAACAAGCTGATCACCGACAACAAGGCGGGAACCAACCCCGACCTGACCGAGGTCGAGTACCAGGCGCTGCCGATGATGGTGTCGAACAAGGTGGTCGTGCCGATCGACAAGTACGTTTCCGACCTGTCGAACTTCAGCAAGGAGACGCTGTCGCAGGTGCAGTTCGAGGGCAAGACCTACGGTGTGCCGCAGAACGTGTGCCCGCTGGTGTTCTTCTACCGCAAGGATCTCCTCGCCAAGGACGGCATCACCACGCCGCCCGCCACCTGGGACGAGTTCGCCAAGGATGCCGCCATCGTGCACGCGGCCAACCCTAAGCAGTACCTGATGAACTTCGACGCCAGCAGCCCGGAGTGGTTCGCCGGCCTCGCCCAGCAGGCAGGCGCCAACTGGTGGTCGACCAGCGGCAACACGTGGTCGGTGAACATCGACGACGCTGCGACGCAGAAGGTGGCCTCGTACTGGCAGAAGCTGCTCGACGACGGCGTCATCGCGCCTGGGCCGAGCTGGTCGACCCAGTGGAACACCGACATGAACACCGGCAACATCCTCGGCTGGGTATCGGGCCAGTGGGCGCCGAACCAGCTGCCGACGATCGCACCGGACACCGCCGGCGACTGGGTCGCCGCGCCGGTCCCGGCGTGGACGGCCGGCGACAAGGCCATCGGCACGTGGGGCGGTGAGGTCGAGGCGGTCACGGCCGACTCGAAGCATCCGGCCGAAGCGGCGAAGTTCGCCAACTGGATGAACAACACGCAGGAGGGCATCAACCTGCTGATCAAGAACGTGCAGGTCTTCCCCGCGGCGCAGAAGTACCAGTCGCTGCCCGCGCTCGAAACGCCTCCGCCCTTCATGAAGAACCAGCCCGACTACAACACGCTCATGAAGCAGCTCGCTTCGAACGTGCGCGGCTTCGACATCTGGGGACCCGACGCGAACATCACGTTCAACAGCTACTCGGATGCCTTCGGAAAGGCTGTGCAGAACCACACGTCGTTCCTCGACGCGCTCAAGACGGTGCAGACCAGCACGGTGAGCGACATGAAGAAGACCGGCTACAAAGTCAAGTGAATCAGTGCGGGTGCGGAGCGGGGCTGGATGCCTGCTCCGCACCCGCGCCGGTGAGCGCGGCGCTCGCTGCCCCCCGGCATCCGTTCGCGGTGCGCGGCGACGCACCGCTCGTCCATGACAGAGGATGAGACCCGATGACCACCCTGCAACGCGACGGCGTCGCGACAGCTCCACTGCGATCGCGAAGCGTGCGGCGCAGACGGCGAGGGCCGGCCCTTCCCGTGCTCCTCATCGCCCCCGCCGTGATCCTCCTCGTGCTCTTCACGTTCGCACCGGCCGTGTACGCGTTCGTGCTCTCCCTGTTGAAGGTGCAGGTGACCGGCGGGCTGCTCGGCACCTCCACCGCCCAGGTCTTCGCCGGGCTGGAGAACTACATCGGCACCCTCGACGACCCGGAGTTCTGGTCGAGCCTCGGCAGGATGTTCATCATCGCGATCATCGGAGTGCCGGCCACGCTCTTCTTCGCCGCGCTGTTCGCGCTGTGCCTCGACGCCAACAAGGCGCGGCTCACGGGCGTGTGGCGTCTCGCGATCTTCCTTCCCTACGCGGTTCCCGGTGTCATCGCCTCGCTGCTCTGGGGATTCCTCTACCTGCCGGCGACGAGCCCGATCGGCGGTCAGGTCATCGACTACTTCGGAAGCGTCGGCATCTTCTTCGCCGTCGCCAATGTGGCGACGTGGGGCGTGATCGGCTTCAACATGGTGGTGCTGTTCACGGCGCTGCGCTCCATACCGGCCGAGATCTTCGACGCCGCGCAGATCGACGGCGCAAATGAGCTGCAGATCGCGCTGCGCATCAAGCTGCCCATGATCGCCCCTGCGATGTCGATGGTCGCGTTGTTCAGCGTGATCGGCGCACTGCAGCTCTTCAACGAGCCGACGACCCTCAAGCCGCTGACGAACGCCATCAGCTCCACCTGGGTTCCTCTGATGCGCGTCTATTCGGATGCGTTCGTCAACAACAACATCTACGGCGGTGCGGCCAGCGCCTTCACGCTGCTCGTGATGACGGTCGGCGCGACGGTCATCGTGAACGTGGTCGGCAACCGGATCAGCAGAAGGAGCGCGCGATGAGCCAGGCGATAGGCGACGCACTCGACCGGCAGATGCCGGCTGTGCGCAGGCATCCTGCCGAGCGCCGCAAGCGCGGTTCGCGACGTGCAGGGCTCGTGCCCACGATCATCCTCATCGTCGGCGCGCTGTACTGCGTGCTGCCCGTTCTGTGGATCCTGATCGCCTCCACGAAGTCCAACGGCGAGCTGTTCTCGACCCCACCGCTCCTGCCATCGTTCAGCGGCTCGTTCTGGGACAACCTCGCGGGCATCGTCACGTACGACAACGGCATCTGGCTGCGCTGGGCGCTGAACACCGTGATCTACGCGGTCGGAGGCGGCGTCGTCTCGACGCTGATCGCCGGCGCGGCCGGCTACGCGCTCGGCAAGTACACGTTCTGGGGCAGCAAGGCCGTGTTCCGCACCATCGTGGCCGCCGTGCTCCTTCCCCCCGTGCTGCTCGCCGTGCCGCAGTACCTCCTGCTCGCTCAGGTCGGTCTCACCAACACGTACTGGAGCGTTCTGCTGCCGCAGCTGGTCAGCCCGTTCGCCATCTACCTCTGCAAGATCTACGCCGAGGCATCCGGTCCCGACGAGATCGTGGAAGCGGCCCGCATCGACGGCGCGAGCGAGTGGCGCATCTTCCACTCGGTCGGGCTGCGGCTGATGTTCCCTGCCCTCATCACGGTGTTCCTGATCCAGTTCATCGCGGTGTGGAACAACTTCCTGCTGCCCTTCGTCATGCTGTCGAACAACGAGCTCTACCCGCTCACGCTCGGCATGTACGGCATGATCATGCCGACCGGCGGCCAGCCGAATCAGTACTCGCTGGTCATCGCCGGAGTGCTGCTGTCCATCCTGCCGCTGGCGATCATCTTCCTGTCGCTGCAGCGCTTCTGGAAGATCGACCTGCTCTCCGGCGGCGTGAAACTCTGAACAGAAGGCGAACCATGACCACGTATCCCGACTCACCTCTCTACATCGACGGCCGCTGGGTCAGCGGCGAGGGTCGTTCGCAGCTTCCCGTCGAGGATCCGGCGACCAAGCAGATCATCGGACACGTCGCCGTCGCCACCAAGGACGACGTGCGCGCAGCGAACGAAGCCGCCGCTCGCGCCTTCGGGTCGTGGAGGCTGATCTCGCCGCACAAGAGGGCGAGGATCCTGATGGTCGCGGCCGCGAATCTGCGCGAGCGCAGAGACGAGATCGCGAACGCCATGACGCTGGAGATGGGAAAGCCGCTTCGCGACTCGCTCGACGAGGTCGACTACACGGCGGACATCATCGACTCCCTCGCCACGGAGGCGCCGCGCCGGTACGGCAATGTGCTGCCGACGGCGCTGTCGGACGGCGTGACCATGGTGATCGAGGAGCCGGTGGGGCCGGTCGCCGCCTTCACGACCTGGAACTACCCGCTGACCGTGCCGGGTCGCAAGGTCGCCGCCGCGCTCGCCGCGGGCTGCACCGTCGTGATCAAGGCCGCAGAGGAGACGCCGGCCAGCGCCGTGGCCCTGGCGCGGGCCCTGCACGACGCCGGGCTGCCGGCGGGTGTGCTGAACCTGGTCTTCGGTGACCCGGTCGCCATCTCGTCCGCCTTGATCTCGTCTCCGCTCATCCGCAAGGTGTCGTTCACGGGATCGGTCGGCGTCGGCCGGCAGCTCGCCCGTGCCGCCGCGGAGGAGGTCAAGCCGATCATGCTCGAGCTCGGCGGCCACGCGCCGGTCATCGTCTTCGAGGATGCCGACCTGGACAAGCTCGTGGCGGATGCCGTCGGCAGCAAACTGCATAACACGGGCCAGTCGTGCGGGTCTCCCATCCGCTTCTTCGTGCACCGCTCGATCCACGACGAGTTCGTCAGGCGGTATGCCGCGGCACTGGATGCCGTTCAGGTGGGAAGCGGGCTGGACCCGGCCACCGAGATGGGGCCGCTCGCCAGCCAGAAGCGGTTCGACGCGATGCAGCCGTTGATCGACGACGCGGTGGCGAAGGGTGCGGTGCTGGCCGCGGGCGGAACCGGCGACGACAGAGTCGGGTACTACTGGCGGCCCACGCTGCTGGCCGACGTGCCTGACGAGGCGGACCTGATGCGCGTCGAGCCGTTCGGGCCCATCGCGGTCACGACGCCGTTCGACGACGAGGACGAGGTGATCGCCCGGGCGAACGACGTCGAGTTCGGCCTGGCGGCGTATCTGTTCACGGCATCCGCCGACCGAGTGCAGCGCCTGCCGCGCCTCCTCGATGTCGGGATGGTGACGATCAACCGGTTCGGAGTCGGAGCGCGCGACACCTTCTTCGGAGGTCGCAAGAAGTCCGGATTCGGATCCGAGGGCGGCCAGGAAGCCGTGCAGGAGTACATGGTGAAGAAGCTCGTGGCGCAGGGCGTCGCGTAGGGACGTCTCGCGCTCCGGGCTCGTTCCGGTGCGTCGCCCACGGGTTGGGCGTCGCGGTTCCCCGTGATGAACGGCGAGCGCGACGGCTGTGATCTGAGCGTTGCTTGAGCGCTCGTATACTGTGCCCCGTGGCTCCCGTGGGGAGGTGTGATGCCATCCGACGGTGGGAAGGCCGACCTGGCTCGGATTGCGGATGAGGCCGGGGTGTCGATCGCGACGGTCTCGCGCGTGCTCAACGGACGTAGTGGTGTGTCGGAGCGCAATCGACTCAAGGTCGAGTCGGCGATCCGGGATCAGGGCTACGTGCGCAGAACCAGGGCGGTCGATTCTGCGCCGCTCATCGAGCTCGTCGTGCCGTACTTCCACAATGCGTGGGCCGTCGAATTGGTCCGTGGCATCCAGCGCGTCGCGCGACCCAACGGAATGAGCGTGATCATCTCAAAGACGGGCGATCACCACGGGCCGGAGCGCTCCTGGATCGAGGGGGTGGTGCAGCGCGGCGTCGGAGCGATCGTGCTGGTCCTCGAAGGATTGCGCGAAGAGGAGAGGCGTCGTCTGAGGGCGCGCAACGTCCCCTTCGCCCTCGTCAATCCCGGGCGTTCCCCAGGGGAGGACGTCCCGACGGTGACATCCTCGGCATTTCTCGGCGGTCAGCAAGCAGCCAGTCACCTCGTGGGGCTCGGGCATCGCCGTATCGGCGCGATCACGGGTCCCGGTGACATGCTCACATCCCGGTTGCGCATCGACGGCTTCCGTCGAGAGCTGCAGACAGCGGGCATCCCGGCCGACGACGCGCTCGTGCTGCCCGGCCGGTTCGACCGCGCGAGCGGCCTCGCCCAGGGCCGGAAGCTGCTGATGATGACGGAACGGCCGACGGCGATCTTCGCAGGCGGCGACTCACAGGCTCTCGGGGTGTACGCGGCGGCGCGAGGACTGGGTCTGCGGATCCCCGAGGATGTCTCGGTCGTCGGCTTCGACGACCTCGAATTCACGACTCTCATCGGCCCGGCGCTCACCACCGTGCGCCAGCCACTCGCCGACATGACGGAGGAGGCCGCGCGCCTCGCCCTGAGACAGGGCGAGCAGCGGCCGTGGCATCGCTCTCAGCCGCACGTCGAGCTGCAGACGACACTCGTTGTTCGAAGCAGCACGGCGCCGCCTCCGCTCGTCGTGAGACAGGAGGGGCGGCGGTGAGCGGGACGGGGCGCGACGAAGGGTCGAGGCCGGAACGAACGACGTTGGCGGACATCGCCGCCGAGGCATCGGTTTCGCTGGCGACCGTGTCCCGAGTGCTCAACGGTCGTCCCGGCATCGCCGACGCCACCCGACAGCGGGTTCTCGAGCTGCTCCGTGACCACGGCTATCAACGGCGAGAAAGCGAAGGCGACGTTCAACTCGTCGAGGTGGTCTGCAGTGAGCTGGACTCCTGGATGATGGAGCTTCTCCAAGGGGTCGAGGAGACGGCGCAAGAGCTCGGCTACTCGACGATGCTGACAGAGACCGGCCACATGCGCGCGACCGGCAGAGGCTGGGTTCAGCGCACGATCGCTCGGAGGCCGGCCGCCGTGATCGTTGTCTTCGCCGGTCTGTCGGTCCAGGAGAAGCGGCTTCTGCGTGCCGAGGGTATCCCCTTCATCGCACTCGATCCGGTCACGTGCCAAGACCCTGACGTACCCGCGGTCGGTGCCGCGAACTGGTTCGGCGGCCTGATGGCGACGGCGCATTTGATCAAGCTCGGCCACCGAGCTATCGGCGTCATCACCGGCCCGCAGGACATGCTCTCCTCGCGCGCTCGGCTCGCGGGTTATCGCACGGCTCTGAGCGAAGCGGGAATCCCGGATCGCCCCGAGCTGATCGCGGTAGGCGATTACCACAAGCCGTTGGCGATCACGCAGACAGAGGTACTCCTCGACCTCGCGGACCCGCCGACCGCGATCTTCGCGCTCAACGACGTGCAGGCGTTCGGAGTGTACGAGGCGGCGGCACGCAGGGGCATCCGCATCCCGGACGAGCTCTCCGTGGTCGGCTTCGACGACCTGGAGATATCGGAGCTGGCCGATCCCCCGCTGACGACTGTGCGCCAGCCGCTGCGCGAAATGGCGGAAATGGCGGTCACGCTGGTCCTGGATCGTCGTCGCAGGAACCGTTCGATCGGGCGTCTGGACCTCGCGACTTCGCTCATCGTTCGCGAAAGCACGGGCGCCGTGCGCTGAACCGGATCGCGTACGCAGAAATCCCCGGCACGATCGCCGAGTCGTCGGCAATGCGATCGACCTTGCTCGGAGCGCGTGGTCGCGCCCCTCGCGCCGCGCGCCAGCTGTCGTAAGTTTCATATTTATGACTGAAACTTGACACGGCAGTCGTCGCGACCCTAGTTTTTCTTCCGGGTCGAGCATCGGCCTTTCGCTCGCGGCTCGCCGGTGGCAGCTGCGGGGTCTCGAGGAGGAGAAGTTGATGGGCAAGCTGAAGGCCAGCATCATCGCGATCGCAGTGGTCGCGTCAGTCGGCGTGGGAATCTCCGGCTGCTCGTCCGGGTCGGCCAACGCCTCGTCTGATTCGTCTGGTTGCCAGCCGTCGAGGGGCAAGGTCACGCTCGATTACTGGGGTTGGCAGGACCACGGCAAGGCTGCGGTCGAGGAGTTCAACAAGACGCACAAGAACATCCAGGTCAAGTACAACGCGTTGGCCAGCGGGAACGTCGCGTATCAGAACTACTTCGACGCGCTGAAAGCGGGCAATCAGCCAGACGTCGCGATGATCGAGTACGACCACTTGGCCAACTTCCGGGCTCAGAACGATCTCACGAACATCGCCGGCTGCGCACCCGTGAAGAACCTCAAGAAGGCCGTCGTCCCGTGGACCTACAGCCAAGTCACGCTGGGCGGCAACGACCTGTACGCGACACCGCTAGACACGGCACCTCTCGCGCTCTACTACCGCACCGACATTTTCAAGCAGTACGGCCTCACCGTGCCGAAGACGTGGGCCGACTACATGGCGGATGCGCAGAAGCTCAAGTCGGAGAACCCGGCGATCGCCATGACGACTTTCGCACCCCAGGATGGCCCGGGGGTTCTCACCGGCCTGATCTGGCAGGCAGGCGCTGAGCCCTATTCGTACCAGGGGAGCAAGTTCGTGATCGACATGCACAGCGCGCCGATCCAGAAGGTTGCGGACTATTGGCAGCAGATGATCGACAAGGGTCTTGTCAACACGAGCATCGAGCCTCTCACTCCGGCGCAGTACAAGGGCTGGTCGGACGGCACCATCGCGACCGCGATCGGCGCCGTGTGGGAGCAGGACATCATGAAGACCAACGCCGCGAGTGCCTCTGGCAAGTGGGCGGTGGCAGAGCTTCCGCAGTGGACGGCAGGCGATTCCGCGGGCGGCAACTGGGGAGGGTCGACCACAGCTGTACTCAAGGGGACCAAGCACCCCTACGAAGCCGCCGTGTTCGCCGACTGGCTCGCAACGAATCCGGACGCATCGAAAGCGATCTACCAGAACAGCGGTACCGGGTCGTCCATCCAGTACTCCAACAGCGGCGCACTCGACACACCTCAGCCGTACTACAACAACCAGAAGACGCTGCAGGTTTTCCAGAAGATGAGCGAGGGCACGAACCACAACTTCGCATGGTCGCCGGATCAGACGAATCTGAACGGGTACATCTCTGATGCACTGACCGGGGCGTTCAACGGAAGCTCCACCGTACTCAAGAGCTTGGAGGCGGCTCAGGCGAAAGCGGTCGCAGATCTGAAGAGCCAGTCGATCCCGGTCGTGTCCAAGTGACTTCGGCTGCATTGGGGGCGCCTCGTCGAGTGGGCAGGCGCGCTTGGCGCGCCCGCCCGCTCCTCGTCAGGCTCGGGTTTCTCGGTCCGTTCTTCGTGCCGTTCCTGCTCTTCTTCGTTGTTCCGATCGTTTACGCGCTCTACGAGAGCACGCTGAAAGTAGTGCGGACCGGAGGAGTGTTCGGGACCACGTCGACGCAGTTCGCCGGGTTCCAGCAATACGCCGCTGTGCTCGGCGATACCAGCTTCACGAGCGGCATCCTCCGCGTCATCGTCTTCGCGCTCATCCAGGTGCCGCTCATGACGGTGATCGCCGTGCTCCTTGCTCTGTTGATCGCCGCAATACCCAGGCGCGCCGGCAACGTCTATCGGGCGCTGTTCTTCCTGCCCTACGCGGTGCCCGGCGTGATCGCGTCCATCATGTGGTCGACGCTGTACCAGCCCCAGACGTCGCCACTCAACGAGATTGGGATCAACCTGCCCCTTCTCGGAGCGCTCGTGCTTCCGTCGATCGCCAACATCGGCATCTGGGGTTGGGCCGGGTTCAACATGATCCTGATGTCTACGGCTCTGACATCCATTCCGGAGGAGCTCTTCGAGGCGGCACGCATCGACGGTGCCTCGAACCTGAGGATCGCGATGAGCATCAAGCTGCCGCTCATCCGCCCGACCGTCATCATGTCGGCCATCTTCAGCGTGATCGGCACCCTCCAGCTCTTCACCGAGCCGACCATTCTGCGCGCCGCGTCGTCAGTGATCACGAGCACCTTCACGCCGAACATGCTCGCGTACAACAACGCGGTCAGCGGCAACTACAGCTACGCGGCCGCTGTTTCGGTGACGTTGGCGGCAGCAACCTTCGTGATGTCGTTCGCGGTGCTCAGCATTGCAAGAAGGGCAGGACGCTCATGACCACGGTGCCCCAGTCCGAGGTCGCACCGTCCCTACGCGTGCACCGACGCACCAAGATCCGCGGCAGCGCGGGAGATCGGGCAGCGCTGATCTTCCGTTTTGCAGTGCTGACCGCATGGGCCGCGTACTTCATCCTGCCGCTGTACTGGCTGTTGCTCGCTGCGACGAAGTCCGCAGGCACCCTGTCGTCTTCGCCGGCCTTCGCCATCGCCAGCCCACAGCTGTTCACGAACCTGGGATCGTTGTTCGGCTATGAGAACGGCCTCTTCTTCCGGTGGGCGCTGAACAGCGTGCTCTACTCGGTCTGTGGGGCGGCGGTCGGCACCCTCATCGCGGCGATGGCCGGGTACTACTTGGCCATGTACCGATTCCGCGGTCGCGAAGCGCTCTTCTCGATTGTGCTCGGTGGAGTGCTGGTTCCGAGCACGGCGCTGGCACTGCCTCTATTCCTGCTGTTCTCCCAGGTGCATCTCACGAACACGTTCTGGGGTGTGTTCCTCGCCAGCATCGTCAACCCGTTCGGCTTCTACCTGGCCAGGCTCTCGGCGGAGGCTGCGGTGCCGTACGAGCTTCTCGAGGCCGCGCGAGTCGACGGTGCGGGCGACTTCCGTGTGTTCTTCTCCATCGCATCCCGGCTCATGATCCCCGGGATCATCACGATCTTTCTGACCCAGTTCGTGGGGATCTGGAACAACTTCCTGCTCCCGGTCGTGATGTTGCAGAACCAGAACCTGTACCCCATCACGTTGGGTCTCTACGCCTGGAACTCCCAGCAGTACGCAGGGCAGACGCCGCTGCAGACCATCGTCATCACAGGATCGCTGGTCTCGGTCGTGCCGCTGATCATCGCATTCATCTTCCTGCAGCGCTTCTGGCGCTCGGGACTCGGAACAGGAGGAATCAAAGCATGACAGAGACATTCCTTCCGCGAACCTCGACCGTGGATGAGGGCATCGAGGCGAGAGCAGTCGATGCGTTCCTCTCAGCCGCGGATGCAGCGGATGCCGGTCTTCACAGCTTCATGGTTGTTCGCCACGGGAATGTTGCAGCCGAAGGGTGGTGGGCGCCATACACGCCTGAGCGTGAGCACATGATGTTCTCGATTTCAAAGAGCTTCACGTCGACGGCGATCGGGCTCGCTCAGGATGATGGGCTGCTCTCAGTCGATGAGCCCATCCTTGCGTTCTTCCCCGGCCAGGCGAGCCGTGCGGCCCGGAAGGCCGCCAGCGAGGTACGCGTTCACGACCTCCTGACCATGTCCACGGGACACCAGACGGACACCTTCCCGATCATGAAGGCTCTCCCTGATTCGGATTGGGTGCGAGTGTTCTTCGACGTGCCGTTCACGTTTCCTCCTGGCTCTCACTTTCTGTACAACACGGGAGCCACGTACGTTCTCTCGGCGGCACTCGCGGCTCGTACTGGTCAGACGGTCGGCGAATATCTGAGGCCGCGTCTGTTCGATCCCCTGGGCATTCCTGTTCGGCCATGGGCCACCAGCCCGGCCGGTATTCCCTTGGGCGGCACAGGCCTGAGAGCGACGACGGAAGACATCGCAAAGCTTGGACAGCTCTATCTGCAGCGAGGGGTCTGGAAAGGACGTCGCCTGTTGAGTGAGACGTGGGTGGATGCGTCCACCTCGAAACAGGTCGACAACTCGAGCACAGCACCGGATTGGGCCCAGGGATACGGATACCAGTTCTGGCGCTCGCGACACTCGTCATATCGGGCGGACGGTGCGTTCGGGCAATTCGCGTTCGTGTTGCCGGAGCTCGATACTGTCGTGGCTATCACCGCCGGTCAGAAGGAGAATTGGCGGATTCCCGATCTCGTGTGGGACCACCTTCTTCCTGGCATCCTCGGGGACGGGCAGGCTGCGTCGAACGATCGCACGAACGACCTGCGCGACCACATCGAGCGACTCGAGATCAGCGGGCCGCACCTGGCAGATGGATCTCACGAACTGGAAGGTCGTGAGTTCGCGGCAGCGTTCAACCGCCTCGGGATCGCTTCGGCGAGGGCCGTCCGCGAAGCAGACCTTTGGACCTTGGAGCTGGTGGACGCGGATGGCGCTCATCACTGGGTCAACGGCGCCAAGGACCAGTGGGTCGCGGGTGAGACCTCGTTATGGTTCGACGACGAGATCCGGAAGACAGCCACCGCGACGCGCGCAGGTCTCTCGTCGGACGGCGCGATCGAGTTCCATGAGCAGTGCCTCGAAACCGTCTACCGCCGCGTCTGGCGGATCGAGGGAGCATCGCATGGTGCGGTGCTTACGGTCTCGCTCACGGTGGTCGGCTCGACCGAAGACACCGAGGTCATCCCGCTCACCTAAGCCTGGCGCGTGCCGGCTGCGCGCGAGAGCTGCGCGGCCTGGTGCAGGGCCTCGACCATGCTGCGCGAGTCGGCCTTGCCGGTGCCCGCGATGTCGAACGCGGTGCCGTGGTCGACCGAGGTGCGGATGACGGGCAGGCCGACGGTGATGTTGGTGCCGGCCTCGATGCCGAGCACCTTGATGGGTGCGTGGCCCTGGTCGTGATACATCGCGACGATGAGGTCGTAGTCACCGCGGGAGGCGAGGAAGAACGCGGTGTCGGCCGGCAGCGGTCCGCGAGCGTCGATGCCCGCAGCGCGCGCTGCAGCGATGCCCGGTTCGATCTTCTCGGCCTCCTCGCCGTAGCCGAAGAGGCCGTTCTCACCGGCGTGCGGGTTGATGGCGCAGACACCGATACGCGGAGCATCGATGCCCGCGCCGCGCATCGCGTCGTATCCGCGCCGGATCGTGCGTTCGACCAGGCCGGGCTCGATGGCGGCGATCGCGTCGATGAGCCCGAGGTGGGTCGTGACGTGGATGACCTTGACCTTGGGGGTCGAGAGCATCATCGAGACCTCTGACGTGCCGGTGAGTGAGGCGAGCAGCTCGGTATGGCCGGGGAACTCGTGGCCGGCGGCGTGCAGCGCCGCCTTGTTCAGGGGTGCCGTGCAGATGGCCTGCACGTCGCCCGCCATCGCGTATTCGCTCGCACGCTCGATGTACCGGTAGGCGGCGTCGCCTGCCACCGGCGAGATGGCGCCCCAGGGGAGGCCGGCGGGCAGCAGCGCCAGGTCGACGACGTTCACGCGGTCGGCGGCCGGCGCGAACGCGGGGTCGTTCGGCCCCTCCACGGCGACGATGTTCGCGGTGACGCCGCGGATCGCTGCCGCCTGCCGCAGACGCGTGAGATCGCCGATCACGAGCGGCCGGCTCTCCTCGACGACCTCGCGGTCGATGACCGCCTCGACGACCACCTCCGGCCCGACTCCCGCTCCATCGCCCATGGTGACGGCGATGACGGGCGTGTGCTGGTCGGTCATGCTGATTCTCCTTCTCGAGCGGATGATGACGGGTTCGGGATCGGGGCGATCGAGCGCACGAGCGTGCTGAGCTGATCGTCGTCGCCGAAGCTGCCGGGTCTGGTCACGATGCGGATCCTTCCGCCGTACCCCGTGGACGCGACGCCGAAGACGATGCCTCCGCCGTCCGTGCCCCGCACGTCGACGTGACGAACGCCGAGCCGGTCGAGGAGCAGACGCGCGGTCTCTCCTCCGATGAGAACGATGGTCAGCTCCGAGAGATCAACAGCATCGAGGGCGTTCGCGACGCTGGCGGCGAAGCGGTCGGCGAGCTCGTGGGATGCGTGCGGAGCGATCCGCTCGTCGGGCGAGATGCGCACGGCGGTCAGCGCGCCCTCGACCCGGAACCGGCCGGCGGAGCCGTCGAGCAGCGATGACGGCGAATGGTGAACGGTCGTCGGCTCTAGATCGGCGCTCAGGCGCTCGAACTGACGGTGGGCCGCGGCATCCGCGCTGCCCACGACGACGAGGATGCGT
>NZ_DASZVF010000010.1:0-114711 GCF_035547335.1 Humibacter sp. | reverse complement strand
CCTCGGGGGGCCCGGGCGCCCAGGCCGGGCCCGGGCACCGCAGCCCTCCGCCGCCCCCTTCGGACGGCAACGCACCCACTCGAGAAGGACACCCGGCAGATGCCTGAACTCGGCGAACTGCACACCGCCCGCACGGCTACGCTCGACGTCGGCTACCACGCGCTCGGACCGGAGGACGGCGAGGCCGCGGTTCTGCTGCACGGCTTCCCGTACGACGTCGGCAGCTACCGCGACGTGGCGCCGAAGCTCGCCGCCGACGGCTTCAGGGTCATCGTGCCGCACCTGCGCGGTCACGGTCCCACCCGGTTCCGGCGCACGGATGCCCCGCGGTCGGGACAGCAGGCAGCGCTCGGCACCGACGTCGCCGAGCTGCTCGACGCGCTGCAGCTCGAGAAGGCGATCCTCGCGGGCTACGACTGGGGCGGCCGCGCCGCGTGCGTCGCCGCGGCGGTCTGGCCGGACCGGGTGGCGGGCCTCGTCAGTGTGAACGGCTATCTCA
This sequence comes from Humibacter sp., assembly GCF_035547335.1. GTDB lineage: Bacteria > Actinomycetota > Actinomycetes > Actinomycetales > Microbacteriaceae > Humibacter. The sequence goes on along the minus strand of NZ_DASZVF010000010.1, from coordinate 114,212 downwards.
TCCAGAACATCGCCGCCGCCGAACGGCCCGTGCGCGCCGACATCGAGGCGGGCCTCTGGTACTTCTTCTACTTCCTGACCGAGCGCGGCAGGCGGGGCCTGAGCGAGCATCGACGTGACATCGCCGAGGTCATCTGGCGCCGCAACTCTCCGCACCGGCCGTTCGACGCCGCGTTGCTCGACTCGATGGCGCGGTCGTTCGACAATCCGGACTACGTGGATGTCGTCATCCACTCGTACCGGCACCGGCTCGGCTACGCAGACGGGGCGCCCGAGTACGAGAGCGTCGAGCGCCTGCTCGCCGCATCGCCCGTCATCCCGGTGCCCGCGATCACGCTCGACGGGACGGCGGACGGCAACTTCCCCGCCACCGACGGCACGGCCGATGCCGCTCGCTTCACGGGCCAGCGCCTGCACCGGCAGGTCGCCGGAGCCGGCCACCACCTGCCGTTCGAAGCGCCGGACGCGTTCGCGGCGGCCGTGCGTGATGTCGCCTCGCTCGCGATGGCCTAGCGGATCGCGACGAGACAGGAGGCGTAGCGTTGTCCCATGAGCCTCGGCATGGGACCGGGCAACCCCGGCCCGATCACGATGAAGCCCGGCGAGGGCGCCACTTCGGGCCTGCCACGACCGCCGGAACGCGTGCCAGGCAGAGCCCGCTGGTTCACCATCGGTCTCGCTACGGGCATCGTCGGAACGCTCATCGTCGTGGCGACGATCGTGACGTTCGCCCCGTAACCCGTGCCCTCCCGCCGTCGTCTTCCTGCGACCTGAACGGGTGAGCCCGCCGGGTCCTGTCCTGTCGCGTTCCGCGTCAGCCGAGCGCGGCGATCGACTCGCTCACCCACCGTGCGTACAGCGCCCACGGATCGCCGGCGCCGAGGCTCAGCCGCGCCACGTGGTCGGCGATCTCGGGCGAGCGCTCGAACCATTCGCTGGGCCCGAGCCGGTACCGCGCGAACTGCTCGTGCCTGGACCTCTCCAGCAGGCGGTCGCCCGGCTCTATCGCGACGAGCTCGTCGTGCCAGAGCCTGCGCATCCGTTGACCGAGGTTGCCGGTCGTTCCGATCTTGATGCGGGTGTCGAGCCTGAGGTAGTAGACGACGTTCACGCGGGCTCGAAGCACCGTCTCCTCCGGCACCTCCCCGTGCACCCATTCGCAGCTGGCGCACACCCATCCAGACGGATACCGCACTCCGACCCGGGATCCGCAGGCCAGGCACGGCGACGGCAGCACGTCTTCCACACCGAAGACCGCACCGGCCCAGTCGGCCGCCGCCGCGAGATGGCGCTCGCACAGCGGGACCGGCGCATCGGCGGAGACAGGGTCACCGCATCCCGGTGAGCAGCAGACGCCCGCCGCTCGCTTGTCGTCCATCACCTCAGCATCCCCCGACCCGGCGACAGCCCGGTCCAGCACGCGCAGGATCGACGTCTCTTCGCAGGCCGGCTAACCGTTCCTGCGCGGCCGGGGCACAGGCGCAGGGTTCTGCAGGTGCTCGTACACGACGGTCGTGCGCACGTTCGCGATCTCCTTGCGCTGGGTGAGCCGGTCGATCACGAACGTGTACAGGCTGTCGTTGTCGGGCACGGCGACGTGCACGACGAAGTCGTCGTCGCCCGTGATCACGAAGAGGCCCAGCACCTCGGGCAGCGTGACCGCCCAGTCCCGGAAGGCCTCGATGTTGGTTCGCGATGGCGGGCGCACGCGCACGTTGATGAGCGCCTGCACGGGCCTGCCCAGCTTGGCCAGGTCGAGCTCGAGACGCGCGCCTCGGATGACGCCGCGCGCGACGAGCGACTTCGTCCTGTCCAGCGCCGTGGTGGGCGAAACTCCGACGGCCGCCGCGATGTCCCGATTCGTGCGCCGTGCATTCGACTGCAGTTCGGCGAGGATCGCCGCATCAAGTGCGTCCAGTTCCGCCATGCCCGGGCTCCTTTCGTACTAAATGCGGTCGATGCGCTACATCGTCACCGTTCTGCCTATCCTCCTGCATGTATCCCGAGATCCATACCGCAGGAGGTCCCATCACCATGCCATCGTTCGGTTTCACCGCTGACGAGATCGACACCTCGGCGCCCACCCGGTCCGCGCGTCTGAAGTGGGTCGTCGTCGTGGATGGAGGACTCGACGCGGGCCGCGCCGTGAACGCCGCCGCGTGTGTGGCGGCGGTCACCGGCCGCGCGGTCGACGGGCTGCTCGGACCCGACGCGATCGACGCGGAGGGCGTGTCGCATCCCGGCCTGCCGTGGGCCGGATGCACGGTGCTCGCGGCTACCGGCGATCAGCTGAGGAGCATCCGCAGGAAGGCTGCGTCGTCCGACGACGTGCTGATCGTCGACATGCCCGTCGACGCGCAGCTCACCCGCGTCTACGACGACTATCTGCGCAGCGTGTCGGCGAAGGGGTCGGACGACCTCGACTACCACGCGCTGGGTCTCGTCGGCCCCCGCAACCGCATCGACCGCATGGTCGGCCGCCTCGCCCTGCTCTGACGTGTTCGACGAGGCGGGCTACCGTCGGCTGAGCCGCACGACCGACCTGGCCAGAAGCACGCCCGCGAGCACCCACGGACCGGCGACGATGATCGGGTCCAGCCAGCTGTGCTTGACGTCGGCACGGCCCACGCCGTACCGGGAAGCGATGGGGTGCCGACCGGATTCCGCGAGGATGCCCGTCTGCGTGATGGGGTTGTCGGGCCGCGAGCTTGCGAACGACCTCAGGTGCGCCCCGACCGACTCCACCCGGTCGCCGAGCACGAGCAGCAGCCAGTGGGCCGTCTGCCCTTCGCTGTAGTTGTCGTAGGCGAACCTGCGGATCATCCCGGACAGCCCGTGCAATGGCTGCGCCGTGCCGAAGACGGGCGTGAGCATCTCGTGCTCGATCGAGCGCTCCCGTCCCTCTCGTGGCTCTTGCAGCACCGGGAGCGTCCAGTGAGCGCCGGTCTCCCCCGCATCGACGAGCTCGCGAGGATGCGACGGCCGGTCGGCCGGATCGCTGTCGACGCCCCATCCCGGGATGCGCTGACGCAGGGCTTCCGGGTCGTATCGCTTGGCGTGGTCGCTGGCGATGTACGGCATGGTCGGCTCCTCTCTCACGCTGCCGTCGGAACGACGAGCGGCTTGATGATCCCGTCGAGCTTCGCCGAGAACAGGTGGTATCCGTCCTCGATGTGCTCCAGCGGAATCCGGTGCGTCACGATGTCCGCCGGCCTCAGGTATCCGTTCCTGATGTGCTCGAACAGCCGAGGCCACTGCCGCTTGACCGGGCACTGGTTGGTGTGGATGGTCACGCCCTTGTTCATGGCGTCCCCGAACTTGACGGCGCTGAAGAGGGGGCCGTACGCCCCCATGACCGAGATGGTGCCGCCCTTGCGCACCGAATCGATAGCCCAGTTGAGCGCGACCGGCGAGCCGCCCTGCAGCTTGAGCTTCGCTGCAGTGATGTGCTGCAGCACGGCGCCGTCCGCCTCTGCCCCGACCGCGTCGATCACGACGTCGGCGCCGAGGCCGTCCGTCGCGTGCTTGAGCGTGTACACGATGTCGGAGACGTCGGTGAAGTTGTGCGTCTCGGCGTGCGCGAAGTCCCGGGCCTTGTCGAGGCGGTAGTCCAGGTGGTCGACCACGACCACCCGGCCGGCGCCCATCAGCCAGGATGACGCCGCCGCATACAACCCAACCGGCCCCGCCCCGAAGACGACCACGGTGTCGCCCTCCGCGATGTCGCCGAGCTGCGCACCGAAGTAGCCGGTCGGCAGCGCGTCGGTGAGCATGACGGCGTCTTCGTCCGACATCCAGTCGGGGATGATCGCGGGCCCGACATCCGCGAACGGCACCCTCACGTACTCGGCCTGACCGCCGTCGTAGCCGCCGGTGGTGTGCGAGTAGCCGTAGATGCCGCCGACCGCCGTGGCGTTGGGGTTCACGTTGTGGCAGTTGGAGTACAGGCCGCGCACGCAGAAGTAGCAACTGCCGCAGTAGATGTTGAACGGCACCATCACCCTGTCGCCGACCTTGAGATTCCGCACGTCGGCTCCGACCTCGTCGACCACCCCGATGAACTCGTGCCCGAACGTGTGGCCGATGCGCGTGTCGGGCATCATGCCGTGGTACAGGTGCAGATCGGATCCGCAGATGGCGGCCAGCGTGACGCGCACGATCGCGTCGCCCGGATGCTCGATGCGCGGCCTGTCCTTCTCCTCCACCCGGATCTTGTACGGCCCCCGGTACGTCATCGCCAACATGTGAGTCCCTCCCTCGCGTGCGCAGTCGGCATCCACCCCATTCGGATCGGCGGGAGGTTTCCAGGCGTTGACACCCTCGCGTCACGCGTGCAGGTGGCGCGCGAGCAGCCGGAGCGGACGTATCGTCGGACCATGCCGGATCGTCGTGGAACCCTGGCCGTCGCGGCGGTCTCACTGGATTGCGCCGACCACGGAGCGCTCGCCGGGTTCTACGCAGAGCTGCTCGGTGGATCCATCCTCTGGCAGACCCCGGCGGCAGCCGCCGTGCGAGCGGGATCGGTGACGCTCATCGCCCAGCGCGTCGAGCCGTACGAGCGGCCTCGCTGGCCGGGCACCGCCATCGTGCACCTGGACATCAGCGGGCCGGACCTCGATCTCCCGGCGCAGGCGGAGTTCGCCGTCGCGTGCGGCGCGACCGTCGCCCCCGTGCAGCCCGACCCGCGCTGGGTGGTGCTGCTCGACCCTGCCGGGCATCCGTTCTGCCTCACCCCGTTCACCCCCTGACGGCGCCCTGCGGATGCGGCGGGCCGGTTGACCGGCCACGCCTCCAACGCGTCCGTGTTGCCGTCCGGTTGTCGTCCGGCGCCGTCGACACCGGTGCCGTCGTCCTGCGCCGTCGACGCCGGCGCTACCTGGCGGGGCGGGGCGGGCAAAGCGTCAGGGTCGCGGAGCGGGTCCGCTCGACGCGCGGGCGACGAGCTCGGTCGTCAGTTCCATCCGCGTCTGGAGCCTGACGATCGAGTCGTCGCCCTTCGCCAGGTCGAGCAGCAGCTTGACCGCCGCTGCTCCGAGCTCGGTGGTCGGCTGGCGGATGGTCGTCAGCGTCGGGCTGATCCAGTGCGCCTCGGGAAGGTCGTCGAAACCGACGACGCTGACGTCGTCGGGGATGCGCAGCCCCCGTTCGGCGAGCGCCGCGTAGACGCCGAGCGCCATGGGGTCGGAGCACGCGAAGATGCCGGTGATGCGAGGGTCGGCATCGAGGAGCTCGTGGGTCGCGGCCGCCGCTCGATCCGTCTCCCACGCGCCGTACGCGACGGACACCTTCGCCCGGCCCAGGTTCGAGGTGTCGGCGGCAGCGCGGAATCCGTCCACCCGCGCGCGGCTGTAGATGTGCCTCGCGTGACCGGCGATCACACCCAGCCTGCGGTGGCCGAGGAGGAGCAGGTGCTCTGCCGCGAGCCGCCCGCCGTCCCAGTTGGCCACACCCACTTTGGCGGCTCCTGGCGGCGGTGTGCTCTGCGACTCGACGAGCACGACAGGCACGCCCGCCGCGGTGAGCGTGTTGAACTGCCGGGAGGTTGGGTCGACCAGCGCGACCACGGTCCCGATGGTGCGGCGACGCAGCACTTTGGACACCCAGTCGATGTCGGGATCGTCGGCCAGTGTGAGCACGACATCAAGCCCTGCTGCAGCTGCCTCGCGCCCGACTCCGGCCAGCACGAGATTCGCCCACGAGCCCTCGAAGTGCGTGACGACCAGGTCGATGAAATCCGAGGGACCGGTGTCATCCGGTGCTGTCTCGACCTTGCTGCCGGGCTTGCGCATGTAGCCCACGGCCTGCACGGCATCCATGACCCGTGCGCGCGTCTCGGCCGAGACGTCCGTGCCGCCGCGCAGCACCTTCGAGACCGTCGGCACGCTCGTTCCAGCAGCCTCCGCGACGAGCGCCAGCGTCGGACGTGTTCCCGCCGGGCGAGGTGACATGCAACAAGGCTATAACGACTCGATAACTTGCGAAAAGTATCGCCTTGCTTAACCCGTGATCGTGGTGTCACCATGACGTGCGGTGTCTCAGTGCGGCGATACTTTGCGCAAACTAATTGCACCGACCCGATCAATGATGATGAGTCAAGGAGTTTCCACGATGACGAGGAAATCACGCAGCGCGGCCGTGGTCGCGATCGGCCTGGGGGTTGCGCTTCTGGCAACCGGCTGCGCCGGCAACCAGTCGAACGGCGGTTCGGCCGACGGCAAGGTGACGCTCACGGTGTGGGAGAACGCCACGACCGGCCCCGGCGTCCAGTACTGGAAGGATGCCGCCGCTGACTACCAGAAGCTGCACCCCAACGTGACGGTGAAGCTTCAGGGCATTCAGAACGAGGACTTCGACGGCAAGCTGCAGACGGCGCTGAACTCGAGCTCCGCACCCGACGTCTTCATGCAGCGCGGTGGCGGCAAGATGAAGGACATGGTCGACGCCGGCCAGCTTCAGACCCTCAGCCTCGACAGCGCGACGAAGAAGGCCGCCGGCGCCGCCCTCCAGGCGAACACGATCGACGGCAAGATCTACGCGGTGCCCATGACGGTGCAGCCGGAGGGCATCTACTACAGCAAAGACCTGTTCGCGAAGGCCGGCATCACGAAGGCGCCGACCACCATGGACGAGCTCGACGCCGATGTCGCCAAGCTGAAGACCACCGGCGTCGCACCGATCGCGGTGGGCGCGAAGGATGCCTGGCCCGCCGCGCACTGGTACTACAACTTCGCCATCCGCGAGTGCAGTCAGGACACCATCAGCAAGGTGGCCAAGACGCTCAAGTTCGCCGACCCCTGCTGGACGAAGGCCGGCGAGGATGTCGCTGCCCTGCTGAAGACCGAGCCGTTCCAGGAGGGCTTCCTGACCACGCCGGGTCAAACCGGCGCCGGCTCGTCTGCCGGTCTGCTCGCCAACCACAAGGCGGCCATGGAGCTCATGGGCGCCTGGGAGCCGGGCACCCTCGCGGGTCTGACGCCCGACCAGAAACCGCTGCCCGACCTCGGCTGGTTCCCGTTCCCGGCAGTCGCGGGCGGCAAGGGCGACCCGAGCGCCCTCATGGGCAACGTCAGCGGCGGCATGTCGCTGTCGAAGAACGCCCCGAAGGAAGGCCAGGACTTCCTCGAATTCCTGCTCACCACCGATCAGCAGAAGGCCTATGCCAAGGCGTTCGACACCATCCCGGTGAACAAGAATGCGCAGTCCGTGGTCACCGAGAGCTACAACGTCTCGTCGCTGCAGGCGTACAACAAGGCGGCGTACGCGGTCGACTTCCTCGACACGGAGTACGGCCAGAACGTCGGCAACGCCCTGAACACCGCGGTCGTCAACCTGATGGCGGGCAAGACGAACGCCGCGGGCATCGTGAAGGCCGTCAACGACGCTGCGGCCAAGGGCTGAGCGGACTCCGATGAAAGACACCCTGGGTACCGCCACGGCCGGCAGCCGTGCGGCGCAGGGCGCGCTTCAGGCCGGGGACGTGGTCTCATCCGCGTTCCCGGCCGCGCGCGCGACGAAGCCTCGTCGCCGCGGGCGCGCACGGATGCGGCTGGAGATCACCCTTCTGTCGGGGCCGGCCATCATCGTGTTCCTGGCGTTCGTGATCTTCCCGGTCGTGCTCGCCGCGTTCTACGGCTTCTACCGCTGGAAGGGGTATGGCGCCCCGACCGACTTCGTCGGCCTGAACAACTACAAGCTGATCCTGACCGATCCGGCGTTCCAGGCCGTGCTCTGGCACAACCTGTGGATCATGGTGCTCTCCCTGGTGATCCAGGGACCGCTGGCCATCGTGCTGGCGCTGCTGCTCAATCAGAAGATCAGAGGACGCTCGGTCATCCGCATCTTGATCTTCGTGCCGTACGTGATCTCGGAGGTCATCGTCGGCACCGGGTTCAGCCTCATGCTGCAGACGAACGGCGCCGTCAACGACCTGCTGCACCAGCTCGGCCTCGGTTTCCTGGCGGCGGACTGGCTCGCCAATCCGAATCTGGCGATCTGGACCCTGATGGCGATCATCTCGTGGAAGTACGTTGGCTTCGCCGTCATCCTGATGCTCGCCGGCCTGCAGTCGATACCCGAGGAGCTCTTCGAGGCGGCGCAGCTGGACGGTGCCTCGTACTGGCAGATCCAGCGGCGCATCACTCTCCCCCTGCTGGGGCCGACGATCCGCATCTGGGCGTTCCTGTCGATCATCGGGTCGCTGCAGCTGTTCGACCTGGTCTACATCATCTGGGGGGCGTACGTCTCCGGCACGGCAGGCACCTCGACCATGGCCATCTACATGGTCGCCCAGGGCCGCAACGCCGGGAACTACGGATACGGCAGCGCCGTCGCCGTCGTGATGTTCCTGATCTCCCTCGTCATCGCGCTGGTCTACCAGCGCTTCGTCCTGCGCCGTGACCTGCGGGGCGCCGTCACGGAAGGAGTCCACTGATGACCGCGACCACCGCCGTCCCTGCCAAGCAGCCCGGGACCGATCGCCGCTCGGACCGGCCGGAGAAGTGGGGCAATCCGGTCACGTACTTCATCGCGCTTCTGCTCATCGCGGTGTGCCTGGCGCCCGTCGTCTACATCGTGCTCGGCGGGTTCAGAACCAACTCGCAGATCTCCACGAACCCCTCGGCGTTCCCCTCGCCGTGGGTGTTCACGAACTACGCGAAGGTCCTCACCTCGGTGACATTCTGGGGCGAGTTCGCGAACTCGATCATCGTCGGCCTGCTGAGCACCATCGGCGTGGTCGTGCTGGGCGTCATGGTGAGCTTCGTGATCGCGAGGTACGACTTCAAGCTCAAGGGCGCCATGTACTCGCTGTTCGCCGCAGGGCTGATGTTCCCCATGGTGATCGCGATCACGCCGCTCTACCTGGTGGTCAAGGATCTCGGTCTCGTCGACAACCTGTTCGGGATCATCATTCCGCAGATCGCCTTCGGACTGCCGACGACGGTGATCATCCTGGTGCCGTTCCTGAGGGCCATACCGAATGAGATCGAGGAAGCGGCGTCGATCGACGGCGCGAGCCGGCTCGGGTTCTTCTTCCGCATGGTCATCCCGCTGGCCGTGCCTGGCGTGGTGACCGTCGCGATCCTGTCGTTCATCGGCAGCTGGAACAACTACGTGCTGCCGCTGTACATCTTGAACTCCCAGGCGAACTTCACCCTGCCGCTGGGCGTTCAGGCGTTCTCCTCGCAGTACTCGCAGGACACGGCAGCCGTGCTCGCGTTCACCTCGCTGGCCATGCTGCCCGCCCTGATCTTCTTCGCGATCTTCCAGAAGCGGATCGTGGGCGGGCTCACCGGAGCGGTCAAGGGCTGAGGTCGCATCGCACCGATCCCGCGCCCTCGACTGTGCCCCTGCCGCAGTAACGGCAGGGGCACAACTCTGCCGCTGTCTCAGCACCGAATCACGACACTCCGGTCGACGACCGACCGTTCCCACTCCGAAAGGACCCTGCTGTGCCCCGCGCCCACATCGAGCTCGACAAGAGAGCCGTCATCGCTCCCGTCCACCGCCGCACCTTCGGCTCTTTCGTCGAGCACCTCGGACGCTGTGTCTACGACGGGCTCTACGAGCCTGGGCATCCGAGTGCCGATGAAGACGGCTTCCGCCTCGACGTCGTTCGGCTCGTCAAGGAGCTCGGCAGCACGACCATTCGCTACCCGGGAGGCAACTTCGTCTCCGGCTTCCGCTGGGAGGACTCCGTGGGTCCCCGCGAGCAGCGTCCTGTGCGGAGGGATCTCGCCTGGCACTCGCTGGAATCCAACCAGGTCGGCCTCGACGAGTTCGCGCGCTGGCTGCGACTCATCGACGCCGAGCTCATGCTGGCGGTCAACGTGGCCACGCGAGGCATCCTGCCCGCGCTCGACCTCCTCGAGTACGCGAACCATCCGTCGGGGACCACTCTCTCGGATCTGCGCATCGCCAATGGATCGCCAGAACCGCACAACGTGCGGATGTGGTGCCTGGGCAACGAGATGGACGGCTCGTGGCAGACCGGATTCATGACGGCCGACGACTACGGCAAGATCGCCGCGCGCACGGCCGCGGCCATGAAGATGGCGGACAAAGACCTCGAGCTCGTCGTGTGCGGCTCGTCGGGCTCGGCGATCTCCACGTTCGGCGACTGGGAGCGCACGGTGCTCGAGCACAGTTACGACTACGTCGACTACATCTCGTGCCACGCCTATTACGAGGAACTGGATGGCGACCTCGGCTCGTTCCTCGCCTCCGCGATCGACATGGACTACTTCATCGACACCGTGGTCGCCACTGCGGACCACGTCGGATACAAGAAGCGGTCGAGCAAGAAGATCAACGTCTCCTTCGACGAGTGGAACGTGTGGTACCTCAAGGCCCACCAGGAGTCGCAGAAGACGTACGACGAGTGGCGCTATGCGCCGCGGCAGCTCGAGGACGTGTACACGGTGGCGGATGCCGTCGTGGTCGGCAACATGCTGATGACGCTGCTGAAGCACAGCGACCGGGTCACATCGGCGTCCTTGGCCCAGCTGGTCAACGTGATCGCGCCGATCATGACCGAGCCGGGAGGGCCGGCCTGGCGGCAGACCACGTTCTATCCCTTCTCGATCACCAGCAGGCTCGCATCCGGTGACGTGCTGCGGCCGGTGATCCAGTCGCCGCAGTACGAGACCGCGCAGCATGGCGACGCTTCTGTCGTCGATGCGATCGCCACCGTCGATGAGGATCGTGCGGCGGTCTTCCTCGTCAATCGCCACCTCACGGAGCCCGCTCAGCTCTCGATCGACGTGCGCAGCCTGGGCTTCTCGCGCATCGCCGAAGCGACGACCCTGTCCGACGCCGACGTGTACGCGAAGAACACGCTCGAGGCGCAGTGCCGGGTCGCCCCGGCCGCGAACGGCACGGCGACTCTCGACGACGGGATGCTGACCATCGAGCTGCCGCCCGTCTCCTGGACCGCGATCGCGCTGAACTGACCGGGCGGGAAGCGTCGGCTCGCGACCCCCATTGGTCGCGGACCGGCCGGGCGAGCCACGGTGTCACACCACGAGCATCACGACGAAGCACGCCGCGGTCACCACGCCCGTGAGCACCTGCCAGCGATGCGGCCCGCGACGGACGGCGAGCGCCACGCGCGCAACGGCCCATACGGCGGCGACCAGCGCGCCCAGCAGCACTCCGCCCGGGCCGGCCGGTCCCATCGCCATGGCGCCGCCTGCCATCGTCATCGCCCCGCCACCTGACGACGAGGCGATGCAGCAGGCGACGCCGGCGATGCCCATGGCGAGCAGGTCGATCGTGTGCACCAGGATCCGATCCGAGCCGCGGCAGAACGGCGCGAGCGCCATCGCGGCCGCCACCAGCACCAGTCCGGCAGCGATCGCAGCGGGCTCGTCGCCGACCAGCATGGGCACGAGCGCGATGAGCATGGCGGCGTGCACGCATCCCTCGGTGAGGTGGAGCGCAAGGCGAGGTGCCGCACGTGCCGCCCCCGATGCCGACCGCGTCTCCGACCCGCCGCTCACCGACGACTCCTCGCGTGAAGGACGCCGCGCCCCGCAGACCTCAGTACGGGTACTGCGGCGTGCCGTGCTGGGTGCTGATCCACTTGCGCTCGGTGAACTCTTCGAGGTTGGCTTCGCCGCCCGCCCGACCCCCGAGGCCCGACGCACCCAGCCCGCCGAACGGCGCCGATGCCTCGTCCGTCGGTGTCGCGTCGTTGACGTGCACCATGCCGCTGCGCACCCGCCTGGCGAAGCGCTCGCCACGGGACTCGTCGGCGGTGAGCACCGCGTTGACGAGGCCGTACGGGGTGTCGTTGACGAGCTCGAGCGCCTCCTCGTCGGTGGCGAACGACATCACGGGCACGATCGGTGCGAAGACCTCGTCGGTCCACAACCGCATGTCGCGGGCGAGGCCGGTGACCACCGTCGGGCGGAAGAACAGCCCCTCTCGCGCACCGCCCTCCACGACCGTCGCCCCTTGCTCGACCGCCTCGCGCAGCAGCAGCTCTCCCCGGCGGGCCTGTCGTTCATTGATCATCGGCCCGATGCCGGTCGAAGGATCCGTCGGGTCGCCGACCGTGATGCGTGCGGCTCGCGCCGCGAGGTTCTCCACGTACGCCTCGACGAGGCTCTCGTGCACGATGTGCCGCCCGGCGGAGATGCAGGTCTGCCCCTGGTAGTGGAACGACGACCACGCCCCGATCATCGCGGCTCGATCGACATCCGCGTCGTCCAGCACGACGAGTGCGTTGTTCCCGCCGAGCTCGAGCGACACCTTCTTGAGTAGCGTTCCCGCGGCACCCGCGATCATCGACCCGACGGCCGTCGATCCGGTGAAGTGCACCATATCGACGAGCGGATGCGTCGTCAGCGCCTCACTGAAGGCGAGATCGCCGCAGACGGCCTGGAACAGTCCGGCGGGCGCTCCCGCCTCCGCGAACAGCGACGCGATGGCCAGTCCTCCCGAGATGGGCGTCTCGGGCGACGCCTTCAGGATGACGGCATTGCCCAGCGCGATCGCCGGCGCGATCACGCGCATGGCCAGGATGAGCGGGAAGTTCCACGGGGTGATCACGGCGACGACGCCGACCGGGATTCGCTCGACGACGCTGGTGCGCCCTGGGTCATGCGAGACGATCAGCTCCCCGCGAGGGCGTGCGGCCAGTCCTGCCGCCGCGATCAGCTCGTCGATGGCACCCCCGACCTCGTAGTCGGCCTTGCCCCTGATGGATCCCGTCTCACGCACGATGAGGTCGGCGAACTCGTCGGCGCGGGCCGCGAGCCGCTCCGCTACCGTGCGCACGAGCTCGGCCCGCACGTTGTACGGCTGCTCGGCCCAGTCCGCCTGCGCTCGTCGTGCAGCGGCGGCAGCACGATCGAGGTCGGCGAGCGACCCGAGGCCGGCCTGGCCAAGTGGCGCACCCGTCGCTTTCTCCAGCACGGTGAGGGACTCGTCGGCTGCGTCGAAGGCGCCGTCGATGTAGACGGCGGCCGGCGCGCGATACCCGGTGTCGAGGGCCGCGGAGAGTGTGTCCGTCATTGGTTTCTCCTTCTTGTTCTGCCTGATCTGTCTTGTTCTGACTGATCTGTCGTATTGCGGACCTGTCTCGTCGCGGATCTCGTTCCGCTGTCTCGTGTCCGCCGTCTGTCGGTGCTGTGAGTAGCAACCGAGGCAACGAGCCGGCCATCACGAGCCGGCCATCGCCGAACGTGGCGTGCCGCTCAGCCCGCGATCCGTCTGGCGAGAGCCACGCCGCCGGCGACGGGCTCGTCGTCGAGCAGCACGACGCGGTGTCCCGGATGCCGCAGCGCCACCCGTTCCCGCAGCCCTTCGAGCAGACGCGGCTGGGATGCGATGACGCTGCCCGCCGCGACGACCGTCTCGCCGAGCGCGCCTTTCGCCTTCACCCGATCGACGATGTCGGCGAGAGCATCCGCCGCGTCCTCGATCACGGCGACGGCGAGCGCCGAGCCGCCGTCCGCGGCACGGAAAACGCTCGGGGCCTTCGGCGCCCAGTTCGGGATCGTGGGGTCGTCGTTCACGGCGCGCGCCAGTCGTTCCGCGTCGGCGACGGCGAACTCCGCCAGCAGGGTGGCGAGCAAGCCGTCGTCCGGCTCCCCTCTATCGTGAGCCGCCAGCGCGGCCTTCGCCGCCTCGCGCACCAGGGCGGCGCCACCGCCCTCGTCGCCGATCACCCATCCCCAGCCTCCGGCGTGCACCGGTTCCCCGGCAGCGGTCGTGCCGACCGCGATGGATCCGGTGCCGGCGATGACGCCGATGCCGGAATCGAGCCCCGCACCCGGCACGAGGAGTGCCGCGTCGTTGACCACCAGCGCGGGGGATCCGAGCGCGCTGAGCTCACGACTGAGCTCGGCCGCGAGCGCCGCGCTGTCGCATCCCTGGGCTCCGACTCCGATGGCGGTGACGTGATCGCCGCCCGTCGCGCGGTCCACCCGGTCGCGCAGCCACGCCGCCGCGGAAGCGGCAGGTTCAGCCGCCCAGTCCTCGGCCTCGTACACGACGTCGGCGATCCGGTGCCCGTCGACGGTCTCGACGCGCACGGCGCACTTCGATCCACCGGCGTCGACCCCGACCAGAACGTCAGTCATGCTTCCTCCCCCGTCGGCACCTTCGTGTCCGCGTTGTGGAAGACGAACTCCTCGATGTCCAGCCCGCGTATCGCCGTCACCGACTGCACCAGAGACTGCAGCACCGCCGCCTCGAGCACCGCTCGCTGGGCGGCGGGGCTCCGAGGAACGGCGATCGGATGCAGCGTCGCCGTCTCCTTCACGGACTCGGCAGACAGCAGGATCACCTGGTGACCCGCGTCCGAGAGCGTGTGTGCCATGTCGAGTTCCCTGCCGTCGCCGAGCACGATGTGCACCCCGTTTCCTGCCGATTCCATAGAACCGTGAAGGTACTGGCGGGTACTCATTCCGGTGGCGGGGATGCGCGCCACCTCACGGAAGAGCAGCGCTCCGGCCTCGGCGGATCCCGCCGCTGGACCCGCACCGACGAAGTCCGCCGATGTGGCGTACTCGAACAGCGGGGCCAGTGCTTCCGCCCTGGCGCGCGCCACCTCGTCGACCGCGGCGAAGGTCTCACCGAGGCGCATCCACCCCGGATCGATCGGCCCGTCGTTCCAGGCGTCGGCCAGGATGCCCAGTGCTGCGACGGTCGCCGTGTATCCGATGGTCGAGGCGTAGCTGTCGTCGAGGTTGCCGAGGGACACCGTCGGCGCGCCGAGCGCAGCCATCGGGGACGGGTCGGTGTTGACGACGACGATGCGCTGCTCGGCCGGGATGGATTCCAGCACAGCGAGCGTCTCTGCGCTCCGCCCGCTCTGCGAGACGCCGACGATGGGGTGGTCGCTGTGCGGATAGGGAACCGGCAGATCTCCGGCCCCCAGCCGCCAGGAGTGGATGCCGCGCGAGCGAAGCGCCCAGACCGGAGCGCCCGCGGCGGCGAAGCTGGCCCCGATGCCGACGAAGACCGGCCCCGGCCCTGCGAGCCGACCCGCGGCGGCGAGCGTGCGCACCTGCTCGACGACGCGCGGCACGGCCAGCTCCAGCAGCGCGCTCTGCTCTCGTCGAGCCTGTGCGAACGGCACGTACCCGTTGGTCATCCTCGAGCCTCCATCTGCTCATCCCTGCTGCCTGCGGTGCGCGCGTTCGGGTCCCACTCGGGTGGCACCTGCGCAACGGCGGTCGTCGTGCTCTCGATGGAGACGGGCGAGCCGGCAACTGTCGACTCCTCGATCGCCAGCATCACGTCGAGCACGTGATACGCCAGGCGGCCGCTCGCGCGCGGCTCGCCCTCCGAGCGGATCGCTCTCGCCAGATCCACGACTCCGGCGCCGCGTTGCCTGCGTGCCCCCTCGGGAGGGACGCTCGCCCACGCGGTCGACCTGTCGTCGCCGTCGAGCACCTCGGTGTCGCCGTCGAAGCCGCTCACCGGTACCCGGAGCACGCCGGAGCTTCCCGTGATCTCGAACAGCTGGCGGCGTTGAGCCGAGTCGAACGAGTACACCGACGTTCCGACGACTCCGCTGGCGAACCGGGTGAGCACGCTCAGGTGCGTGTCGACCTTGACCGGAAAGCGGATGCCGGCATCCGGTCCCGATGCCACGACACGGTGATGCCGCGCCCGATGCCCGAGCGCGAAGACGGACTCGATCGGACCGAGAAGCTGCACGAGCGTCGTGACGTAATACGGTCCGATGTCGAAGAGAGGCCCGGCGCCGCGCGCGAAGAGGAACTGCGGGCGGGGGTGCCACGCATCGGGTCCCGGACCTTGCATGAGGGTGAGCACGGTCTGCGGCGCACCGATCCTGCCGGATGCGAGCAGCGCTGCGGACGTCTGGATGCCCTCGCCCAGAATGGTGTCCGGCGCGTTGCCCACCAGCAGGCCGGCGGCATCCGCTTCGGCCAGCACGCGACGTGCGGCGGAGCGATCGAGCGCCATGGGCTTCTCCGCCCACACGTGCTTGCCTGCCCTGATGGCCTGCAGCGTGACGTCGGCGTGAGCGGCAGGGATCGTGAGGTTGACGACCAGCTCCACGCCCGGAAGGACGAGCAGCTGTTCGACGCCGCCACTGAACGGGATGCCGTAACGCGCCGCCTGCTCGGCCGCTCGCACCACGTCGATGTCCGCGATGCCGAGCACCTCGACATCCGGTGCGGCGGTGAGCGTCCTCAGGTACTCGTCGGAGATGTTGCCTGCGCCGATCACACCGACACCGACGGGTGGGATCGACCTCATGCCGCCACCAGCCCTGCGAAGTATTCCGCGTTCCTGGCGAGCACGGGAAAGACGTCGCCCTCCACCACGACCTCGACGACGGGGAGCTCGAGGCTCGGTCGCGCCAGCTCGAGCACCTCACCGAGGCGCTGCGACACGTCGACTCCGGCGATCGGATGCCTGCCGTCGTACGGCTCGCTCTTCACATGCAGCAGCCGGACCCGCTCTCCCAGTCGACGCAGGAGTTCGAACACGTCAGCGCCGCCGACACTGGCCCAGAACGTGTCGAGCTCCAGCACGACGCGCGGGTCCAGGCGCTCCACCAGGAGGTCATAGGCGGGCCGGCCTCCCACCAGGGTGGCGAACTCGAAGTCGTGGTTGTGGTACCCAACGTGCATGCCACGAGCCGCCGCCTGGTCTGCTGCGTCGGCCATGGCGTCGGCGAGCATCGCGATGCCATCGGCGTCGGTGAACGTGGCGGGAGCGACCCACGGCACGATCACCGTCCGAGCACCGAGCTCTGCTGCCGCGTCGAGCACCCACTGCGTGTCGAGCTCGGTGATCTTGGCGTGCACCGATGCGATCCGCAGCCCGGCCGCCGATGCGGCCGACTTCAGTCCGGCGGTGTCGGTCAGGATGTCGTACGGCTCGACGTGGCTGAAGCCCAGCTCCGCGAGGCGCGCCAGAGTCGCGGGCAGTTCGCCGCCGAGCCGCTCCCTCACGCTGTAGAGCTGTACGCCGAGCGCGCTCACGAGTGTCCTCCCTCATGGTGGTGGTGCGAGGCTCCAGGTGAGCAGTGGTCGCTCTCCGGAATGTCGAGAGCGGGATTGCGCCCGAAGAACCCGTGCGGCCGCAGAGCGAAGCCCGCGGTGTCGACGGGCATCACCGGCCAGTCCTCGATACGGGGAAAGTGGGTCAGTCCGAACGTGTGCCAGATCACGATGTCCGTGTCGTCCACGTTCCGGTCAGCCTCGGTCCAGGCCGGAAGGCCGGCTCCTCCTGGATGCATGTTCACGAAGTCGCCCGCCGGGTACAGCTCGTCCGGCTCGTACGGCGTGACCCAGAGATGTCTCGTCGTGAACGTTGCCCGCTTGTGGATGTCGGACTCGGCATCCGCGAGCAGCACCGGTCTGCCTTCGGGCTGCAGCACGTACCCGACCGCACCGCCGAGCCGGTTGCGCACGGAGGGGTTCGTGACCAGCCAGGCCCGGTTCTTCGCGTTGTCCGCCAGCCGCTGCGCGTGCTTCTCGGTGCGAAGCCTCGTCACGGACTGCGTGAAGCCCGTGCCGGTCGGGTTATCGGGCCCGCGGGGCACGAAGACGGCCTCGAGCTCATCGACCGCGTTCTCGGCGCCGTCGATCATCGTGTCCAGTCGAGCGCTGAAGAGGTGCTGGTGGTACGGAGCTCCCAGGCCGGGGGCGAGCTCCGATGCGAACGGATATCCGGCTCCCGGGTATCCGGACGTGAACACGACTCCGGTGGCCTTCACCTCGAACTCGATGTTGCCGTCCAGCGAGAAGTACCAGTAGAAGCCGTAGTCGTAGTTTCCGACGGTGACGAAGAACGACACGACCAGCCGGCGGTTGCGACGCGAGTCGCTCGATCCGTTCCAGTTGTCGAAGTGCTTCCACAGGATTCCGGCATCCTCCTCGTGGATGCAGATCGCCTGCGGGATGACGCGCACTCCGCCTGCGTTGTCGGCGAGCGTGGCATCCAGGTAGGTGATCTCGCCCACGCAATCGCACCCGAGCTCGAGCGAGTTGGCGAACCCGCCGAGGAGGTACTCGCCGCAGTCGAAGAAGTTCTGGAACCAGCGCTGCGGCGCGGGATCGCCGTACGGCACCACCATCTCCGCGATCGAGGCCCGGTAGAGCACGGGGCGCTGCACGCCTCCGTCGGCGATCGACACGTTGTGCAGCACGAGGCCTTCGCGCTGGTCGAAGCTCACCTGGAGTCGCCATCCCGCCCAGTCGATGACGCCGTCGTCGTCGATCGCGAAGCTCGGGCCCTCCGGCTGACTGATCTCGATGGGCTTGAGACCTTCCCTCTCCGGCTGGTCCACCCACTCCCTGAGGTGGAAGTTGCCGTCCTCCTGCGGCACGGGAAGGTCCGCGTAGTCGATCACGTCGAGCACCTCTCGGGTCACCACATCGACCATTACGGTCACGCCGTCGACGGGATGCGCCCAGCCCAGGTCATCCGGTGTCTTCTGCACGAACGTGAAGCAGCGCTGGATGCGCCGGCTGTGCTCGCCTTCTCCTCCGACTCCCGCGGACAACGGGTTCACGCGCAACGTCGCGATGTCGGTGAGCCCGCGCTTGCGCATCGCGGCGAGCCACCGCTCATCTCGGTGCACGACCTCTTCGACCAGTGCGAACTCATCGAGCACCACGGGCACCTGGCCGTCGGCGACGACATCGAGCACCCTGGCAGAGACGACGCGATCCTCTTCAGGACACACGACCGCATCGTGCTGCACCCCGCTCGACATGTCGACGAGCATCGCCCTGAACCGTCGCGGCTGCGGGCCTTCGGTGAGGAGGGTGCGCTTGTCCTGTTCGAGCAGCCCGAAGTAGGCCACGTGTGTCTTCGGCGTCATGAGGCCCTCGCGGCGCAGAAGCGCCACGCTGGCCTCGATCTCCGAGCCACGGAGGGAGGCGAGCGCGGCGGCGACGCCCGTCGAGAGGGAGGAAGCGGTGTTCACGGATGTCTCCTGCATTCGTCTGGAGTGGGGCGGCATCCCGCCACCGGACCACTACATACCAAAGGTTATCCACTCTGTGCCAGCCGGCGCAAGCGGATCCGGCAGCGTGGGCGATCGACCCCCGTCGGCGCCCGATGGGCTCCTATTCGGCACCGAACGCACCGTGCGCTCCGCCGCGGGCGAAGTAGGTGCGGAGCCGATAGCGGTCGCCTGCATATCGGATGGTCGAGGCGAGGATGGGCCGCTCGGCCCGTGACCGCACGAGCTGGTGCATGACCAGCGTCGGCTCTCCGACGCTGACGCCGAGGTGCTTCGCGACATCCTCCGTCGCCGGCCTGGCCTCGATGGTCGTCTCGGCGTTGGCGAGATCGAGGCCCGCCGAGGCAAGCGTCTCGTACAGGGACTCGGTGCGGAAGTCGACGGAGTCGGCCGACGGGATGAGCGAGAGCGGGATCAACGACGAGTCGATCGCGATCGGCACCTCGTTCAGCATGCGTACCCGGTCGAGCCGGAACACGACGGTGCCCGGAGCGATGGCGAGCGTCTCCGCTTCGTCGATGCTGGCCGGAGCGGATGTCGAGACCAGCACGAGCGAGCTCGGCATCAGGCCCATGCGCTCCGCCGTCTCGCTGAACGACTCGAGGCTGTTCGGCCACTCGTTGCGGTCCTCGCCTGCGATGTACCAGCCGCGCCCGTGCGAGGAGCGCACAAGACCTTCCTCCACCAGATGCGCGAGCGCCTTGCGCAGTGTCACCCTGCTGATCCCGAGCCGCTGGCAGAGCTCGCGCTCCGGCGGAAGCCTCATGCCCGCGCGAAGCGCTCCTGACACCACCTGTTCGCGCAGCGACTCGACCGCCTGCATCCAGAGCGGATCCGGGTAGTCGATCCTGAAGCCCTGCGCCGCCTGTTCCGTCACGACTCCGCCCCCAGCTTCACCCAGACGCCGGACCGCATGGAGGCGTAGCAGGCGTCGATGATGCGGTTGACGACCAGCCCGTCGTCGAAGGTCTCCGACGGCGGCCTGCCCTCGGCGAAGCAGTCGACGAAGTGACGCATCTCCTGGCTGAAGCCGTAGGCGCGGGCCTCCTCGGGCACGGGGTAGACCCAGCCGGTCTCGGCATCCGCCTTCTCCACCAGGTAGCCGCCCGGGTTCTCGATGAAGCCCCACACCGGCGTGTTGGAGGTGTCCGTCACGATTCGCCCTGCGGTGCCGACGAACTCGTGCCTGAGCGCCATGCCGCCCTTCTCGATCCAGGACGATTCGATGGTCGCCAGCTGGCCGCCGGCGAACTTGAGCAGTGCGACGGCCGTGTCCTCTCCCGAGGTCTTGTCGCCGTGCACCATGGTGGCGCCCCACGCGAATACCTCGGTGACGGGGTTCTCCTTGCCGAAGAAGTGCCGCGCGGATTCGACGGTGTGGCATCCCATGTCGAGCAGCGCTCCGCCGCCTGCCGTCTCGGCGTCCCAGAAGTGGGCGGCATGCGGGCCGGAGTGCGCCTCCCTCGCCCGCATGGTCAGCACCTCGCCGATGGCTCCGGCGGCGACCATCTCATGCGCCTTCGCGATGTTCGGTGAGAACACCGAGCTCTCGGCATAACCGTGCCACACTCCGTGCTCCCGCACGATCCGCACGATCTCGGCCGCTTCATCCCCCGTGCGCGCGAGAGGCTTGGTGCAGACGACCCCCTTGCCCGCCCGCGCCGCGATGCCGACGGCCTCCACGTGCGCCTCGTTGGGCAGCGCGATGACGACGAGGTCGACGTCGTCGCGGGCGCAGAGCCGCTCGATGTCGTCGTACTGGTCGGCGATGGACCATCGGCGACCGAACTCGCGTGCCCGGTCGAGGTCGCGCGAGAAGTTCGCCACCAGCTCGGCGTTCCGCACGTCGCGCAGGGCGTCCGCATACGTGTCGGCGATGAAGCCCGAGCCCAGCAGTCCGATTCGAATCACGCAAACCTCCTCAGGTGACGGTAGTCGTCACGATAGCGATGTGGTCCGCTGTTGGTCTACAGCTTGACTTGTCATACGCACAAATACAAATACCTCTTGCTACCTCTAGCTACCCAAACCTATGCTGACCTCCAACGCGGTCTGCGCCGTTGCGCCGTCACTCGAACTCGCTCGAGCTGCCGTGCGTCGGCCGCCCGCACGAGAGCCATACGAAATCGCGACGACCGATCCGAGATCGGCAGTGAGGAGAAGCAAGTGCGTTTGGGCAAGAGAGGTCGCCGGCTGGCGACCGCCGTCGCCGGCGTGGCGATCGCCGCGCTCGCGCTGGCCGGATGCTCGTCATCCAGTGCGTCGGGTTCGTCCGGTCGCTACGTGAACATCTACACCGGCAACCCGGGGGCCATCCCGCAGAACTTCAACCCGTTCTCGTCGAGCGTGTACTGGAGCCCCACAGGGGCGATCCTCGGATCGGTCTACGAGCCGCTGTTCTACTACAACACCGCGAAGAACGAGCCGCCGCAGCCGTGGCTGGCCAAGAGCTTCGCGGTGTCGCCAGACGGCACGACCTACGACGTGACGCTCCGCAGCGGTGTCACCTGGCAGGACGGCAAGCCGTTCAGCGCGTCCGACGTCGCGTACACCTACAACCTCATCAAGTCGACGCCGGCCCTGAACACGTACGGTCTGAAGCTCGCGGGAGCGAAGGCGACGGATGCCACGCACGTGAGGATCTCGCTCACCCAGCCGGACTACACCAACGAGTTCCCGTTGCTCGGCGAGACGTTCATCGTGCCTGAGCACCTCTGGAAGTCGGTCAAAGACCCGGCGAAGTACCTCAACACGAAACCCGTCGGCACCGGAGCGTTCAAGTTCGGCACGTACTCCAGCCAGTCGTTCACCGTCGTGAAGAATCCGGACTACTACGTCAAGGGCGAGCCCTCGGTGCCCGGCCTGCGGTTCGTCGCCGAGAACGGCAACACCGGCGGCCTGAACGCTCTCAACGCGGGTCAGGTGGACTGGGCGGGCATCGCGCTCGAAGACGTGAAGAAGTCGTTCCTCGACAAGGACCCGAAGTACAACAAGGACACAGTGATCCCGGCCGACGTGAAGGTGCTCATCATGAACCTCACGAAGGCGCCCTTCAACGACGTGGAGTTCCGCAAGGCGATCAGCCTGGCGATCGACCGCGACGCGATCATCAAGCAGGCCTTCGGCGGCACAGACACTCCGGCCAACCCGACGAGCCTGCTGCAGCCGCGCGACGCCCAGTACACGGCGCCGCAGTACAAGGGCAAGACGATGACCGAGGACGTGACAGAGGCGAAGAAGCTTCTCGCGGACGCCGGCTACCAGACGGACTCCTCGGGCGAGCTGCTGGGCAAGGACGGCAAGCCGATCACCTTCGACATCGCCACCGTCACGGGATACACCGACACCATCACCGCCAACCAACTGCTCGTCGAGGACTTTGCGAAGCTGGGCATCAAGGCGACGTCCAAGCAGATGTCGCTGGGGGCGTACTCGACCGCTCAGGCGACCGGTGACTTCGACGTGCTTGACGACCGCATCGCGACCGGTCCGACGCCGTTCCAGCAGTTCAACACGGCGCTGAACTCCGACCTCAGCGCTCCGATCGGCAAGACGGCGTCAGCGGACTACGCGCGGTTCTCCGACCCGACGGTGCAGAAGCTGCTGAACACAGCTGCGTCCACCGACGATCAGGCCACCGTCGCGTCGGCGTACCAGCAGCTCGGCACGTACTTCGCGCAGAACCAGCCGTACATCCTGCTGTCGCAGAACGGCGCGGTCACCACGTATCGCGATCAGCACTTCACCGGCTGGCCGACGACCGACGACCTGTGGGCGAACCCCTCGAACTGGATCGCTCAGAACGTCGGCTGGGTGGCCAAGAAGCTGAAGCCCCGTTCCTGACGGATGCCCCGGCGGGCCGCCCTTGGAGCGCGCGTCCCGCCGGCACCCTCCGTCCCCACCGAGGACCACGAGATGCGCTATTACCTGAGAAAGATCGTCTTCTATCTGCTGGCCGGATGGATCGCGATCACTCTCAACTTCTTCCTTCCCCGCATGGTGAAGGGGAACCCGGTTCAGGTCATCATCGCGAAGACGCAGCGGCTCGCCCCGTTGCCTCCCGAGGCGCGACACGCCCTCGAACTGCAGTTCGGGCAGACGCACGACTCCATCGTCGTGCAGTACTGGCACTACCTGCAGGAGATCTTCACGGGCAACTTCGGCCTCTCCGTCACGTACTACCCGACACCCGTCGTCGACGTGATCGGTCAGGCCCTGCCGTGGACGCTGGGCCTCGTCGGCCTGGCGACGGTCATCAGCTACGTGATCGGATTGCTCTTCGGGTCGTACATCGGCTGGCGCCGCGGCACCTGGCTCGACTCGTTCGTTCCGATCTCCACGTTCCTGTCCGCGATCCCGTACTTCTGGCTCGCCTTGATCCTGGTCTACATCTTCGGAGTGAACCTGCAGTGGTTCCCGGTGACCGGAGGCTACGACAACACGATCATGCCCGGCTTCAACCTCGACTTCATCGGTTCAGTGGTCTACTACGGCCTGCTGCCGGCGTTCACGATCGTGCTGGCGTCCGTGACCTCGCAGGTGCTCGCCGCCCGCAACATGATGGTGTCGACGATGGCAGAGGACTATGTCGTCACCGCTCGCGCGAAGGGCCTGCGCCCTGGACGCGTGTTCGGCTCGTATGCGATGCGCAACGCGCTGCTGCCCAGCATCACCGGATTCGCGATCTCGCTCGGATTCATCGTCAACGGATCGGTCGTCACTGAGAGCGTCTTCTCCTACCCGGGCGTGGGATACACGCTCATCCAGGCCGTAGAGAACGACGACTATCCGCTCATGCAGGCGCTGTTCCTCATCATCACCCTCGCTGTCCTCGGCGCGAACTTCGTCGCCGACGTCATCTACGGCGTGATCGATCCGCGCACCCGCATCGCCGGCTAGGAGATCCCATGACCTTTTCCGAGCAAGACCTCGTCGTCCCCGACCTCGTCGAGGCCGAGACCGCGGACACCGGCAGGCGACCGCGCTGGGCGGTCCTTCGCAACGCCTCCTGGAAGCTGTGGACCGGCCTGGCCATCTGCGCGTTCTTCGTCGTCATCGCCGCCATCGGGCCGTTCGTGGCGCCGAACCCCAACCAGACCAGCCCGATCGGACTCGAACCGCCGTCGCCGGCGCATTGGTTCGGCACCACCAACATCGGCCAGGATGTGCTGACCCAGGTGGTCGCAGGAACGACCGGCTCCGTCGCGATCGGTTTCATCGCGGGCGCGATCACCGTCATCCTGTCCATGCTCTTCGGCGTGGGCGGTGGGTTCCTCGGCGGCAAATGGGACGAGGCGTCGTCGCTCATCAGCAACGTGTTCCTGGTGATCCCCGGGCTTCCGCTGCTCATCATCGTGACGGACTACGTGCAGTCCCGAAGCATCGTCGTCATCGCGATCGTCATCGCGATCGTGAGTTGGGCAGGGGCGGCTCGCGTGCTCAGAGCACAGACTCTGTCGGTGCGCTCCCGCGACTACGTCGACGCGGCGCGAGTGGCCAGCGAGTCCACGTGGCGCATCATGCTTCGGGAGATCCTGCCGAACCTCATGCCCATCATCGCCTCGCAGTTCGTGTTCGGTGCGCTCGGCGCCATTCTCGCCGAGGCGGGACTCTCGTTCCTGGGGCTCGGCGCCCCAGGGGGCAAGTCGTGGGGCAGCATCCTGTTCTTCGCCCAGAACGCGCAGGCCATCACGCTGGGAGCGTGGTGGTGGTTCGTGCCGCCCGGACTCTGCATCGCCGTGCTCGGCGCAGCGCTCGGGCTCATCAACTTCAGCATCGATGAGCGCATCAACCCGCGGCTTCGCACTCTCGCCGTGGTGAAGCGTGCGAAGCGCAACGCGACACGGGAGGCGACACGATGACGGAACCGCTGCTGAGCATCCATGACCTGACCGTCGAATACCAGACAGAGACGCCGGTCCAGGCGGTCAGGTCCGTCTCGCTGCACATCATGCCCGGCGAGATCTTCGGACTGGCAGGAGAGAGCGGATGCGGCAAGTCCACGCTCGCCTACGCGATCACGCGTCTGCTGCAGCCGCCTGCCGCCATCACGGGAGGTTCGATCCTGTGGCGCGGCACCGATGGAATCAGCACCGACGTGCTCGACCTTGACGGCGCCGAGCTCAGAGCGTTCCGCTGGAGCGAGATCTCGATGGTCTTCCAGGGCGCCATGAACGCGCTCAACCCTGTGCACACGGTGCGGTCTCAGATCGCCGACATCTTCATCGACCACCGCACCAAGCTGAACAGGAGGCAGCGCACGGCTCGCGCCGCTGAGCTGCTGCACACGGTGGGCATCGACGAGAGACGGCTCACCAGCTATCCGCACGAGCTCTCCGGAGGCATGCGGCAACGCGTCATGATTGCGATGGCGCTCGCCCTGCGGCCTCGGCTGATCGTGATGGACGAGCCCACCACGGCGCTCGACGTGGTGGTACAGCGCAGCATCATCGAGGAGATCAACCGGCTGCGCCGCGAGTTCGGGTTCGCCGTGCTGTTCATCACGCACGACCTCGGCCTTCTGCTGGAGATCAGCGACCGGGTCGGCGTCATGCTCGAGGGACGACTCGTGGAGGAGGGTGTGCCCGACCGGCTGCTCAACGATCCCCGGCACGACTACACCCAGCATCTGCTCCGGTCGTTCCCGAGCCTGCGCGGCGACGCGCCGGTGACGGGAACGCGATACGTCGCCTCGAAGGGAGTCACGACGCCATGACCACACTCGAAGCAGTCGGCCTCAGCAAGGAATATCGCGTGCGCGGCACCGGTCTTCGCACGTCGCGGCTGCTCGCGGTCGACAACGTCTCGCTCATCGTGAAGCCGGGCGAGACCGTGGCGCTCGTCGGCGAGAGCGGCAGCGGAAAGTCGACCATGGCCAAGATGCTGATCCGCCTGACGGAGCCCAGCTCGGGAACGATCCTGCTGGACGGCGCAGAGCCGCGGCCGGGCAGGCACGCCAGCAAGGACTACCGCTCTCGCGTGCAGATGGTCTTCCAGGATCCGTTCTCCTCGCTCAACCCGGCGCTGCCGATCCGGCACCAGCTCGCGCGGCCGCTGCGCATCCACGGCATCGTGCGAACAGGATCGGAGGAGCAGCGCGAACTGGTGCGCCTCATGGAGACGGTCAACCTCGCGTCTGGATTCCTCGACAAATATCCGCACGAGCTCTCCGGCGGGCAGCGCCAGCGCGTCGCGATCGCGAGGGCTCTCGCGCCCCGGCCCGAGGTGCTCATCGCCGACGAGCCGGTGTCGATGCTCGATGTGTCGATCCGGCTGGAGATCCTCCAGCTCATCGACGACCTGAAGCGCGACCGCAATCTCGCCGTGCTCTACATCACGCACGACCTCGCGACGGCGAGGCATTTCTCCACGCAGATCGTGGTCATGCGCACCGGACGCGTCGTGGAGCGCGGGCTCAGCGACGATGTGATCGTCAACCCGATTCACCCTTACACGCAACTGCTCGTGCGGGCTGCTCCGGATCCGAAGTCCCCGCCGTTCGTCATCGACCCCACGCGATACCTGGCGCATCCCGAAGTCGTCATCGGCGACGCCGACCCGGACCTGGCAACATGGTCGCCGGAGTGTCACTGGGCACGCGCCTGGGACGACGACGCCGCGCTGGCCGCACTTCTCGACGCCGTCGCCGTCTGAACCGCGGCTACCTCACGATCCCCGTCGGCGGCATCCGTCGTCAGCAGCGATCGTCAAGACCGATCGCCGGCGGCGATCGCCAACAGCCGCGGTCTGCAAGGCAGTGCCGGCAGCGGCGTCAGCGCGGAGAACGCGCGAAGTAGGTGCGCAGCCGGTAGCGGTCGCCTGCGTAGGTGATGGTCGACACGAAGATCGGGCGCTCCAGCGAGTTGACGACCATCTGCCTCATCACGAGAACCGGCGCTCCCACTTCGACGTCCAGCTCGGCGGCGAGCGAGGCGTCAGCACCCTTCGCTTCGATCGTGGCGTCGGCTCGCAGCGGTTCGACGCCCGCCGCGCCGAGCTTCTCGTAGAGCGAGTCGACGGCGAAGTCGGCGTTCACCACGTCAGGGGCGACGCTCAGCGGCAGGCGAGTGACGTCGAGCGCGATGGGCACGTCGTTGAGCCGGCGGATGCGCTCGAGATGGAACAGCGGCGTACCGGGCGCGATGGAGAGCTCCTCTGCCTCGTCGAGGCTCGCCGGCTTCGACTCGGCGCGCAGCACCGTCGACGACGGAACGAGGCCCATGCGCGCCGCCGTCTCGCTGAACGACTCCAGGCTGTTCGGCCACTCCTTGTTCGTCGGCGCCTGAGCGACGTACCAGCCCCTGCCGTGCGAGGCGCTGAGGATGCCGTCCTCGACCAGCTTGCCAAGCGCCTTCCGCAGCGTGACGCGCGAGATGTTGAGCTGCGCACAGAGCTCGCGCTCCGGGGGAAGCCGCATTCCCGGCTTGAGCACGCCGCTGTTGATCTCGTCGAGGATGAGGTTGACCGCCTGGATCCACAACGGCTCCGGGTAGTCCGGTCTGATCGCGGGCACTGCCTCGCTCGTATCCGTCACAGCGCGAACCTCGTGTCTACCGATGACATGCCTATTTCTTACCACCTAGACCAGCGCTCGCCGGGACCCCGGAACGATGCGCGGCCGAATCGGCGCGCCATCCTGACCGGAAAGCGGCCACTCACGCCTCAGCGATCATCGCCTCGAACGCGGCATCCAGCTCCGGATCCACCGAGTGCGGGCCGGAGGCGTCGTAGTGGCGCAGAATCTGTCGCGCGCCCTCGGAGAACGAGATGGCCGGGGCGAAGCCCGGAGCCAGCCGCTTCAGCTTCGACGTGTCGAACAGCATGGAATGCCGGAAATCGTGCTCCAGCACGTCGCCCAGGCCGGGAACATGGCGACCGACGGTCTCGCTCGATCGGTGCACGAATCGCGGTCGCCGCACGCCTGCCGCAGCGGCCAGCGCCAGGTGGATCTGATCCCAGGTGAGGATGTCGCCGCTCACCACGTTCACGCTCTCACCGACGGCATGCTGATTGCCGAGCAGCGGCAGGAACGCGCGGGCGAAGTCAGAGGAGTGCATCAGCGTCCACAGCGACGTGCCGTCGCCGTGCACGACGACGGGCCGGCCAGCGCGCATCCGCTCGATCGCCGTCGCGCCGGTGAGGATGGGCAGGGTCGTCTCGTCGTACGTGTGGAACGGCCGCGCGATCGTGACCGGCAGGCCAGAACGGTATGCCCGCTCCATCTCGTCCTCGCAGGCGATCTTGCCCCGCGGATATCCGAAGTCGTTCTGTCTGCGCGGCGAGGATTCCGTGATCGGAAGCTGCGGAACCGGGCGTGCGTAGACCGAGCACGTGCTGATCAGCACATACTGACCGGCGGTGTCGATGAACAGGTCGCGGTGGCCGGCGAGGTCGCGCGGCTCGAACGCCACCCAGTTCACGACGGAGTCGAACTCGTCTCCGCCCAGGGCCGCACGCAGCGCTCCGGCATCGCCCACGTCCGCGCGAAGGTGCCGCACCCGCTCGGGCAGAGACCGCTTCGGCTCCCCCCTCGTCACGATCGTGACCTCGTCGCCACGAGCGACGGCGGCGTGCACGACGGCGGAGCCGATCATGCCGGCGCCGCCCAGGAAGAGCAGTCGAGCCGTCATCGCGACCCCTCGACCGCTCGAGCACCGGTCGACAGCCCCGAGCCGACCAGGTGATCGTAGCTGCGGCGCAGCGCCTCGAACGTGTCGACGTGGAGCCGTTCGAGCTCGACGATGTGCCACTCCAGGCCGGATGGCGCACTCAACGCATCCGTCCAGTCGACGGATCCCTCTCCGATCGGCACCATGACGTCGTCTTCATAGCTCACGGCGGGCCCGTCCTTGATGTGGATGAGACGCGCCCGCGATCCCCGTTCCGTCAGCAGCCTGGGCACGTCTGCCCCGCCCATCCGCGCCCAGTACGCGTCGATCTCGAGCACGACCCTCGGGTCGAGCAGGTCGAGCAGCACGTCGTACGCCGTTCGGCCGTCGATCCGGTTCGCGAACTCGGCGAAGTGGTTGTGGTAGCCGATCCGCATGCCGAGCGCTGCCGCGGCCTCCGCCGCGTCGTTGACCCGCTGCACACCCCTGGCGATGTCGTCGGCCGAGTCGAACTCCTCGCGTTCCATGCTCCACACCAGCGTGGACGCTCCGAGCTCGGCGTTGACATCCAAGATGCGCCGGGCGTCGGTTCCCGCAGGGAACGGCGTGTGCGCGCTGGTCAGTCGAAGACCGGCGGAATCGAGCGCGCTGCGTACCCGCGCGGGACCGTAGTGCTCGACGACGCCGTACGTCTCCACACCGAGGTAGCCCAGCTCGGCGACCCTGGCGAACGTGCCCTCGAGGTCGTCCAGGGCCTGCGCGAGCACCGTGTACGCCATCACGGCGATGGGGGCGCTCATGCGTCGACCTTCGCGGTCCACTGCAGAGCCTGGCGCACCAGTGCGCGGAACGACGGCTCGCCCCACGCGCGCATGTCGTGACCGAGCGCGATGTAGACCACGCGCCCGGCACCATGGTCTTTGGCATAGGCGACGGGGATCACCTCGCCGTCTGCTCGGTGGCGCTGCGCGAGCACCATCACGTCGTCGGCCGCGAGCTCGAACTCGTAGTACTCGTCGAACAGCTCGAAGTCGCTCAGGCCGGCCGTCACCGGATGGTCGGCCACGATCTCGATGGTGTGCCTTCCCTCGTGATGCCCGGGTCCGTGCGAGAGATAACGGTTGCCGAGCAGCTCGAACAGCGGACGATCGGCGGGATCCAGTCCGTCGCCCTGCCACCCGAGGATGTTCGCGCCGTGCACGCCGACGAGTCCCTTCCCCGCGGCAACGGCGGCAGCAAGAGCCTCCTGCTGCGAGGTGCTGAACGTCCCGCCGGCCGTATAGAAGAGGTAGGTGTCGGCATCCGCCGTCTCCGGGCGCGGATCGATGAACCGGTTCGTCCCCATCCCCTTGCGGGTGACGAGTCCCGCCTCAAGCCCCAGCTGCTGCATCACCACCGCCGCCGAGAGCAGGTCGTGGTGGATGTCGTCGCCGTTCACGACGACGAGGGCGCGTGGATTCTCGATCATCTTCATTCGCTCAGTCGGTGGCAAGGGAGTCTGTGGACCGCGCGGGCGGGTCGCCCCGCCCACGCGGCATCCGTCATTTCGAGACGGGCTTGAGATGCATCGCGACAACCGGGTTGGGGTATGGCGCGAAGTAGGGGTTGGACTGCGACGGGAAGCCGGTCACCTTCGCCGTGCTCCAGTCGCCGTAGTTGCCCCAGTAGAACATCACGATCATCGGCAGCTGGTCGATCCAGATGCCCTCGAGCTGCGCGAGGATCTTGCTGCGCTCGGCATCCGTCGTCGCCAGCGGGTACTCGTTGAACAGCTTCTTCGCCGTCGGATCGTTGAACCGCTCGATGTTCTCGAACGTGGGCGTCATGGTGCCGATCGGGTAGTACTGGTTCGGATCCATCATGGCCTGATAGATGTTGAACGCCCGAGGGGCGGGACCGACCGGGTAGCCGATCGTCGACTCGAACTGGCCGGTACCGGTGATCTTGTTGATGTCGTTGACGCTCGTCGTGTCGATGTCGAGCTTGATGCCGATGTCCTTGAGCTGCGAGACGAGCACCTGCGCGCGGGCCGCGATGTCGGTGTACGACGCGGGGAAGCTCACCGAGAACTCCACTCGCTTGCCGTCCTTCTGGTAGTACCCGTCGCTTCCCTTCGTGTAACCGGCGTCGGTCAGCTGCTTCTCGGCCGCCGCCTTGTCGTACTTGAAGTCGAGGTTCTTGTACTGCGGCGCGACCTCGGGCGCGAATGCCGGCATCGGCAGACCCGTCTGGTTCGTGGCAGGCGGCGAATCAGTGGCTGCGCCCACCTGCTTGCGATCAACACCCAGGCTGATCGCCCTGCGCACCGCGATGTCGCTGAGCGGCCACTTCTCGAGGTTCGGGATGAGTCCGTCCTGGCCCACGACAGGTGCCCAGTAATGGTTGTTCGGGCTCTTGGAGGTGTAGGTCTTCTCAGCGTCGGCGATGTACGTGCCGCCCCAGTCGGCCTGACCCTGCACCAGCGCGTTGGTCTGCCCCTGGTTGTCCTTGTAGGGAATGAACCGCAGTCCGCCGATCGTCGGCGCACCCTGCCAGTAATCCTTGTTGGCCTTCAGCACGAAGCTCTGCGGCGAGAACGTGCTCAGTTCGAACGGGCCCGTGCCGACGGGCTTCTTGTCCGCGTACTTCGTCGGATCCTTGACCTGGCCCCAGATGTGCTTGGAGACGATGGCAGCGGACACGATCGACGTGAAGTTGATCTCCGACGGCGTCGTGAACGTCATGACCACGGTGTTCGGGCCGTCGGCCTTGATGGTGTCGAACGTGATGCCGCCGACGTTGAGCGCCGGGAACTTCTTGAGCATGTCGTAGGTGAAGACGACGTCGTCCGCGCTGAACGGCTTGCCGTCCGTCCACTTCACGCCGTGCTGCAGGTCGAGCGTCAGCGTCTTGTTGCCGTTCGACCACTTCCAGCTCTTGGCCAGCCAGGGGATGTCGTCGCCGATCTTGACGTTGTTGATCTGTACGAGCGGCTCGTAGATGAATCCGCCGGAGCCCTGGCTCGTGAAGGTGGCGCCCTCTGCCGTGTTCGGAAGATAGGGGTTGAAAGCCTGCGTCAGCGAGTCGGACTGGCTTGCGACGTTGAGGATCAGGCCGTCGCCAGAGGCGTTACTGCCGCTGGAACAGGCGGCGAGACCCGTGATCATCGCACCGGCGACGGCGACGCTGATCAGTTTCCGCCAGCGCGGAATCCTGCCGTTGTGCATCTGTGTGCTCCTTGTCGTGTCTTGCGGAAGGTCATGCTTGATGAGTTCAGTTGCGTGAGTTCAGTTGCATGTGTTCAGAGCTCTCCGTCGGGCACGGGTCGTCCCGCCCGGCGGATCGCCCCTGTGCCGTGCAGCCGAGCGTTCTGCGCTCTGCCTGCCGCGGCTTCGTCGTCGTCTGCATAGAGCCAGCACCTCGCCCACTGCCCGTCGTCGACGGCGAATCTGGGCGGCGCCTCCTCGGCACAGCGCTCCATCGCGAAGGGGCAACGTGGGTGGAACCGGCATCCGCTCGGCGGGTTGATCAGGCTCGGCGGTTGGCCGATGTCGGGCACCCGGTTCTCGTCGGCGCGCGAGGGGTCGGGTGCCGACGAGATCAGGAGCTGCGTGTAGGGATGCGCGGCGTTCTGCGTGACCTGCTCCGAGCTGCCGTGCTCGACCAGCTGTCCCGCGTACATGACGGCGGTGTCCTCGGCGAAGTACCTGGCGGATGCGATGTCGTGGGTCACGTAGAGCAGGGCGACGCCGCGCTCCTCGGTCAACTTGCGGAGCAGGTTGAGCACGCCGAGGCGGATCGACACGTCGAGGCTCGACACCGGCTCGTCCGCGAGGAACACCGCCGGGTCGGCGGCGAGCGCCCTGGCGATCGAGATGCGCTGCAGCTGGCCGCCGGAGAGCTCATGCGGATACTTCTGCGTGAACTGCGCGGCAGGACGCAGGCTCACCTGCGCGAGCAGGTCGTCGATGATGGCCTTGCGACGCGCCGGCGACGCTGTCCTGTGGTGGATTCTCACGGCGCGCATCAGGGTGCGCGCGATCGTCGCCACCGGGTTGAACGACCCGAACGGGTCCTGGAGGATCAGCTGAACGCGGCTGACGTGCTCGCGGAACCGTCTCCCGCCCCTGGCGTCGACCTTCTCGCCCTTGAACAGGATCTCGCCGCGGGTGAGCGGATGCAGCGCGGCGAGAAGTCTCGCGAACGTGGACTTTCCCGATCCGGACTCGCCGACGAGCGCCGTGATCCGGCCCGCGTACAGCACGAGCGACACATCGTCGACGGCATGCACGACGCGACCCTTGCCGCGTCCGAACGGGTTGCCGCGAACGGGGAACTCCTTGGTCACGTGGCGTGCCTCGAGCACCGCGACGCCTGGCGCGGTCTCGTTGCGCACCATGCCGGTCTCGGTCGTGGTCATCGTGCCTCCTCGACCAGCCGGTGATCTTCTCGTGGCGCTCCCTCGTCCGACGGCACGCGGTCCGGCGCGGATCCATCGCCTTCGTAGAGCAGGCACGCCGCCTGCGCCTGCTGCCATTCGGCCTCGCCGGCGAGCGCGAAGAGCGGAGGGACGACGGCCGTGCATCGGTCGAACGCGAGCGGGCAGCGCGGATTGAACGCGCATCCGCTGGGCAGTCGACGCAGGTCGGGTGGCGCGCCCGGGATGCCCTCGAGCTCCCGCTTCGGGCCGGACAGCGTGGGGAACGAACCGAGGAGCCCCCCGCTGTACGGATGCCGCGGGTTGCGGTAGAACTCCTTCGCGTCGGCCAGCTCGACGACACGGCCGGCGTACATCACGGCGATCGTGTCCGACATCTCGATCAGCAGCGACAGGTCGTGCGTGATGAAGATGACCGAGAAGCCAAGTCGGTCTTTGAGCTCGATGATCTTCTCCACGACCTGACGCTGGATCACCACGTCGAGCGCCGTCGTCGGCTCGTCCATCACGATGATCTCGGGGTCGAGCGCGAGCCCGACGGCGATCATGGCGCGCTGCCGCATGCCTCCCGACAGCTCGTGCGGGTAGGCGTCGACCCGGTCCGTCTGGATGCCGACGAGATCGAGCAGCTCGAGCACTCTGGCCGCGCGCTCCCCTGCCGACATGGCGGGCCGGTGGGCCTTGATGGCGTCGTCGATCTGCGTGCCGATCCTCAGGATGGGATTCAGCGCGTGCATCGCGGACTGGAACACGATCGCGAGCTCTTCCCAGCGGAACCGCCGCAGCTCGTCCTCGTCCATGGCGAGGATGTCGATGGTGGTGCCGTCGTCGCGCTGGTAGAGCAGTTCGCCTGCACTGATCTGAGCGGGCGGTTTGTGCAGCCTGGTGATCGCGTGGGCCAGCGTCGACTTGCCTGATCCCGACTCGCCCGCGATCCCCAGCACCTCGCCGCGGCGCAACGTGAGCGAGACGCCGTTGACGGCCTTGGTGATCGATCCCTCGCCGACGTAGTCCACCTCGAGATCGTTGATCTGCAGGATGACGTCGCTCGTGCGCGTGCGCCCCTGCGAGGAGCGCGCCTCGCTCCTCCTCCTCCGCGGCGCCTTGGCGCGCGCGGCCTTCGCCTGTGCGCGCTGCGCCTTCTTCGTGCCGATGCCCGCCTGACGCAGGCGCGGGTTGATGAACTCGTCGATGCCGAAGTTGACGAGCGAGAGTCCGGTTCCCAGAAGCGCGATGGCAGCGCCGGCGGGCACGAACCACCACCACGAGTTCGTCAGCAGCGCGCTCGACACCTGCGCCCAGTACAGGATGGTTCCCCACGACCACTCCGTGACGTTGGTGAGGCCGAGGAACGCCAGGCTGGCCTGGGTGAGGATGGCGCCCGTGACGGTTCCGAGGAACGACGCGGCGATGACGGCGACCTGATTCGGGAAGATGTCGCGGAAGATGATGCTGGTCGTGCGCTCCCCCGTCGCGCGCGCGGCCTCAACGAAATCGCGTTTGCGCAGCGAGAGCGTCTGCGCCCGCAGCACTCTCGCTCCCCACGCCCATCCGGTGATCGAGATGACGAGGATGATGCCGAACGACCCCGTCTTGGGCAGGTAGGCGGCGAGGATCACCGTCAGCGGCAGCGCCGGGATCACAAGGAACACGTTGGCCAGCAGCGAAAGGATCTCGTCCGACACGCCGCCCAGGTATCCGGCGGCCAGTCCCACGACGACGGACAGCAGGGTGGCGACGACGGCGGCCAGCACGCCGACGAGCATCGACACCTGGGTGCCGTAGAGCATCTGCGAGAGGATGTCCTGCCCGGTCTGCGTGGTGCCGAGCCAGTGCTCCGGGCTGGGCGGCTGGAGCGTCGCCTTGCTCACGCCGGACGGGTCGTACGGCGCGATCCACGGTCCGATGATGGCGAGCACGCAGAAGACGCCGACGATGACGACGCCTGTGAGCGTCATGGGGCGACGGAAGGCGCGCAGCCATCCGAACCTGGACGAGCCCGTCGTGTCGGTGGATTCTGCCTCTTGAGCGGTGGCGGCGGAGATGGCCACGGTCAACCCTCCCTGGTTCGCGGGTCGAGGAACACGTACGCGAGGTCGGCGAGCATGTTCGCCACGAGCACGGTCACGGTGATGACGAGGAAGATGCCTTGCATCAACGGGTAGTCCTGGGCCTGCGCCGCCTTGAACAGCACGGTTCCGATGCCCGGGTAGTTGAACACCACCTCGGTGACGATCGACCCGCCGACGACGAAGCCGAGCGACATGGCGAAGCTGGAGAACGACGGCAGCATCGCGTTGCGGGCCGCGTACGTGAACATGATGCGGCGCTTGGGCAGGCCCTTCGCCTCCGCGAGCTTGACGTAGTCCTCGCTCAGCGTGGTGACCATCATGTTGCGCATGCCGATCAGCCATCCGCCGATCGAGGCGACCACGATGGTGAGTGCGGGGAGCACGGCGTAGTAGGTGGCCGACGAGATGAAGCCCCAGTTCAGGCCGATGGTCTCCGTCACCGAGTAGCCGCCGGACAGCGGGAACCAGTGCAGCACGATGGCGAACAGCAGCACGACGCAGATGGCGAACCAGAAGTACGGGATGGACGACAGCAGCGTCGTGATCGGAATGAGCGAGTCGAGCCAGCTGCCGCGCTTCCAGCCGACGATCATGCCGAGACCCGTGCCGATCAGGAAGCCGAGCACCGTGCAGACCGAGATGAGCACGAGCGTCCAGCCGATGCTCTGGCCGAGCACATCGGACACGCTCGTCGGGTAGTACGCATACGAGATGCCGAAGTTGCCCGTGAACACGTTGTGCCAGTAGTCCACGTACTGCTGCCACAGGCTCGCGTGGCTCTGGCCGAACAGCACCCGGAGCGCCTTCACCGCCGCCGGCGTCAGCTTGCCGTGGAACTTCTCGATCAGCGCGTCGGCCGGATCGCCCGGCATGATGCGGGGAAGGAGGAAGTTCAGGCTGATCGCCGCCCATGCGGTGACCAGATAGAAGAACCCTCGTCGGAGCAGCACCCTCATGTCTCGGTCAGTCCTCGTTCTCTCTGGCCTGCGGCAGATCGGCCGCCCAGCTCACGGCCGCGTCGATGAGCTTTCGCACGGCGGGGTTTCCCCAGGCGGCCATGTCGTGTCCGAACTGCACCCAGCACGCACTGCCACGACCCACCCGGTTCGTCGTCATGAGCGGTTCGGGGCCGTACGGCGCATCCCGCCACACGAGAGCCCGCACTCCGGGGAGCGTCGCAGTGCGGTAGTGCTCGTGACCGACCACGGCGCCGTCCACATCGGCGACGGCCGGGGCGAGCGGATGCGCGTGATCGACACGGAGCCGCACGTCACCGCTGTGCGGAAGCGGGCCGTGCGAGCGGAACACGACTCCCGCGAGACGGTCGAACGAGTCGTTCTGCGGCAGCACGCTCGAGTGGACAGAGACGAGTCCAGCCCCCGACTCGACGGCGGCTCGCAGCGCTCGCAGCGGAGCCCCGTCGATCACCACGCCGGCCGTGTACAGCACGATGAGGTCGTCGCACGACGCCTCCTCGAGCGCTGCGATCCCGATCCGCACGCGTGCGACCAGGCCGCGCGCGACGAGCAGATCCTGCAGTTCGCAACTGGCGGTGAAGAGGTCTTCGTACACGTCGTCGCCGGCGATCACGACAAGGGCGCGCTTGCGCGTTCGACGTGTCGCGGCAGCGGGAGCGACGGAGGCTGAAGTGGGGGGCATGGGGTTGTTCCGGGTAGTGGACGGACGGGTCAATACGTGGAGATGGTCTCTCCGATCGGACTCCAGTAGCCGAGGGCGACGCCCTCGGGGATGGTCGTCGCCGCGCGATCGAGCGGAAGAATCACGCGTGCTCGAGCTGCGCTGCTCTGGTACGTGGCGAAGATGAGCTCCGCCCCCGCGGCTGCGTGCCGTGCCGAGCAGACCGGTTCGCGCCCGGTCTCGAGCGCGTCGAGCGCGTCGGCGACGGCATCCGACGTCGCATCGAAGATGGCCGGATCGATGCCGTGGTCCCAGGTGCTGCTGTCTCGGTTCGTCGGCGCCTCGTAGCGTTCCGCCGACCCGCCGAAGCGCTGCACCTGGCAGCCGTCGCCGGTGACGGTGATGCGTCCGCGCGTTCCCTCGACGATGACCCCGAGCGGCACGGCGGGATGCAGCGCGGGCGACCTCGAGTCGCGGCCCGTCGTCACCGTCGCGTGCACGCCGTCGGGCCAGGTGACGGAGGTGAGCGACGCCGTCTCCATCATGGCGCCGTACACGTAGCGGTTGACGCTCACGTCCACCTGGCCGAGCACGTCGATCGGCGCCTGGTCGTCGCGATGGAACAGCAGCAGATCGACGATGTGGCTGCCCCAGTCGAGGAGATTGGGACAGTGCGCCTCGAAGGAGAGCACGTCGCCGATCGCACCGGAGCGGATGGCCTGCCTGGCGTAGCGCTGCACGGGATCGAATCGGCGCTGCAGATTGAAGGTGAGCTGCGCGCCAGCGCGTTCCGCCGCCTCGACGACGTCCAGCACGTCGCCGTAGGACAGCGCGACCGGCTTCTCGCAGTGCACCGCCTTCGTTCCCGCGGCGAGGGCTGCGAGCACGGCCGGCTTGTGCAACGCAGGAGGCGTGCAGACCGAGACGATCTGCGGATGCTCGGTCTCGAGCATCGCTTCGAAGTCACCGTACGTGCGCGGGATGCCGAAGTCCGCGGCGAGCCCCTCGCGTGCCGATTCCACAGGATCGGCGACGGCCACGAGGTCGGCGAGACGAGAGTAGGCGGCGGCATGCACTCGGGCTTGACTGCCCGCGGCGATGATCGCCGCCGTGCGTCTCGTCCGCATCCGTTTCTCCCTCGAAGTACCTATCCCAAAGCTATACCACTTTGAGCCAGCGTAAGACGAATAGGTTCCGCGAGCAAGGGCGATCTGCCCGATTCGTCCACCTTTCCACCCGCCGAGAAGCGTTCAACCCCACCCTCTGTGCTCTCGTATCGGTTTTCCGGCCGATATTCCACACATGACCACTATCGACCACTCGGTACACTGGCGAGCATCCCGCTGCCAGAGAGGACGAGAATGAAGATCAGCCGGCTCATCGCTCCGCGCACGTCCAGGGTCGAGGAGGTCCCGACGCCGCGGCCCGAACCGGGACAGGTTCTGCTCGAGGTGGTCGCCTGCGGCGTGTGCACCTCGGATCTCGACGTCTGGCGCAAGGGACCGGGCGACGGCCGGCCGACCGAACTCGGGCACGAGGTCGTCGGCAAGGTGGTCGCCGCCGGGTCCGCCGACTCCCGCTGGCGCGAGGGCGACCTCGTGACGGGGCTGGGCGGCCCGGGTTTCGCGACCCACGTGGTCACCGAGGAGCGCGTTCTCCTCCCCGTGCCACACGGCATCCGCCCTGAGCATGCGATCGCCGAGCCCATCGCCACACTCGAAGAGGCCATCGCGAGGTGCGCACCCGCTCCGGGAGCTCGGGTGGCGGTGGTGGGCCTTGGGTTCATGGGTCTCGGTCTCGTTCAACTCGCTCTCGCACGAGCCCCTCGTGAGGTCATCGGCGTCGATCCCAGTCCTGCGGCGCGGCAACGGGCGCTCGGTCTCGGCTGCTCCGTCGCGCTGCATCCCGAGGAGGTGGCCGGCTACCTCGGCAACGAAGGCGACAGCCGGGTCGACCTCGTCATCGAGGCGACAGGCGTCACGCCGGGACTGGAGACGGCGTCACCGCTCGTGGCGCCGTTCGGAACGCTCTGCGTCGTCGGCTACCACCACGCCGGAACAGCCAGGTTCGACATGGAGCTCTGGTACAAGGGAGCGACGGTCGTGAACGGCTTCTGCCCCGATCGCGGTCGCGTGATGCGCGCGATGGATGACGCGCTCGGCCTGGTCGCGCGGCGTCGCTTCAGTTACGCTCCGTTGATCACGCACAGCTTCGCGCTCGATCAGGTGGATGCGGCGTACGAGCTGATGGACGCGCGCGAAACGTCTTTCGTGAAGGGCGTCATCCTGCCGTAGGGCGACTTCGGGCAGGTCTGAAATTGGTACTTAACCATTCAAGACCAAAGGTGTACATTCTGCGGTAAGCGGTTTCCAGGGCTGCCCGCGTCGCGGCATCCGACCGCATTCATACCCGAGTGTCACCGCGATCGAAGGAGATTGTCGTGTCCGCTTCGTCCTCGCCCACTGCGCCTGCGCGGCTGAAGCGCTCGCTCGGCACGCCCTCGCTCCTCCTGTTCGGGCTCGCATACATGCTGCCGCTCGCCGTCTTCACCACCTACGGTCTCGTCACCCAGGTCACCGGAGGGCATCTCGCCGGCGCGTACTTCATCACGACCGTGGCGATGCTCTTCACCGCGTACAGCTACGCCAACATGGTGCGCGCCTATCCTGCTGCCGGCTCGGCCTACACGTACACGCAGAAGGCTTTCGGCCCGCACCTCGGCTTCCTCACCGGATGGGCTCTGCTGCTCGACTACCTCGTGCTGCCGCTGCTGAACTACCTCATCATCGGGCTCTACCTGAACCAGGCTTTCCCCGCCGTGCCCGCGTGGGTGTTCATCGTCGTGTCGGTCGTGCTCGTGACGTTGCTCAACGTCATCGGCATCACACTCGTCTCGAGTGCGAATCTCGCCCTGGTCGGCGTACAGCTGGTGTTCATCGCCGTGTTCGTGATCACCGGCATCGCTTACGCGAGCGGGCAGTCCTCCCCGCCGAACCTGCTCGATCCGTTCATCGGATCCAACTCCACGGTCGGCAATCTGATGGCGGGATCCGCCTATCTCGCGCTCGCCTTCCTCGGATTCGATGCCATCTCGACACTGTCCGAGGAGGCGAAGAACGCGCGGCGCTCCATTCCCAGGGCCATCGTGCTCTGCACGCTCATCGGCGGCCTCATCTTCATCGTAATCTCCTACGTCGCCGGCATCGTCTTCCCCGACTACGCGCACTTCAAGGATGCCGACACGGCGTCTCTCGAGGTCATGACGCGGATCGGCGGAGCGGCGCTCTACGCGTTCTTCACCGCTGCCTACATCGCGGGCAGCTTCGCTTCCGTCATCACGTCGCAGGCGAGCGTCTCGCGCATCCTGTACGCGATGGGCAGGGATGGACAGCTGCCTCGCCGCGTCTTCGCAGCCGTCCACGCAAGGTTCAAGACGCCGTGGCTCGGCATCATCATCGTCGGGATCGTCGGGCTGCTGGGCGCCGTCTTCCTGGGTCTGGACTTCGTCGCGTCGATCATCAACTTCGGCGCCCTTGTGGCGTTCAGCTTCGTCAACCTCTCGGTGATCAAGCACTTCATCATCGACCGCAAAGAGCGCGGCACCGCCGCCGTGCTCAAGTACGCGGTCGCTCCGGGCCTCGGATTCGCCATGACCGCATGGCTGTGGACGAGCCTGTCGGGCACGGCGCTGATCACCGGCATCGTCTGGGTGGCGATCGGGCTCGTCATCCTGCTCGTCCTGACCAAGGGCTTCCGCCGCCGGCCGCCCGTGATGGACTTCAGCGAGGACGACCCGGCCCCGCTGCTCGAGGTGAAGACGCCAGAGCCCAGCGCCTGAACGGCATCCGGCCGGCTGCCAGGACGGGACCGCCTAGCGTGCAGTGCACACTGCGAGCAGGAACCACGCGCTGTGCGGTATCCACTGCTCGGCCCAGCGCCACTCCTCGCCGTCGCCGGCCTCCTCGGGCAGGAACGCGATGTCGTTCTCGTCAGACGGATGCGACGTGACGCCGTTCACGATGGCGCCGGGGCTGTTCTGATAGGCGCCGAGGTACTCGACGTTGCCGCGTCCTCTGCCCTGCAGCATGCACGAGTCGAACGGGTTCAGACCACCAACCCACGCGAGGCAATCGGCGGCCAGCACCGAAAGGCGTTCGCCGAGCTCGGCGCCGCACTCCGGCAGCTCTGAGACCAGACTCGCGGCGACCGCGACCGAACCGAGATTGGCGTTCTCGCCCTGCCACCAGTAGCCCGTCTCGTTGTCGTGCGGAAAGAAGAATGCGTTCCGCGGGGCGTCGGAGTGCTCGTCCTGCACAAGCTGGATCGGGTATCCGAACGGATTCGGCACGGCATCGGTTCGCTCGGCGACGGCGGCCATGATCGCAACGGCGAGCGCCCGCGCGACCGGCGCAAGCGGATCGTCGGGTGCGACCGTGGCGAATCGCACCAGCGCGATGGTAGGCAGCCCCGACTCGGCCGCATGGAAGTAGGGACGCCCGAGCCGGTCGCCGACCAGGTGGCCGATGCCATCGGATCCCTGCACCCATCGGCCGCGCAGCCGCTCGACCCGCCCGCGCGCCGCGTCGAGGAACCGCTCGCCTCCACCGGCGGCCACAAGCTCCGATGCGGCGAGAAGCGCGCAGTAGTCGTCGATGATCGACTCCGCGCCGTCGAACAGGTATTCCGTGTTGTGCTCTTCGAGGTGGTCGAAGGCCTGCTGCGCCGCATCCAGATACTCGTGCGAAGCGTGCTCGCCGTGGTCGTCCTGAGTGGATGCTCGCGCGAGAGCCGCGATGGCGAGTCCGCCGCCGTGCCGGAACGCCGCCTGCCACCGCTGCGTGCGAACGCTGTCCTGCAGCGGAGCCGTGATCACGCGCTCGTTCAGGTCTTTGGTGAGCGCGTCGAAGATCGCCGTGTAGAAGTAGCCGTCGGGCGACCGGAACCGCATGAGGAAGTCGGCTCCGAAAAGGCCCTCGTCACGCAGGCGCGCGTGTTGCGACGTCACGAATCCCGGATGCCGCCGCGCGAGCTCGTCCCGCGCAGCGAACATGGCCCACGCGCAGAGCGGGATCTGCTGCGGACTCATCATCCGCGTGTACGTGAGGTGGCTGAGGAACTTGCTGTAGTCGCCGGAGGCGTCGAGCCAGCCGCCGCGAGCGTCCACCTCGGCTCCGCTGTCGTCGCCGTAGAAGCGGGCGTGGGCATCCTTGCGATCGATCTCGCCCGACGAGCGGGCGGACCGGAACGCCGCGGTGATGTCGGCGACGGCGACGCGGGGCAGCCGATCGGGAGCGATCACGACGGGTGCCGTCACCGTCCCGTCCCCGACCCGCACCTGCAACTCGTGCACGCCGGGCTCATCCACCTGCGACAGGTCGATCCTCGAGTACAAGACGGGTCCCCATCCGTCTACGCGCTCCGGTTCGCACACCTCCAGGGGCAGCGCACGGTCGCCCATCCGCAGGACTGCCGACCGCACCGAAGTCCCCGAGACGGCAGCGACGATGGCGGCCTTGGGCGCGTGAGCGTTGTAGCCGAGATGGTCGACCAGCACGATCGGGTCCTCGCCGACGGGCTTCATGCGACTACCGGACCATAGCAAGACCACATGGAACCAAACGTACAGGTGCGACGCTCGTCCGTCATCTCGCCTGGGGTGGGGCGCCGTGCCGCTGCTTCAGGTTCGTGGCTGTATGGACTCGAGCGCGCCAGGTGAGGAGTCCGGAATCGATGCGCGAGCCAGGTCCGTTGTCGAGCCCGCCTGTCATCCGCGGTTACCTGACATGAGCTCTTCCAGTTTGTCGAGCTGTTGCGACCAGCCGGCCCTGAGTCCTGCAATCATCGGGGCCGCGCCTGCAACCCCTCCGCTCGCACGGATGGTCAGGCGAACGAAGGAGTCGGCCTCGCCTTCGATGCGAGCGTCCAACTCGACCCGCACTGCGGTTCGGCCCTGATGGTCCAAGGGCGAGAGCTCGAACGACAGCCTCCTCCCCGGATCGACTGCACTGACCGAGCCCGCCGAAACATACTCGGTCCCGTCGCCTTCCCGGATCACGAGTTCGACGTGACCTGCCGGGTTCGGGTCGATCGAGCATCGGACCACGTCGAAATGACGCGGTGCCCACCATTGCGCGGCAAGCTGCGAATCGGTCCACGCCCGCCACACCGCGTCGGGCGGTGCGGGGATCCGCCGGTCGAGCTCGATCTGGGCCGCCAGAGGATCTCCTCCTGCCGTGCGAGCTTCGGCATCGGCGACGCTCGCAGCGTAGTCGCGCAGCACCGCGTCATCCTCCGTTTCCGTGGCAAGCCCGTCGAACCATGCTCCGAGCCGACGCAGCGTGTCACGGTCGAGCCTCGCCAGCCGGCGACGCCCCAGCCGTTGCACCCGGACGACTCCCGCTGCCTCCAGCGCCTGCACGTGCTTCGTCGTCTGCGGCTGAAGCGTTCCCAGCTCAACTGCCAATTCGCCGACCGTGCGCGGCCCGGCCGCGAGCAGGACGATGATGCGGAACCGGGTCGGCTCTCCGATCACCGCAAGCAGCTGCTGCACGTCCACGCCGCTCCTCCTCGCAATCCTTGACACATTCGTCTAGACGAATATAACGTGACCATCATGACTTCGCCGGCAAGACCCGTTGATCCAGGAACAAGCTCGTCAGGAGACATCATGAAGACCATCGAACGTACCGTGTCCGCCGCCCCGAACCAGGTCTGGAACCTCTGGACCACGCCGGACGGCGTCTCACAATGGTGGGCCCCCGACGGGTTCCGCACCGATGTGAACCGCCTCGATCTACGCCCAGGTGGTGAGCTGATCTACACGATGACCGCCGAGGCGCCGGAGCAGGTGGCGTTCCTCGAACAGAACGGTCTGCCTCTCAGCACAGAATCTCGCAAGGTCTTCACGGAACTGCGCGAGCCGACACGAATCGCCTATCTATCGGTGATCGACTTCGTACCCGATCACGAGCCGTACGAGCAACTCACCGTCGTCGACCTCGAGCCGACGGCTGACGGCACCCGGATCGTCATGCAGGTCGAGGAGATGCACGACGAGATCTGGACCGAGCGCCTGCTTGCCGGCCGTGCCAACGAGCTCGAGAACCTCGGCCGCCTCGTGGGCTGAGACGCCGCCGGACCGAACTCCGTCATCCCTTCACGCCGGTCTGCGCCAGCCCCTCCACGAACTGTCGCTGGGCGATGATGAACACGACCAGAACGGGCACCGCCGTCATCGTCGCCGCGGCCAGCTGCACGTTCCACATCGGTCCGCTGTACGGGTCGACGTAGTGCGTCAGCGCCTCAGGCAGCGTGAACAGCCCCGATCAGCACGATCACGAACAGCAGGATCGCCAGCGTCGATCCGTAGCCGAAGTTGTGGAACTGGAACGCCTGCTGGAACAGGTAGTAGACGAGCACGGTCGTCGAGATGCCAGGTCCACCCTTGGTGAGCACCGCGATCTGCGCGAAGACCTGCAGCGATCCGACGATCGTGATGATGACCGTCAAGAGGATGGTCGGTGAGATGAGCGGCAGCGTGATC
Organism: Humibacter sp.; assembly: GCF_035547335.1. GTDB lineage: Bacteria > Actinomycetota > Actinomycetes > Actinomycetales > Microbacteriaceae > Humibacter. Next base: position 69,974 of record NZ_DASZVF010000010.1, on the reverse strand, counting down.
CTGCCGAAGTGAGCGTGCGCGCGAGAATTGAATAGACGTGAGGTCATGCGCGTTAGCAACTAGACCACGCGGGTCGCACTTCGGACCGGCCGATGCACGGTCGGACAGGCCGGCACACGTCCGGACGGCCGCTAGGCGGAGGAGCGCTTGCACCCATCGGGCACGGCGGACGACGAGCCGAGGTCGACGCCGTGCGGCCTACGGCTAACCCGGCGGCTGGTCCAGGAGCTGTGTCATGGGCTCGGCCCTGGCATCGTTCGCCGTCAGCGGGGCCAGCCCTAAGGCATCCTCGACGGTCCTCAGAAGCGAGTAGTGCGTGAACGACGTGCTCACGACGGCGTGCGGCCGTGCCGCCGGGCCGGCGAACACACAGGCGACCAGATTGCTGTCGGAGTCCCCTTCGTCGAAGGTCACGACCAGAAGGGAGCGCTGCGCGGCGAACGCCGGTGAGTCGAGGATCTTGGGCACGTTGGTGGCGAGCCAGGCATCCCCGGTGGCCACCGAGCAGTTGTGCATGTCGTCGCACAGGTTCGGGCTGACGAACGAGAAGTCGGGCAGGGCGCCGGATGTCGACAGGTCGGATTTCAGCCGATCGAACGGCACGTCGTGGGCTCTGCAGTAGGAAGAGTCGCGCGTCACGCTCGGAAAGTAGAGGAAGGGGTTGTGCCGCACGACGTACAGCCCGGCATCGGACGCCGTGCACGGCGCCGGCATGCTCTCGGCGTACATCTTCCAGGTCAGTCCGCCGCGGTCGAGCTCCTCGGCGAGATTGTGTCCGGTGGCCAGGCAGCCCGGCCCCGGCGCGCAGTCCGCGGTGATGCCGGCCGTCGATCCGGCGGTGAGAGCGAGGTAGTTGGGAAGACTCGGATGCGTGATCGCGGAGTAGTGGCTCGCCCGGGCACCGGCCTGCGCCAAGGCGTTGAGATAGGGCGCGTCAGGATTGCCGATCACGGATGTCGACGGCTTGTTCTCGTCCATGATCACGACGACGTGCTGAAGGCGCGGCGTCCGCGCCTGACCCACGTCCGCCGGCGCAGACGCGCTGGCCGAAGGGACGCCGGCACCGGTCGTCCCGGGTCCGGATCCGCTGGGGCCGGGCGCACACCCGGCGAGCGCGAGCACCACCGATCCGGTCAGGATGACGGCGGCGATGACCTTGGCGCGGATGCTCACCTGACGGAGGTGCCCCGCTCGCACGGTGAACGGTCATACCGCTTTCTCGTGCCATCGGCGAGGAGCGCACGCCAGCCGGATGCCACAGGGAGCGGAAGGGACACGCGCGCGATCATCGGCCCTCCTGGCTCTCGGAAACGGTGGACGCTCTCGTAGAGATTGCTCCACTCGAGAGTCGACCGCCTACCCTAAGGCTCCTCTAAGCGCCGCACCCTGTGTGCTTCACTCCGTCAGGTCGACCTCGCGAACCTCGCGCTCACGCACTCGTCATGACCGTCGCGGAACGAAGGAACTCGGGATCGATCTCGATCCCCCAGCCCGGTTCCGTCGGAAGCGCCACCTCGCCATCCACGACCTCCAGCAGAGATGCGTAGATCCCCTGCGTCCACGACGGCTTCTCCGCACTCCACTCCTGGAACTGGCTGCACGACGGCATTGCCACCGCCAGGTGCAGGCTGAACACCTGCAGTAACGAGTGGTTCGCGCAATGCGGCGTGCACGGTATGCCGGCCGCCTCCGCCATGATCGCGACCTTGCGAGCGCGAGACACACCTCCGATGTATCCCACGTCGGGCTGGACGATGTCGACGGCCCGCATCGCGAGCATCCGCCGGAACTGCGAAAGCGAGTAATCCTGCTCACCGCCCGAGACCGGGATGTCGAGCGTGGCGGTGACATGCGCCGTGCCCTCGATGTCGGTGTACGGCAGCGGCTCCTCGAAGTGGAAGTATCCGTAGTCCTCCAGCATCCGTCCCACGCGCACGGCGCGGCCGATGGAGAACCCGCCGTTCGCATCGGCGCTGAGCTCGATGTCGTCGCCGAGCACGTCTCGCATGACGGGGATGATCGCTTCTGTTCGTCCTGGCCACTTGTCGACATCCGCCCCCATCTCGAGGCCGACCCGAGTCTTCACGGCCCGGAACCCCTTGTCGGCGATCTGTTCCGCGATCCGCGCCGCCTCCTCCTCGGGCGTGGTCGTGCGGATCATGCTCGACAGGTACATCGGAACGCTCGTTCGGGCCGCGCCACCGAGGAGCCTGTACACCGGCTGGCCGGAGGCCTTGCCGAGGGCATCCCACAGAGCCGTGTCCACGCCGCCGATGGCGCGGTGCAGGAATCCGCCGAGGAACTTGTAGTGCGTACGCAGCGTGCGGTTCACCAGCGCCTCGACATCCCACGGCTCCCGCCCCAGGAACAGCGGCGCCACCATCGTGTGCAGCACCTGTTCGGTCAGTGCGGCCTCGTAGGGAGCCGTCTGTCCCCATCCCTGCAGGCCGTCGTCGGTGGTCACCCGCACGAGCAGAACCTGGTCGCGGAGGAACGTCTCGATCCGATCGATCCTGGTCATCGTGTGTGCTCCTCCGATTCGCGGTTCTCGTCCGTCATCGCCAGCTCCGTCCCGCCCAGCCCTGTCACGCTCAGCTCCGTCATCTCAGCCCTTCAATCCGCTGCCGAAGCTCTTGATCATGTAGCGCTGGAACACGAAGAACAGCAGCAGAACAGGGAGGCTCGCCATCACGAGGCCGGCGAACACCTTGCCCCAGTCCGCGCCGTACTCTCCGACGAAGCCGTAGATGCGCACCGGAATGGTCACCAGATCCGTTCCACCCAGGTAGAGCAGCGGCGTGAAGAACTCGTTCCACACGCCGATGCCGTCGAGGATCACGACGGTGCCGGTCACCGGCAGGAGCAAGGGGATGAGCACGCGCCAGAAGATCTGGAACGAGCTCGCCCCGTCCACCCGGGCCGCTTCCTCGTACTCGGCCGGGATCTGCCTGATGAACCCGGTGTAGAGGATGATCGTGAGCGGCAGGTGGACGCCAGCGCTGATCAGGATGATCGCCAGCGGATTCCCCGTGAGCCCGATGCTCGACATGATCCGGTACAGCGGCAGCAGCCCGATCTGGAACGGCACCATCATGCCCGCGGCGATGATCGCGTACCACCTCATGCCTGCCGCTCCGCGCGAACGTGCGAAGTAGTAGCTGCCTGCGGCTCCGCAGATGACGAGAAGCGCGACGGAGGTCACCGTGATGGCGATGCTCACGATGAACGCCGAGCCCAGCTGGCCCTCGGTCCAGGCCCCGGTGAAATTGTCGAGGTTGAACGAGGTGGGCACGCCCATCGGGTTCTGCGCGACCTCGGGGGCCGTACGGAAGCCGACCGAGATCAGCATCCACAGCGGGAAGGCGAAGGCGGCCGTGACGAGGACCATCACGATCTCGAGGAGGAACGTTCTCCAGGTGTAGCGATTCATGCTGCGTTCCGATCGCGGAAGAGGCGCATCTGCGCGAAAGAGATGACGGCCGTGAGAACGAACACGATGACGCCGAGCGCGATGCCCGAGCTGAAGTGGTTGAACTGGAAGGCCTCGAAGTACAGCAGGGTCGACAGGGTCTGCGTCGAGTAGCCTGGCCCGCCCTGGGTCGTCGCCATCACCTGGTCGAACAGCTTGAACGACATGATCAGCGACAGGGTGATGTTGATCACGAGCGGCGTGCGCAACAGGGGCCACGTGACGTGCACGAATCTCTTCCACACCCCGGCGCCGTCGAGGGCGGCTGCCTCGTTGATCTCCTCGGGGATGCCCTGCATGCCGGCCAGGAAGATCACCATCGAGTAGCCGGCGTGCTGCCAGATCACGACGACCATGACGCCCCAGATCGCGGTCGCCGGATCACCGAGCACGTTGAGATTGTGGATGCCGACGACCTCGGCCAGCCGCGCGATCGGGCCGTTCGGAATGAAGAGGAACTGCCACAGGTAGCCGACGATGATCGGCGTCATCACCACGGGAGCGAACAGGAACGTCCGCAGCACGTTCCTCGACTTGATGCGGCTGTTCACGCCTGCCGCCAGAGCAAGGCCGATGGCGTTCTGGGCGACCGTGATCACCAACGCCATGAGCAGCGTGTTGCCGAGCGCCTGAATGGTCTCGGGGGTCTTGAACAGTTGGATGAAGTTGTCGAGGCCGACGAAGACCGGGGCCGCGCTGATACCGTCCCAGTTCGTGAAGGCGTAGTAGACGCCGAGGACCGTCGGTATCGCAACGATGGCGGTGAAGAACGCGAAGGCGGGGACGGCGAACCACGGCGGCGTTCCGAACCCCTTCGCCCGAACGGGGCGGGTGGCGGTGCGCTGCGCCGGCGGAGTGGGCGGCGCCTGCGTGAGAGTGGTCATGGGAGGGCTCCTTCTCTTGAAGGGATGGCCCCGCTCAGCAGCGCGAGCGGGGCCATCCCGACCATGGTCGGATCACTTGCCGCCGAAGGACTTCTGCACTGCCTTCAGCACACCGTCGACCGTCTCGTTTCCGTTCAACAGGTTCTGGCACTCCGCGATGATCGTCTGCTTGACCTCGGGGTTCGGCCAGAGCGCCGTCGGGAACAGCAGCACCTTGCCCTCCTTGTAGAGCTTTCCGGCGCCCGTGAGTTCGGCGGGGACCTTCACGTCTTTGTTCACGGTGTACGGGAACCCGAAGTTGGCCTGCGCGTCCAGCGCCTGGCGCTGGGGCGTCCCCATGTAGTTCACGAGGGCCTCAGCCGCCGCCTTGTTCTTCGACGAAGCCGAGACACCCCACGCGCTGCCGGGGTTCGCCGTCAGCACGAGATCGCTGGCCTTCTCGGTCGCCGGCAGCGTGGCGAAGTCGATCTTCATGTCGGGAGCCAGCGCCCTGAGGGCGGGCAGCCCGGCACTGATCAGGTAGGTTCCGACAGCCTTCCCGCTCGCGACCATCTGCTTCACCGCATCTTCGGAGTAGCCGGTGACGTTGTCCTGGAAGCAGCCGGCCTTGATCATCGTCTGGTACTCATCGAGCGCTTTCGAAAGCGACTGGTTCCACACCTTCGAATCGGTCCAGGTCTCCTCGCCCTTGCCGAGCTTGGTGAGGTAGTTCGGGTCTTTGGTGTAGGCGATCGAGTTGGCCAGTTGCGCAGGGATGCCGTACGCGAGGTATCCGGTCTGAGCGCCCAGGGCGATCAGCACCAGGCCCTTCTTGCGCACTGCCTTGCAGGTGTTGATGAGGCCCGAGAAGGTGGTCGGCGGTGTGATGCCGAGCTCCTTCATCTTGTCCTTGTTGTAGAAGAAGCCGTAGGGGTTCTGGACGGTGGTGAGGCCATAGACCTTGCCGTTCAGGCTGACCAGTGTCTTCGCGGCGGGATCCATGCTCTTGGCCCACGGCTGGTTGCTCAGGTTCACGAGCTTGCCTGCGCCACCGAGGATCTGAGCCGCCATCGCATTGCCGGAACCGGTCCAGATGAAGATGACGTCGGGGCCCTGACCGGAGTCGAGCTGTGCGCGGATCTGTGCCTGATAGGTGTTCGACGTCGATTGCACATCCCGGATCTTCAGGCCGGGATTCATCGCTCCGAACTTCTTGAGCGTGTCATCCGTGAACGGGTTCCCCGACAGGTACGACACGGTGAGATCGCCGCTGAGCGAGCTCGAGCTCTTGACCGGGTCGGACGACGTGCTCTTCGAGGATGGGCTGCTGGCGCAGCCTGCGAAAGTGAGAGCGATCACCGCACTGACGGCAATGCCGGCCAGAGTGCGGATGGCGCCTTTCTTGTGGAACATCTTCATTCCATTTCTCTTGGGGGGTGATGTTGACGCGAAGGGCGTCACGCAGTGGACACGACCCGATACGGCCTGCCGCAGAGGTTGTCTCCTAGACCAGGCAGGTTCACCGGCGGCGACCCGGGCAGTCGCACAGTGACGTACCACTGCAACGGATATGCCGAGAAGGCCTCGGCGGGGATGACGACGCCGACCCTGCCTTCTGAGCTGGTCGCCGTGGTGGTCGCCCACTGTGCGCCCTGGTTGAGCGGGCGTACGTGGAAGGTGACCGCACCGTCGTCGGGGAGCCCGCAGGCTTGCAGCCGGAAATCACCCGACGGATCCAGCCGAGACTCCGAGAGCGAGATCCGCACGGGCGGCAGATCGACAACCGCAGGGTCCGGTGCGGGGCCCTCGATCCGCGCTGCCCGAATGGCCTGCAACTCGATCAGTTCCTCATCGAGCTGCATTAGTCGGTCTCGCCAGTGCCCGCGCTCGGTAGGCCTGTCGCCGAAACCGAGATCGCGGAAGTAGATGCCGTCGGCCTCGTCGACGATGACGCTCAGAGCGTCGCGCGCGGCCTGGAGCTGCTCGATCGCCGCTTCGAGATGGGAGCCGCCGGCGCCGCGCTGGAAGAGCTCGAAATGCACTCCCGCCCGCAGCCGACGCGCGAACATCCGTCCGAGGTGCGCCACGATGTGCACGTCGAGGGCCACTCGCCTGCGTTGCGGGGCATCATCGCCGAGTGGATCGATCGAGGCCGCCGCTTCGAGCGCTTCATCGGCCAGTCCATCGATGGTGTCTGCCACCACCCGCGGCGTGATGCGCCCCGAGGGGGCTCCTTCGAGGAGACCCTCGACGAATTGCCTGGTGGTCTCGAAGAGCTCTGGATCGAACGGGCTCGCTGCCGCCCAATCGAACGGCTCAGGCATGTCGAACGCGTAGGAGTTGTCCGGTTTCGCCAGCAGCGGGAGGTTGGTGGGAACCTCCGGCCAGTAGTAGTTGCACGACGCGCTGAGGCCGAGCGCCACGGTCGTGAGGGGCAGGATGCGACTGGAAGCGGAGAGGGCTCGTTCGACCGCTTCGCCGACAGTGCCGCGCAGATAGCGACGCCACTCCTCGGGATCGGCGCCCGGGTTGTAGAGCAACCGGCCCCAGATCCGATAGGTGTAGGCGTACTTGCGCCAGTCGTCGCGCGAGGACTGATGGAGCTGCTCGTCGACATACAGGTCACGGGGCCCGTGGCCGGAGTTCTTGCGCCCGCGGAAGGTCAACGGCTCGCACAGCTCGACGCCCAGCGCGCCGCCGATCGTGCTCTCCCGCCCGTAACCCGCGAAGAGTTCCGGATCGGCCCAGAGCAAGAAGCGCTGAGTACCCGGCCACAACCGGAAGATCACATCGGTGTCGCGAGCACTGGCAAGAAAGTCGCCGTAGCCGTATCGCGTGAACCGTCGGGTGTTCCTCGTCACGCCTGCGAGGTCATCGGTGTCGGCAGGACGAGCCCGCTCGAGATCCCTCACACGCGCCTGGTGATAGGGCAGACCCTGGTGCTCGGCCCAGTACTTGGGCGAGAGGCTGACCTGATCGAGAGTGGAACGTGCCGCCTGCAGCAAGGGAGCGTCGACGCCCTTGGCGTGCATGTCGAGCTTGACGGGTCGGCCGCAGGATGCCATGCCGGCGAACACGGTCGTCCAGAAGCCGGTGCGGAGGGCCTCGTGCACACCGCCCTCGTAGTGCACCCGGAATGTGACGCCGGCGATGTTCGGGCACTCGCGGAGGATCACCGACAACGCCTGCGCGGCGTAGTCCGCTGTGTCGGAATCGGCCAGGCCGCGGATCGGGTACTTGAGGTTCTCGTTCGCTTCGAGCTCGGGTTGCACGGCGTGGTTCCACAGACCGAGGAAGAACTCCATGCCCCGCTCCGCCGCGGCATCGCTCGCGAACCGCAGTGCCTCCAGGTTGCGGGCGCGTTCCTGGGCGTCGACGCCCACGGCGCGCACGTCCCACCCCGGAAGGTCGACCAGGAACGGGTAGGCGAACCCGAAGTAGTTGTCGTACACGCCGGGGTCGTGCGAGTAGTTGTACGTCATCCCCAGTGCCAACTGCACGCGGTTGATCCGATGCGCGGCGAGATGGTCGAGATAGGCGGTCCAGAACTCACGGTCCCGGTACCAGTCGAGGTCGAGCGCATCGCTGGAGAAAGCCCTGAGGACCGAGCGCACAGGCGTCGCGGGCGCGAACTCCGCGTCGTGGAGGTCGAGCAGTTCCTGCGCCGGATCGACCGCGAACAGAATGCGGTCGGCGAGTTCCGTGATGCCGTAGGCGACTCCACGCGCGGCACCCCGGACCGTGATGCCATCGGCGGTGCGAGCAAGCTGGAACGCCTCCTCGTTCACCACGTCGGCCGCCGGCACCGCTTGGAGCTCGACGACGGCACGTGCCCTTGCCTCGTCGGCGACCAGAGCGCCTCCGCGTTCCTGCACAGCGCGTCGCAGTTGCTCGATGGCCCAGGGCAGTGGCGACTCGTCCGCGCCCGCTCCTCGGATGCGGACAGCGACCGAGAGGGAGGTCGCGTCGTTCACGACCCCGTCCTCACGTGATCCGAATACGGGAGATCGACGGCTAGGCGCCAGTTCGCCCGACTTCTCCGGAGACTCACCATCGACCTTCCGACCTCCTCGCCACGTCGGCTCACCCGAGCCATGGGAACCGACCATACATGAGCTATCCACCATTTGGAAAGTACTTTTCACTTTCGCAACAACAATGGGTATCCGGTGGAAGCCGAGACCGGCGCGACGGCAGAGGAGGTCGGGGTACGCCTGTCACCGGAGGTCGCCGGACATCGGCCTCTGAACGGATCGTCCGGCGGTTGAGCAACCGCGGATCGCGGTGCACGGGCTCGACAGGATTCCCGATCCCTCGGGAGCGGTCGACGAGAGGGGACTCCGGGTGCGGGAGGCGAGCGTCCGCGGAGCTAGCTGCTACGCGTCACGGACGCCGCCGAACGCCTCCTGCAGCGCCTGCGCGGATTCGTTCAAGGCCGGCACGATCCACTCAGCGGACTCCAGCGTGATCCGGGTGTTCGGACCGGACACCGAGACGGCGGTCATGGACGAAGGGCCGGGCACCGCGATCGCGAAGCACCGCACGCCGACCTCCTGCTCGCCCTCGTCGATCGAATACCCGCGAGCCCGGATCGCTGCCAGATCGGTCAGCAGCGCCGCTTCGTCCACGATCGTCGTGGCCGTGTAGCGCGGCATCCCCGTGCGCCTCACGATGTCGATGACCTGGTCGTCCGGCAGCTGCGCCAGCAGGGCTTTGCCGACCCCGGTCGAATGCGGATAGACGCGACGGCCCACCTCGGTGAACATCCGCATCTGGTGGCGTGACGGCACCTGAGCGACATACGTCACCATGTCGCCGTCGAGGATGGCGAGATTGGCCGTCTCGCGAACGGACCGTTCCAGGTGCTCCAGCGCGGGACGGGCCCACGTGGCCATGAGTGCGCTCGCTCGTTCGCCGAGCCTCACCAGTCCGGGCCCGAGTGCGTACCTCCGTGAGGGCAGCTGACGCACATACCCGAGCGCGAGAAGCGTGCGGATCAACCGATGGATGGTGGGCAGTGCGAGTCCGGACGCTTCGGCGAGCTCGCTGATGCCCGCCTCGCCTCCTCGGTCGCCCAGAGCCTCGAGCAGCTCGAAGGCACGCTCGACCGATTGAACCCCGCCGCTGTCCGTCATGGAAGACCTCCGATGCCCATGATACGGAAAAGAATGTGTCATTCCTGGAGACACGTCACTCCTGTGATTCCGTACCTTGGAAGTACTATTCCAGTCTTGTGCTACTGTGCCTCCATCGTCGTAACGCGCTCGCGGCGGAACCGGCCGGGACCGCCTCGACGCGGTTCCTCGGCACGTGGTCCGTGGCGAGAACGGCAGTTGCGACGACCTCGAATCGGCTGGGGCCGTGCTTCCCGGCCCGGCGAAGCCGGCGCCAGCCGCTTCTGTCACCTTCGACCCGGCGTGCGGCACGCCGACATCAGGAGCACTCGATGAGCACCTACTACTCAGTCCCCACCGTGACGTACGAGACCGCTGCGCGGGCGGTGGCGATCGGGTTGCGACATGCCGAAGCCGCCGGCGTGAGGGCCGTCGTCACGGTTATGGACCCGAGCCTGGTGGTGGTCGCGGTGGGCCGAGCGGACGGGGCTCCCCCGCACAGCGTGGAAACGAGCCGGCGCAAGGCGATCACCGCGTCGTCGACGCGCAAGCCCAGCGCAGCCATTCCCGAAGAGAACATCACACTGCTGGAACACGGCAGCGGCGGTCTGCTGACCGGCATCAAGGGCGGCGTCCCGCTCGTGTTCGACGGCGTGCACACGGGCGGCTTGGGGATCGCCGGCGGATCACCGGAACAGGATGCGGAGATCGCGGCGGCGACGCTCGCGGAGCTGGGCACTGACAAGGCGGAGGCGTAGACGATGACCGAGTATCAGAGCCGGGCAGGACTTCAGGTTGCGCAGCCCTTGGTCGAATTCGTCGAGCGTGAGGGGCTGCCGGGAACGGGGTTGGAGCCCGAAGCCTTCTGGGCCGGCGTCGACGCGATATTCCGAGACCTCGAACCCAGAAATCGGGAACTGCTGGCCGAGCGGGACCGCATCCAGAACGCGATCGACGACTATCACCGCGCGCACCCCGGCACTCCCGACAAGCACGAGTACCGCGACTTCCTGGCAGAGATCGGCTACCTCGTACCGCAAGGCCGGCCCACCATCGCGACGGCGGATGTCGATCCCGAGATCACCTCGCAGGCGGGCCCTCAACTCGTGGTTCCCCTGCTGAACGCCCGCTTCGCCGTCAATGCCGCGAACGCGCGCTGGGTGTCGCTCTACGACTCGCTTTACGGAACAGACGCGATCTCCGAGTCCGGGGATCTGGCACGTGGTCCCGAGTACAACCCGGCGCGCGGCGACGCGGTGATCGCGTACGGTCGCGCTCTGCTCGATGACGTGGCACCGCTGGCATCCGGCTCGCACGCTGACGTGGTCGCCTACCGGGTGTCAGACGGCCGGCTTCAGGCCGAGCTGGCATCGGGGACGATCGCGGAGTTGCAGAATCCGAAGGCCTTCGCCGGCTACACGGGTGACCCGTTGGCTCCTGCCGGCATCCTGCTCGTGCACCATCACCTTCACATGGATGTGCTGATCGACCGCGAGGGCCCGATCGGCTCGCGAGATGCTGCCGGCGTGCAAGACGTCGTGCTCGAGGCGGCGATCACGACGATCATGGACCTGGAAGACTCGGTGGCCGCCGTCGACGCCGAAGACAAGGCACTCGGCTACCACAACTGGCGCGAACTCATGCGAGGAACGCTGTCCGCCACCGTGACCAAGAACGGCCGCACCTTCCTGCGCACCATGAACCCCGCACGCGTCTATTCCGCACCGGACGGAGGGACGCTGTCGCTTCGTGGGCGCTCGCTGCTGTTCGTGCGCAACGTCGGTCACCTGATGACCACGGATGCCGTGCTCATCGACGGCCACGAGGCGCCGGAGGGAATCCTCGACGCGATCATGACCACGCTCGGAGCGCTGCCCGACCTGCGGGGCGATGAGCGCGGATCGAACTCTGCAACCGGGTCCGTCTACATCGTGAAGCCCAAGATGCATGGACCCGACGAGGTCGCGTTCACCGCCGCGATCTTCCGGCGGGTCGAGGAGCTCCTCGGTCTTCCCTCCGCCACGATCAAGGTCGGCATCATGGACGAAGAACGCCGAACGACGGTCAACCTCGACGCCGCCATCGCGGCCGCGCCCGACCGCGTGGTCTTCGTCAACACGGGATTCCTGGACCGCACAGGCGACGAGATCCACACCTCGCTACTGGCCGGGCCCGTCGTGCCCAAGGCCGAGATGAAAGGCCAGCCGTTCCTCGCCGCGTACGAGGCACGCAACGTGGATGTCGCGCTGCGCGCGGGCTTCGCGGGCACGGCGCAGATCGGCAAGGGGATGTGGGCCATGCCCGACCTCATGCACGACATGCTCGAGCAGAAGATCGAGCACGTCCGGTCCGGCGCCACGACCGCATGGGTCCCGTCTCCCACCGCGGCCGCGCTGCACGCCCTGCACTACCACCGGGTCGATGCGTTCGCGGTGCAGCGCGAGAAGGCGAGCGGCGAACCCGTGCCGATCGACGACATCCTGGTGCCGCCGCTCGCGACGGAGCCGCTGACCGACGAGGTGCGCCTGGCGGAGCTCGACAACAACGTGCAGTCCATCCTCGGATACGTCGTGCGCTGGATCGATCAGGGCATCGGCTGCTCGAAGGTGCCCGACATCCATGGCGTCGCGTTGATGGAGGACCGCGCCACCTTGCGCATCTCGAGTCAGCTGCTGGCCAACTGGCTCGCGCACGGCGTCATCACCGAGTCGGAAGTGGACGACTCGCTACGGCGGCTCTCGGCCGTCGTGGACCGGCAGAATTCGGGCGACCCGAACTACGAGAAGCTCATCACCCCGGACGGCCCCGGCCTTGCCTTCCAGGCCGCCCGCGAGCTGATCCTGGAGGGCGCACGGCAGCCCAACGGCTACACGGAGCCGATCCTCCACCGCATCCGTCGCGAGAAGAAGGCGCAGCGGCGCTGAGCTCGAGACACATGAGACGCGGGGTGAAGCGGGGGCGTCGACCATGACGGACGCGATGCCGGTGGGCGACCGCCCTGTGCCGCTCGTCGTCGCCTCCCCGCTCGATCCGGCCTTGGTCGACGTCATCCGCGCCGTGGACGACCGGCTCGAGGTGATGTTCGACCCGGAGCTGCTCGCGGTTCCGCAGCATGCGTCCGACCACTTAGGTGTGTTCCGACCGCTCACCCGCGAGCAGGATGCCAGGTGGCACGACATGCTGGCCCGCGCCGAGGTGTCGTTCGACTTCGACCGCAGAGAGCCGGGCAGCTTCGCGAGGAGTTCGCCGAACCTGCGATGGATCCAGGCGGCGAGCGCAGGCCTGGGTCAGGCATTGCAGCAGTACGAGCTCGATCTGAGCAAGGTCACCGTCACCAGCGCTGCCGGCGTGCATGCTGAGCCGCTCTCGGAATTCGTGATCGCCGCGCTCTTGTACTTCGTCAAAGACATCCCTGGTCTACTCCAGAAGAAAGGCGAGCGCGACTGGACCCGGCACACGAGCCGGACCCTCTACGGGCGCAGGGTCGCCGTCGTCGGCACGGGCGCGATCGGCTCTCGCACCATCGCGAAGCTGCAGTTCCTGGGCGTGGAGACCGTCGCGGTGGGCCGGCCACCGGACCCTGACGAACCGCCTCGACCGGACAGGATCACCACCGACCGGCTCGGGGAAGTCGCACCGGAGTTGGACGCGCTCGTGCTCACTCTCCCGCTCACGCCAGCGACCGAGGGCCTGATCGATGCGGAACTCATCGCGGCTCTCCGACCCGGTTGCGTCGTCGTGAACGTCGCGCGAGGCAAGGTGATCGACGAGCCGGCGCTGATCGAGGCGCTGCAAGCCGGTCACCTCGGCGGTGCCGCGCTCGACGTCGCCTGGCACGAGCCCCTGCCCGCGGGATCGCCGTTGTGGTCGCTCGGGAACGTCCTCCTCTCCCCGCACTCGGCCGCGATGGCTCGGGATCAGAACGCGAGGATCGTGGAGATCTTCTGCGACAACCTGCGTCGCTACCTCGACGGCCGGCCGCTTCGTAACGTCTACGATCCGCGACGCGGGTACTGACCGCTCATCCGCTCAGGGACCCGCTGAGCCGCCTGTGGAACATCGCGCTGTGCTCGTTGAGGCCGATCAGCTCCACTGCGGCCCCGTGCGCGGCGTACTTCGACTCGATGGCGTCGAGGGAGGCCACGCTCGATGCATCCCATACGTGCGATCCGCTCAGGTCGATGACCACGCTCGCCGGATCCTCGGCATAGGAGAACTGGTCGACGAGGTCGTTGCTCGAGGCGAAGAACAACGGCCCGAGCACCGTGTATCTGGCGACGGAGCCGTCCGCCGAAAGCTCTCGCGTCACCCGGGTCACGTGCGCGATCCGGCGCGCGAAGAACACGAGCGCGAGGAGGATCCCGACCCCCACGCCGATGGCGAGGTTGCCGGTCCACACGACCACGGCGACCGTCACGAGCATGACCAACGTCTCAGGGATCGGCATCCTGCGAAGCGTTGAGGGCCGCACGCTGTGCCAGTCCACCGTGCGCAACGCCACAACCATCATGACCGCGGCGAGCGCCGCCATCGGGATCGCCGCCATCACGGGTGAGAGCACGGCTACGAGCAGCAGAAGGAACAGGCCCGCCACCACCGTGGAGACGCGGGTGCGCGCCCTGCCTATCTCGACGTTGACGACGGTCTGGCCGATCATGGCGCACCCGGCGACGCCGCCCCAGACGCCGGCCAGGATGTTCGCCACCCCCAAGCCCCATGACTCACGCCCCTTGGCGGAGCGGCTGTCGGTGAGCTCGTCCACGAGCTTCGCGGTCAGCAGGCTCTCCAGCAGACCGACCACGGCCGCGGCGAAGGCCGTGGGAGCGATGATCTGCAGGGTCGTCAGGTCGAACGGCACCGTCCATGGCGTGAGCCCGGGCAGCCCGCCACTGACGGAGCCCTCGTCTCCGACGGTCGGCACGTGCATCCCGAACACGACGGCGGCCGCCGTCACGACGACGATCGCCACGAGCGGTGCCGGCACCGCCTTCGTCAGTCTCGGCAGAAGCACCACGATCAGGATGGTCGCGGCGAACAGCGGGTACACCTGCCAGGGAACGTTCACGACGTGGCTGACTTGCGCGAGGAAGATCAGCACGCCGAGCGCGTTGACGAAGCCGATCATGACCGATCGCGGGATGTAGCGCACGAGCCTGGCCAGACCCGCCGCGCCGAACGCGATCTGGATGATCCCGGTCAGCAGCACCGTCGGGAGCACGTAGCCGACGCCGTGCGCGTGCGCCATCGGCGCCAGCACCAGGGCGACGGATCCGGCAGCGGCCGAGACCATCGCCGGACGCCCGCCGAGGAACGACATGGCCGCCGCCAGCACCACGGATGAGATGAGCGCGACGTCCGGTCCCACGCCGGAGATGATCGAGAACGAGATGACCTCGGGGATGAGCGCCAGCGTCGTCACCATTCCCGCGAGCACCTCGGTGGTCAGCAGCCGCGGGCGCCGAAGCACGGCGCGTACCGGCACCTGTCCGTTCGCGAGGCGGAACTCGATCGACGGGGGCGCAGAGGGAGAGACAGGCATCGGCTGGTGCGCCAGGCAGCCGCGGACGACCGCGCGGCAGTCCTTTCGGCAGCGGGGGAAGAGGGACGGGCGACGTCATCTCTCACAATCGGAGCGAACGCCGAACAGCAGCGGAGGGCGTGGGATTCGAACCCACGAGGCGTTCCCGCCCACTGGTTTTCAAGACCAGCTCCATCGGCCGCTCGGACAGCCCTCCAGCCGCCGAGTCTACCGGGCGGCAGGAGCGCGTTCCGAGCCCCGCGGTCCACCGGCGCGAGGCACTGCCCGGGGCGACTCCAATCCCGGCCGCCGCGTTGCGCGACTCACTGCAGGCCTGCCGCGCGGCGGGCGCTCCCTACTCGAACACCACCTGCAGACGCAGCATCTCGGCCAAACTCTCGAGCTCGCTGTGCACGGCATCCGTGAGTTGCAGTGTGAACGGCTCGTCCTCGTAGATGCGGTGCACCCGCAGCACGGATGCCGGCGCATCGCTCGTCGCATCCACCTTGCCCACCAGCCGGTCGCCGTGCAGCACGGGCAGGGCGTAGAAGCCGAAGCGTCGCTGCGCCGCCGGCTTGTACATGCCCAGTTGGTAGTCGAATTCGAAGAGCTCGGCCAAGCGCTTGCGATCGAAGACCAGCCGGTCGAACGGAGACAGGATCGCGGTGCGTCCGGTGAAGTCGCGCGCGAACGGCAGGGCGGCGGCATCCACTCGCCACGTGCCGCGCACTCCCTCGACGACGGCCGGCTCGCCCGCGTCGCCGACATCCATCGGTTCGAACTGCGTCTGCGTGGTGCGAGCACGCGCGATGCCGAGCGACCGCAGGCGCCGCGAGCGTCGCTCGCGCTTCGCGTCCTCGAGCGGCACCACGGGGTCGTCGGGGTAGATGCGCTCGGCGAGATCCCACTGCCGCTCGCGGCCGAGCCTGCCTGCCACGGCTACCTCTCCGCGCTGCTCCATGAACTCGAGCATCATCGCCACGTTGCGGCCGGAGTTCCAGCCGCTGGACTGCCACGGCTTCACGCAGGCGTCGTCCGGCAGGTCGCGGGAGGTCATCGGTCCGCTGCGCCGCAGACGGTCGAGGATGTCGCGGCGCAGCGCGTCATTCACCTGTACCCAGTCGGCTTGTGCTCGCTCCCATCCGGGTGCGCTGTCGGCGCCCCACGACTGCATCTCGGCCCGGTACAGCGCGATGTCGTGCGCCGGCCGCATCATGCTGCGCAGCTCGACGATCACCCTGGATGCGAGCGCGCGCGAGAGGTCGTCCGGCCGGTACAGATGCCCCAGTCGGCTCCACAGCACGAGGTCCGCGCTCGGCGCGACCGCGGCAGTCGGCTCGTACTGCACGAGCGTGAGCCGTCGCACGGTGTCCAGCAGGTCGACCGGGCGTGCGGCATCCAGCAGCTGGGCGTGCACGGCGACGCGGCGCGCATCCTGTCTGCTGAGTCGGTGCGGCTCAGTCACGCGATGAAGCGTACGCAGACTGGGCGACTTGTCGGAAGCATCCGCGACCGTAGGCGGCCCAGCGGCATCAGACCCCGCGACACGCATCCGACTTCACTAGCCGCATCCGCGTCCTGCGACCCGAGAGCACGTTGCCGAACTACCAGTCCTCAGCCGGAGCGGAGACGATGGGCACGTCGACGGCGTGCCAGATGGCGCCGTTGTTGTAGTGCCCGCCCGCCCACGGCGACGCGATGATCGCCTGCGCGCTCACCGACACCGGCGAATCGGCGTCGAACGCCTGCGCGATGCCCGAGAACAGGTCGCGGCGCAGCTGCTGCGCCACGTAGCTCGCCGCGATCGTGAGGTTGTCGTAGCTGCCCAGGCCCGATCCGCCGCCGGATCCGAGACCGTTGTTCAGCGGATTGTTGCGCAGGTACCAGCTGTGCGGATCGTTCTCGGAATCCATCCACTGCAGCATCACGGTGAGGTTGTTCGGGGTCACCGGGAACTTGCCGTCCTGCAGCACGAGGGCGGCCCAGTCCACGTTGGTCAGGCCCCCGACGGTGATCGCGGGCGATCCGTCGGGACGGGTGAAGCCGGCGGAGTTGTACTTCGGCTGCTCGACCGCGGCCTGAGCGACCGCACCGGAGACGTGCAGCGACTGGGTGTGCGCCAGCAGCTGGTCGGCGTAGACGGTGCCGGTCGGCGACGTCGTGGCATTGGCCGGGATCGCCACCACCGCACTGCCGGCCAGGAACACGGCGGCAGCTGCGGCGGCCGTCACCCGGCCGGGCGAACGCCACGGTTTGGGCTGCGATCTGTGCTGGGCCTGCGTGCCTCGCGCCGCGTCCATGCGCCGGGATCCGGTGCCCCTGGCTCGACGAGCCGGCCTGCCGGCAGAGGCAGACAACGCCTCGCGGGCAGCGCGTCGAGTGGGGTAAGCAGTCATGGACTCCGGATGCCGCGACGCACCTCGTGCACGCCGCCACTGGTTCGAGGGCCGGGCACTCGCTTTCGGCTGCGAGACCCAAGGTTCGAGGGTAACAAACACCCCCGAACGGGGCCAGGCCGTGCCTCAGTATTGCAGCGCGGAGCGCAGGCACGCGCGTCCGAAGCGCGCTTCGGATCAGCGCACGGCGGTCGAGACGGACAGCAGCACGGATGCCAGCCCGTCGTCGTCCACGCTCTCGGTGACCTCTCCGGCTGCGGCCTTCACCTCGTCGGGTGCCTGCCCCATCGCCACGGCGCGCCCTCCGTACTCGCGTGCGAGCTGGAACATCTCGACGTCGTTGCGTCCGTCGCCCACCACGAGCAGCGAGTCCTTGGGCATCCCGAGCCTGTCGATGACACGGGCAAGCGCGCTGCCCTTGCTGACGCCCTCGGGTGCGATGTCGAGCCACGCCGCCCAGCCAACGGCGTACGTGACTTTGTGCAGGCCCATCCGCTCCACGATGCCGAGGAACTCGTCCGCGTCGTGCGACGGCGAGACGACCACGACGCGGCTGACCGGCTCGCGACCGAGTTCGTCGAACGGCACGGCCTCCGCCTGTCCGATCGCCCAGTCCGTGGCATCCATGCCTGCCGTGTACAGGCGCTTGCCGTCGGCCTTCTCCACCATGTACCCGCCCTCCGGCAGGTATCCGCGCACCATCTCGAGCACCGGGCGCGCGTCGAACGTCTCGACGATCGCGCGACGGTATCCGTCACCGGATCGCTGCAGGATGACGGCCCCGTTGGAGCACACCACGTACTCGGGCGCCATTCCGAACAGCTCGAGCAGCTCGCCGGCCGTCTCCCAGCTGCGACCCGTGGCGAGCGTGACCTCGTGACCGGCCGCGATGGCGGCTGCCACGGCATCCTTGACGGCGTCGGATGACGATCCATCCTCGTGCAGCAGAGTTCCGTCGACATCGAGCGCGATCAGCAGCCGGTCGGGCGCAGCTTCCAGCCCTGCTGCATCCGCCGCGCTCATGCTACGACCGGTCGCAGAGCCTCGAGCCCGCCGAGGTAAGGACGCAGCACTTCGGGAACCGTCACCGAGCCGTCCGCCTGCTGGTGCGTCTCCAGTAGTGCGACGATCCACCGCGTCGTCGCGAGCGTGCCGTTGAGGGTGGCCGCGGGAGTCGTCTTGCCGCTGTCGGTGCGGTAGCGGATTTGCAGCCGTCGCGCCTGGAACGTGGTGCAGTTCGACGTGGAGGTCAGCTCTCGGTAGCGACCCTGTGTCGGCACCCAGGCCTCGACGTCGTACTTGCGGGCGGCGCTCGACCCCAGGTCTCCTGCTGCGGTGTCGATGACCCGGTACGCGAGTCCGAGCGACTGCAGCATCTGCTCCTGTAGGTCGAGAAGGCGCAGGTGCTCGGCCTCAGCCTGCTCCGGCGTCGTGTAGACGAACATCTCGAGCTTGTTGAACTGGTGCACGCGGATGATGCCCCGCGTGTCCTTGCCGCCGCTGCCGGCTTCGCGCCGGTAGCAGGTGGACCAGCCGGCGTAGCGCAGCGGGCCGTCCGAGAGGTCGACGATCTCGTCGGAGTGGTATCCGGCGAGCGCGACCTCGCTCGTGCCGGTGAGATAGAGGTCGTCGTTCTCGAGTCGGTAGACCTCATCGGCGTGCGCGCCGAGGAATCCGGTCCCCTGCATGATCTCGGGCTTGACGACCGTGGGAGTGATGAGCGGCACGAATCCGTTGGCGAGCGCCTTGTCGAGCGCGTAGTTCATGAGCGCGATCTCGAGGCGCGCTCCGACGCCCTTCAGAAAGTAGAAGCGTGCCCCGCTCACCTTGGCGCCCCTGGCCATGTCGATGGCGTCGAGCTTCTCGCCGAGCTCGAGGTGATCGAGCGGGTCGAAGTCGAACGCGGGGATGTCACCCACCTCGCGCAGCGTGACGAAGTCGTCTTCGCCACCGGCCGGCACCCCGTCGATGATCACGTTGCCGATGCGGCGAACCGCGTCGTCGAAGCGCTGCTCTGCCTCGGATGCCCGCGCCTGCGCATCCTTCACGCGCGCAGCCAGCTGCTGCGCCTGTGCGACGAGCTCCTTCTTCTGCTCCTTCGGAGCGGATGCCACGCGCTTGCCGAACGCGTTCTGCTCAGCCCGCAGCGACTCGTATTCGGTGATCGTGGCGCGGCGCTCCGCGTCAGCGCTGAGCGCGGCGTCGACGGTGTCGGGAGACTCTCCGCGCGCCTCCTGCGAATGCCTGATGAGGTCCGGGTTTTCGCGCAGGAGGACGGGATCGATCACCCCCCGAGTCTAGAGGCGATTGAGGATCGGCCGGCGGGAGCTTGCTTCCGATGGCCGAGCCGATTGAGCCTTTGAGCGGCGTAGCCGCGATAATTGGGCCTCACCGTCCTCCCGGACCCCGT
The DNA here is from genome assembly GCF_035547335.1 of Humibacter sp. Lineage (GTDB taxonomy): Bacteria > Actinomycetota > Actinomycetes > Actinomycetales > Microbacteriaceae > Humibacter. The sequence continues at coordinate 50,204 of NZ_DASZVF010000010.1, read as the reverse complement.
CTCACGTGCAGAAAACGCTGTTCGCCCGCTCGCCACCCGCATTTTCCGCCCGTGAAACCCGAACTGGGGCAGCATCCGAAGGCCGGCTGCACCATCTGGGCCGCACTGTCGGTAGCGTGGTGTGGGTGAGCGAGCCGGTCGCATCTGCATCCGATGTCACGTCGGACAGCCCCGACGGGCCTCGCGCGCGCCGCGTCGCAGTCGTGTACAACCCCACGAAGGGCGACCAGCAATCGCTGCGGCAGGCCGTGAACACCGCCCTCTCGCAGGCACGCGACAGCATCTCGGATGCCGACGACTCGGGCTGGGCCGATCCGGTATGGCTGGAGACGACCGTCGACGACGCCGGCATCGGCCTCACGCGGCGAGCGCTCGACGACGGCGCCGATCTCGTGATCGCGGCAGGCGGCGACGGCACGGTGCGCTCGGTGGCGGCCGGCATGCGCGGCAGCGGCGTGCCGATGGGAGTCGTTCCGCTCGGCACGGGCAATCTGCTCGCGCGCAACCTCGCGCTGCCCTACTCCGACACGCAGCAATGCGCCCTGATCGCCTTCACCGGCGTGGACAAGTCGATGGACGTCGGCGTCGCGGAGCTCACCAGGGAGAGCGGCGCATCCAGCGATCACGTCTTCCTGGTGATGGCGGGCATCGGCATCGACGCCGCGATGTTCGCGAACACGCGTCCGCAGCTGAAGAAGAAGGTCGGATGGCTGGCCTACATCGAAGGCGGCCTGCGGTCACTAGGCACGAAGAAGCTGCACATCCACTATCGGTTCCCCGGTCAGCCCGCCCACTCGGCGCATGTCAGCACGATCCTGGCCGGCAATTGCGGCGTGCTGCCCGGCAACATGGAGCTGCTGCCCGACGCTCGCATCGACGACGGCGAACTCGACATTGCCCTGCTCCAGCCACGGACCATCTTCGGCTGGCTCGCCATCTGGCGGAAGGTGACGTGGGAGAACAGGGTGCTGCGCCGCTCCGCGTTCGGGCGCAAGATCATCCGCTTCACCGGATCGGACAAGGCCAGCATGCTCACCTACCTGCGCGGTCCCTCGCTGCACGTGGCCGTCGAGGGCGCCGAGCCGATCGAGCTCGACGGCGACGGGTTCGGCGACGTCGTCGGTGCGCACTTCTGGGCGGATGCCGGCGCTCTCGTCGTGCGCGTGCCCGCCGAGTAGCGCCCGGAGACTCTGCTCGACGCCAGACGTCACCTCGACGCCAGACGTCACCTCGACGCCGGACATCGCCTCGACGCCGGGCGTCACTCCGAGCCGGCCGCGGTGGTCAGGAGAGGCAGTCAGTCCTCGGGTTCGCCACCGATGAGACCGCGCAGCCAGTCCCTCGCCTCGATGAACACGCTGTCGGAGTAGCGCTGGTCGTAGTCGACGGGAACGCGGTCGGCACGCGGATACGAGCCGAGGAACGTGATGTTCGGGCTGAACCGGAACAGGCCGAGCAGCGCATCCGCCACCCGCTCCTCCTTGACGTGGCCGTCAGCGTCGATGATGAACCGGTACCGCCCGAACTCGTCGCCGATGGGCCGCGACTGGATGAGGCTGAGGTTGACGCCGCGCGTGGAGAACTGCTCCAGCATCTCGACGAGCGTGCCCGACCGGTCGGAGGGCAGCTCGACGATGAGGCTCGTCTTGTCCGATCCGGTGGGCTCGGGGATGTTCCTGGTGCGGCTCACGAGGGCGAACCGCGTGACCGCGTTGGCGTTGTCGATGATGTCGTCCGCCAGCAGCGCGAGATCGTGGTGGTGCACGATGCCGGGCGGGGCGATCGCGGCGTCCGCCGGGCTGACCGGCCTGCCGGAGGCATCCGTCTCCAGCAGCGACCTTGCGGCCGCCACGTTGCTCGACGCAGGCATGTAGTCGTGCGACGGCAGGTTGCGTCCGAGCCATTCCTTGCATTGCGCGTAGGCGACCGGATGCGCCGTCACGGTCTTCACGTCGGCGAGCGCCGTTCCGGGTCGTGCGACGAGCACGAAGCCCACCGGCACGAGGTATTCGCCGATGATGCGAAGCCCCTGGATGGTCGCGAGCGCGTCCTGAGTCGCGCTCACTCCGCCTTCGATCGAGTTCTCGATCGCGATCATCGCGGCGACGCTGCGCCCGTCCACCACGTCGTTGAGCGCTTCGCCGACGTTGTTCACGGCTCGCCACGGCTTGCCGGCGGCCTCCGGCACCTGTGCGAGCGCAGCCTCGGTGAAGGTGCCGCTCGGCCCGAGAAAGCTGTACGTCTCGGTTCCCTCGAGGCCGGCAGGGGCGGGGGTCTCGGCGGTGGCATCCGACATGGTGGAAGCCTAACCGGCCGCGGGTTCCCCGCCGTGCCGGTGCTCGCTACGGTGTGCGGCCTAGGGCGCCCCGGCGATCGGCGAACCGCTGCGCGATGCGTCGAGTCGCGGAACGCCGCGGCGGACTCCGGCCGTCGCACTCGCACGCCGAGCGGCGCATCGGAAGGGGCAGACGAGAATGCCTCCGGATGCCAGACTGGTTCGCATGTCCGATCGCGCAGGCACCCCGGCCACTGAAGAAGATCTGATCGACGTCGAGGCCCTGGTGAGGGCGTACTACGACAAGAAGCCGGATGCGTCGGTGCCCGAGCAGCGCGTCGTGTTCGGCACCAGCGGACACCGTGGCAGCGCGTTCGACACCGCGTTCAACGAGGACCACATCGCGGCGATCACGCAGGCGATCGTGGAGTACCGCGCGTCGCAGGGAACCACCGGTCCCTTGTTCATCGGGGCCGACACGCACGCGCTGAGCCTGCCGGCGCAGACGACTGCGCTCGAGGTACTGGTCGGCAACGACATCGACGTGCTCGTCGACGAATACGACGACTTCACGCCGACGCCCGCGGTGAGCCACGCCATCCTCACGTACAACCGCGAGCATCAGGGAGAACCGCTGGCGGACGGCATCGTCGTGACGCCCAGTCACAACCCGCCTCGCGACGGCGGCTTCAAGTACAACCCGCCGCACGGCGGACCGGCCGACACGGACGCCACGAGCTGGATCGCGAACCGCGCCAACGAGCTCATCGCCGACGGTCTCCGCGAGGTGAACCGGGCCGAGCCGAGCGGTGTATCCACGTACGACTTTCGCGAGCGCTACGTCGACGACCTCAAGAACATCATCGACATCGACGCCATCAAGAAGGCGGGAGTGCGCATCGGGGCCGATCCGCTCGGCGGCGCGAGCGCGCACTACTGGTCGCTCATCGGTGAGAAGTACGGGCTGGACCTCACCGTCGTCAACCCGGCCATCGACCCGCAGTGGGGCTTCATGACGCTGGACTGGGACGGCAAGATCCGCATGGATCCGTCGAGCCCGTCGGCCATGGCCTCCGTCCTGACCCACAAGGACGAGTTCGACGTGGTGACGGGCAACGACGCGGACGCCGACCGCCACGGCATCGTCACACCCGACGGCGGGCTGATGAACCCGAACCACTACCTGGCCGTCGCCATCCAGTACCTCTACACGCATCGCCCCGGCTGGCGACCGGATGCCGCGATCGGCAAGACGCTCGTGTCGTCGTCGATCATCGACCGGGTCGCCGAGTCGCTCGGACGCCGCCTCTGGGAGGTCCCGGTCGGCTTCAAGTGGTTCGTGCCCGGGCTCGTGGACGGCTCCGTCGCCTTCGGCGGCGAGGAGAGCGCTGGCGCCTCCTTCCTCCGCATGGACGGAACGGTGTGGACGACCGACAAGGACGGCATCCTGCTCGCGCTGCTGGCGAGCGAGATCATCGCCGTCACGGGCAAGACGCCATCGCAGCTGTACCGGGAGCTGACCGAGCAGTTCGGCGACCCGGTCTACCAGCGGGTGGATGCCGCAGCATCCAAGGAGCAGAAGGCCAAGCTGGGCAAGCTCGACGGCGACGCCATTGCGGCGACGGAGCTCGCGGGCGAGAAGATCATCGCCAAGCTCTCCAAGGCGCCGGGCAACGACGCCCCCATCGGCGGCGTCAAGGTGGTCACCGAGAACGCGTGGTTCGCTGCCCGCCCGAGTGGGACGGAGGACGTCTACAAGATCTACGCCGAGTCGTTCCTCGGGGAGGACCACCTGCGCCAGGTGCAGGCGGAGGCGAAGCGGATCGTGGACGCCGCGATCGCCTGATCGCCATAACATCCCTGGCCTGCTGTTCTCGGTCCTGCTGTTCTCTGCTCCCGAGAACAGCACTCCCGAGAACAGGCCTCCCGAGAACCGGCTCCCAAGAACAGGCCTCCCGAGAACAGGCGGGATGACGCTTTCCACACCAGAACAGGCAGATGCTGCCTGGTGCGGCGACATCTGCCTGTGCTCGTGTGCTGGTAGCGGTGGGTGGGTTCGGATGTGGCCGAGAGGATCCGGGTTCCGGTCGCTGGCATCGGGTCTGGCGGGAGCCGCGCGTTGAGCGCGGCGGGGGCATGCGACCGGAACGCGGATCCTCTCGGCCATCCACCTGCCAGAGGCCGACGCAGCTACGAGATCTTCTTGCGGTAGATCACCTGGGCGAACACGTACGCCACGACAAGGATGCCGACGAGCCACGCCAGCGCGATCCAGATGTCCGAGCCGACCGGCTGGTCGCTGAACAAGTCGCGGATCGAGTTCACGATCGGCGTCACCGGCTGGTACTGCGCGAACCAGGCGACCGGCCCCGGCATGGATGCTGTCGGCACGAACGCCGAGCTGATGAACGGCAGGAAGATCAGCGGATACGAGAACGCGCTCGCACCGTCCACGCTCTTCGCGCTCAGGCCGGGGATCACAGCGATCCAGGTCAGTGCGAGCGTGAACAGCAGCAGGATGCCCGCGACAGCGAGCCAGTCCAGCACGCTCGCCCCGGTGCGGAAGCCCATCAGAAGCGCAACGCCCACCACGACGACCATGGAGACCACGTTCGCCACCATGGAGGTGAGCACATGCGCCCACAACACTGACGACCGCGCGATCGGCATGGACTGGAACCGTTCGAAGATGCCGCCCTGCAGGTCGAGGAACAGCCGGTACGCGGTGTACGAGATGCCGGATGCCACGGTGATGAGCAGGATGCCCGGCAGCAGGTAGTCCACGTACGAGGTGTCGGTTCCCGTGTCGATCGCGCCGCCCAGCACGTACACGAACAGCAGCAGGAATCCGATCGGCATGATGCACGTGGTGATGACCGTGTCGAGGCTGCGGGTGATGTGCTTGATGGTGCGCCCGGTCAGGGCGACCGTGTCGGAGAAGAAGTGGCCGCCGACCTGTGCCGACGCGGCGATGGTGCTCGTGCTCATGACGCTCATGTCCTTTCGTTGTCCCGACGTCACTTCGTGGTCGGGGTGACGGTCGACGGGGTGTTCGTGTCCTCGGATACCGGGTCGTGCTCATTCCCGTCGTCGCCGACGAGTGCGAAGAAGACGTCCTCGAGGGTGGGCTGCTTCTCGACGTACTGCACCTCGGCTGGCGGCAGCAGCGCCTTGAGCTCGGCGAGAGTGCCGTTCACGATGATCCGGCCCTTGTGCAGAATGGCGATGCTGTCGGCCAGTTGTTCCGCCTCGTCGAGGTACTGGGTGGTGAGCAGCACGGTCGTGCCGCCGCTGGCCAGCTCCTTGACGGCATCCCACACCTCGACGCGCGCCTCCGGATCCAGACCCGTAGTCGGCTCGTCGAGGAAGATGACGGGCGGATTGCCGATCAGGCTCATCGCGATGTCGAGACGCCTGCGCATGCCTCCCGAGTACGTGGATGCCTTGCGCGAGCCGGCCTCGGTGAGCGAGAACCGGTCGAGCAGACGGTCTGCCACGCCCTCCGGGTCGGCCACGTGCCGCAGCTTCGCGATCAGCACGAGGTTCTCGCGCCCGGTGAGGATCTCGTCCACCGCGGCGAACTGGCCGGTCAGACTGATGGACTGCCGCACCTGAGCGCCCTGCGCGAATGCGTCGAAGCCGTTCACGGTGGCGACGCCGCCGTCCGCCTTCAGCAGCGAGGACAGGATCCGGATGGCCGTGGTCTTGCCCGCGCCGTTGGAGCCGAGCAGCGCGAAGATGCTCCCGCGCTCGACGTCGAAGTCGACGCCGCGCAGCACCTGCAGGTCTTTGAAGGACTTGGTCAGGCCCCGAACGTGGATCGCGGCATCCGCTGTCTGGTTGGTGGTCATGGTGGTCTCCTCGTTCTTATCGTTCGTTCTGTGGTGGAGGGGTGACTGGGCTCGTCCGCCGGTTTTCGGGCGCGATGATCAGCGCCCCGGTCGGGCGTTCGTGTTGCCGGGCTGCCGGCCGTCGCGCTGCGGGTGCTGCCGGTGCTGCCGGCTGTGGCGCTGCGGGGCTGCCGGCTGTCGCGCTGCGTGTTCTGGCGCTCTCGCTGAGACCGACCGTTCCGGTCGAGACCTACCGCGAGGAGGGAGGTCTCACGCGAGACGGTCGGTCTCGCGCTAGGTGAGCGGGCGACGGATGCTGATGGAGGCGTAGTCCGCGTGCGCCGTGATGGCCACGGTGCGGTCAGTCTCGACCGGAGCGGATGCCGCCTCGAGCTCGTTGCGCACCTGGCCGTGCCGCGACGCGACGTCGAGCCACGCGGCCGTGCCCTCCGGCACGCCGACCTCGATGGAGCCGTAGCCTCCGTCGATCTTGACCTCGCCCGTTCCGACCCGGTCGATTCGCACCTCGCCGTGTGCGCACTTGATCTCGGCCGAGCCGTTCAGCTGTTCGATCACGACGTCGCCCGTCGTCGACTTCACCGTGAGCGGACCTTCCGCCTCGCCGAAGGTGGTGTTGCCCGTGGTGTTCTTGACGTTTCCCTCGCTTTCCAGCGTGCCGATCCGGATGGATCCGGCACCGTTGGTCACGCGCAGCGGACCTGTGATCCTGCCCGCCTGGATCGAACCGGCGCCGCTGTGCAGCGTCGTCCTGCCTGCCTGTTCGATCCGGAGCTCGCCGGCCCCGGTGCGGGCCATGCAGAAGCCGAGCAGCCCCTGAGTGCTGACATTGCCCGCACCCACCTTGGCGTCGAGGCTCGACCCAGTGGGCACGGTGAGGTCCACGATGAGCCGCGGGCTTCCGCTGAACCACGTGTAGTAGCGCAGCGTGCGGGCGATTCGAATGCCGAGCACGCCGTCGGCGAAGTCGACGTTCACCTCGCCGAGGGCGCGCACGTCATCCTTCTTCGTGGGGTCGGCGGCTTTGATCGACAGTGTCGTCGTGTTCGTGTCGGCGGCCGTGACGGTCAGGCTCACGACGACGAGCATGTCGAGCACCACCTGGATGGGCTCCGGGGTCTCGTACTCGGTGTTCATGGTTGCTCTCCCCTGCGGATTCGAGGTGGAAGTGATGGATGCCGCTGTGCCGTCGGATGTCGTGCCCACGTTCGTCACCGAACCCATCCCGTGACGCGCTTGCCCGTCACCTCGCGCGCGGCGGGACGGGAAGCCCCGCCGTCCAGTGCAGCGGCGATCGTGCGGACGAGCCAGGTGTTGACCGACACACCGGCGTGCGCGGCGGCGGCTTCGACGCGCGACTTGAGCTCGTCGGGAAGCCGCAAGGTGGTGCGCGTGGTGGATGCCTCCTCCCCCTCGATGGCCGCGGGCACCGCGGGGGCCGCCGCAGCTGAGGGAGTCGACGACTCGGACCACTCGGGCGCCGCCGTCACGACGAACTCCGGCTCCCGCCCACGGAGTCGAAGATCCACGGAGCCCGGCGTCAGCTCGGTCGTGATCTCGCTCGCCGCAGCGCTGAGCGCCTCGATCAGCATGAGCCGCGCGGCGGCGTCGAGAGCCGTGGTGAGGCGCTCTGCCGTCTGGCGCGTCTCATCCGTGCCGGCCGCGGCCGCTGCCACGAGCTGACGCTGGAGTTCTTCGACATACGTTTCCAACTGCATGACACCACAATGACACCATCATGGTGTCATGTCAACAGGCAATCTCGGAGCGGGTGACACCACACGGTGTCACCCCCGCGCGTTGCCCCGCGGTCTTCCGCTCTCACCCCACGGCGAACTCAGGAGATCCGGCCACTCGGCCGCGATATACGGCCGAGGTCGTGCTCATCCTGAATACGGCCGCACGGGCGCGCGACTCGCGGTCGAAGCTGCCGAGAGCAAGGGTCGAAGAACACGGCGGGCCGAACAACACGGCGGGCCGAAGGAAACGGGCCGGCCGAAGGAGACGCAGGGGCGAACGAAGCGCCGGACCGAAGGAGGCGCAGGGCAAAGAGATGCAGAGCCGAAGGAGCCTGCGGGCCGAAGGAGGCGACGTGCTGAGGGACTAGCACGCATCCGAGCGCGCGAAGCGACCTCAGCTGCTGGGCGTCGGCGAGGCGGTGGGCGGCAGCGCGATGTGCCAGAAGTGGCCGGCGGCGCCCGGATATTCCTTGTCGATCACGTAGTCGAGGTCGCGGTACTTCGTGTCCTTGTTGTGGCCGGCCATCTTGATGTCGACGTGCTTCTTGCCGTCGACCGTCGTGTCGGTCACCTTGCTCACGATCTCGACATGGTCGTAGGAGCCGTCGTGGTCCCAGTCGAACATGACGATGTCACCCACGGCGATCTTCGAGCGCTTGTCGAACGGGTACTGCGCGAGCCCGAGCGTCTTCGCGTTGGCCGAGAAGTACTTGTCCATGGCGGGCACGTATCCCCACGCGGGACTCCAGTCCGCCGCCGCGTCGTGGTTGTACCACTCGCCTGTCATCTTCCAGCCGCGCGCGACGAGCGTCTGGCTGACGAAGTTCGCGCAGTCGCCGCCCACGGGATTGAGGTCGCCGTAGGCCTTCAGGTTGTAGTGGTTCCAGTGCGCCATGGCGTAGTCGAGCTGCTTCTGGATGGGCGCAGGCAGCGGGGCGGGGCCGGCGGAGCATCCAGCCAGAGCGAGCGCCGCGAACACCGAGAGAGCGGATGCCGCACGCCACCACCACCTGCTGCGCCGTCTCGTCGAGCTCATGGTTTCGACGTTACCGACGGCATCCTGGGCATCGCCTCGACCTGCCGCCCTCTCAGGGGGTTGCAAGGTCGCGGGCCGACGCGCGCACGACTGTTGCACGGCTAGCGCTGCTCGGACTGTTGCGCGGCTTGGCTCTTGCACGCGGCACCTCGGCTGCAACCTCAGCCCGGATATGACTCCCCGCCTGGCACCCCGAAGTACTCCTCGAGCGTCGTCACGCCTGTCTCGTGCAGCTCGGTCGCCAGCGGAACGCCCACGTACCTGAAGTGCCACGGCTCATAGGTGAAACCGGTGACGGCCACCTTGTCCTGCGGATACCGCAGCAAGAAGCCGAACCGCCACGCGTTCGCGGCAAGCCATCTGCCCTCGTCGGTCTGCCCGAAGCACGCGTCGAGGCTGCAGCGGCCGGAGGCGGCACTGATGTCGACGGCGAGGCCCGTCTGGTGCTCGCTGTGACCCGGCCGTGCGGTATCCGTGTCGGCATAGACCTGCCCGTTGGCGGCGACATCCTCGTCGTAGACCGAGACCTGGGTGTCGTACGAGCGGTATCCGCTCTGCAGCGTGAGATCCAGTCCTGCCTCGGACTTCGCGGCGGCGAACAGTGCGGCGAGCGCGTCGGAGACGGCTTTGCGCACGGGCTGCCCGTTGATGTTCGGCACGGGAGGCTGCACGAGGTCCGGCGGGACGGCGTCGACGGGGTTCAGCGCCCTCGACTTGTTGACCACGACCCAGATGCTCGCCGGGTCGTCGATCGAGTACGCACCGCGGTCGAACGAGGGGGTCGGTACGGGCGTCGGTGTCGCGGCGAGCGCCGTCGACGGAGAGCTGACCGGGGCGGGATGTGCAGTGCCCGTCGAACGGGCTTCGACCGCGTCGGCGTTCCGGGTGGCGGCAGCGGCGATCGCCCACACTCCCCCGCCGACCACGAGAAGCCCGGCGGTCAGAGCCGCGACGACCGCACCGACTCTGGTGCGCCTGGATGCCACGAGTCGAGTGTAGGGGAGCACCGACTGTCGACCCGGCGGCCGGCCGACCCCTGTTCGAGGGCGTGCGGAACGAGAGCCAACCGGCCGCGCTCAGCGCGTCAGGTGCCAGAAGTGGCCCGTCGCACCCGGGTGCTGCGTGGTGATCGTGTCGTCCAGGTCGCGGTAGGCGTAGTCGTCGTTGTGGCTGGCGAGATCGATCTTGTACTGACCGTCGACCTTGGTGATCCGGTCGACGACCTCGACGTGGTCGGGAGAGCCGTCGGCATCCCAGTCGAAGACCGCGATGTCGCCCAGCGCCACCTTGGCTCTGCTCGCCTGCGAGAAGTCGAGCTTCTCGAGACCGAGCCCGGCCGCGTTCTCGGCGAAGTAGTCATCCATGGCGGGAACGTACCCCCACGCGGGACTCCAGTCGGAGGCCGCACCGTGGTTGTACCAGTCGTCGTTCATCGTCCACCCGCGGGCGATGAGCGTCTGGCTCACGAAGTTGGCGCAGTCGCCGCCGACCGAGTTGAGGTCGCCGTACTGGGCCGTGTTGTAGTTCTGCCAGTGCGCGAGCGCGTACTGCATCTGTGCGGCCACGCCTCCCGCTGCTGTGTACTCGAGCGCATCCGGCTTGCTGACGAGTGTCTTGCCGGACTGCCCGACCAGCTTGAGGTTCACGGTCGACGGCTGGTAGTTCGCGGCGGCCGGTGCTTGGGCGACGACCTTGCCCTGCGATGCCGAGATGACGCTCACGCTCGTCGACCCGAACGTCACCTTCTTCACGTTCTGCAGATCGCTGCCGGTGATCGTCACCTTCTGCCCGACGACGGATGCCTGGGCTGGAGACACCGCGGTCACCGACGGCGACGCCTGCGCTGTGTGGTCGGTAGCAGGAGTGGTCTGAGCGTGCGGCGCCGTGCATCCGGTGAGCACGAGAAGGGATGCCGCGACAGCGGCGACCACCGCGCCTCGCGCGCCGCTCGTGCCCGGGCGTGCCCCGCGCACGAACCGCCCAGCCCGCTCGGTCGCCCGAGCGCTGCGGGAACGGGGAGTGACGGTGGAGCGGATGCCGGCGTGCGACTCGTTCGGGGGGTATGACATGGCGTGGGACAAGCTACCGGCTGCTCCTTGGAATAACCGGTGTGCAGCCTTTCGTGGTCCTCACTTCCCGGCGGCACCACGCCGCCGGAGAACACGGGCCGGTGCAGCGGTGTTCGCGGGCGGCGAACTGAGCGAACCTGAAACCTGCTATGGTTCGACGCGCGCACTCGCCGGGTGTAAATTTGCAGTCACCGCAAAAATCTCATCACCCGCTCTTCGAGGCGATCGTTCCCCGAAGAGCCGCCCTCTCCACCATGCCAACGACGGCGAGACCGCCGTCTGGCGTGTCATCGCTGCCGCGCCCTTCACCGCTATGAAGCAGAACGTACGGGGATCCATGTCAGAAGTCGCAACGTCAGCGTCGGCGCAATCCGCGCCCAAAGCCATCATGACCCACCGCCAGATCCTCTTCGTGATCTTCGGTCTCATGGCGGGAATGTTCCTCTCCGCCCTCGACCAGACCGTCGTCGGCACCGCCATCCGCACGATCGGCGACGACCTGCATGGTCTGAGCCAGCAGGCATGGGTGACCACCGCCTACCTGATCGTCTCGACGATCGCCACGCCGATCTACGGCAAGCTGTCCGACATCTTCGGCCGGCGGCCGCTGTTCATCATCGCCATCATCATCTTCGTGATCGGCTCGATCATGTCGTCGTTCTCGACGTCGATGATCGAACTGGCCGGATTCCGTGCCATTCAGGGCCTCGGCGCCGGTGGCCTCATGTCGATGCCGCTGGCGATCATGGGCGACATCCTCGCCCCGCGAGAGCGCGCTAAGTACCAGGGATACTTTCTGGCCGTCTTCGGCATCTCGAGCGTGGCGGGACCGCTGATCGGCGGTCTGTTCGCCGGTGCGAACCAGATCCTGTGGATCGCCGGATGGCGCTGGGTGTTCCTCATCAACGTGCCGATCGGCATCGTCGCGCTCATCATCGTGATGGCCTTCCTGCACATCCCGCGTCACGATCACCACTCCGTGCGCATCGACTGGTGGGGCGCTGCCGGCGTGATCGTCGCGCTGGTGCCGCTGCTTCTCGTCGCCGAGCAGGGTCGTGACTGGGGCTGGGCCAGCCCGTCCGCGATCGCGTGCTACGTGATCGGCGCCATCGGTGTCGTCGGGTTCATCATCGTCGAGATGCTGATGAAGGATGACGCGCTCATCCCGCTCAAGCTCTTCCGCTCGAACACGTTCTCGATGGCCACCATCATCGGTGTGCTGGTCGGTTTCGGCATGTTCGGCGCCATGCTCACGCTGCCGCTGTACCTGCAGCTCGTTCTGGGGTCGAACCCGACAGAGAGCGGACTGCAGCTGCTGCCGATGATCCTCGGCCTGATGATCGCCTCGATCGCGAGCGGTCAGATCATCGCCCGCACCGGGCACTACCGGCAGTTCCCGATCATCGGCACGCTGCTGCTGTCCGGCGGGTTTTTCTGGCTGACGTTCCTCAAGTTCGACACGTCGTACTGGTTCATCGCGGGCGCCATGCTCCTCATCGGTCTCGGCCTCGGCCAGCTGATGCAGACGCTGACGATCGCCAGCCAGAACGCCGTCGGGCTCCGCGACATGGGTGTGGCGACGAGCGCATCCACGTTCTTCCGTCAGATCGGTGGAACGCTGGGCACCGCCGTGCTCATCTCGGTGCTGTTCGCCGCCATGCCGGGCAACATCCAGTCGTCGCTGGCCGACAAGCCCACGCTGACCGCCGCACTGGATGCCGCCTTCGACCCGTCGGTCGCCAAGGCTCCCGAGAACAAGGGCATCATGAACACGATCTACAAGCCGATCGTGGACAAGGTGACCAAGAGCACCACGAAGGAGCTGCAGGCCGGCGTCGACAAGGCGACGGCCGCCGCGAAGGCAGCGGTCGACAAGGGCGTTCAGGCGGGAACCATCCCGCCCCAGGCGCAGCAGGCCGCCGAGGCGCAGGCCGAGCAGCAGGCCCAGCAGGCCGTGCTCGCTCAGATCCAGAAGAAGGTGCCCGTCGCCCGGCTCGACGCCAACGGCACGGTGTCGCTCGACTTCTCGACCGCATCGCAGCGCAACGAGTTCGTGGACAGCCTCGTGCCGACCGTTCAGAAGCAGCTCGACAAGTCGGGCAACACGACGACCGTGAACAGCAGCGCCATCAACGACACGTCATTCCTCAACAACGCCGACCAACGACTGGCGAAGCCGTTCCTCGTCGGGTTCAACGCCTCGGCGGTGGAGGTCTACTGGATCGCCATGTTCGTGGTGCTGCTCGCGTTCGTCCTCGCGCTGTTCTTCAAGACGCCGCCGCTGCGTGCGAAGTCGGCGCTGCAGGAGGCCGCGGACGACGAGGCCGTGCGTGCGGCGTCCGCCGCGGAGGAGACGGGCGCGCTTGTGCTGCCGGATCTCGGTGTGGACGACGACCTCGTTCCCTCGGGGCCGGTGCCCGGTGCTCGCGAGAGCGTCGAGCCCGTCGAGGTGCTTAACGTCGACGGCGAGGCGAAGGATGGCGGTCCTCGCCACGGCCGGCACATCGCGAAGCCCGGTGAGGTCGCAACCTCCTAGAACGACAAGCAGCGTTCCGTCGCGGATGCCGCGGGTTCGGTCACTCGACCGCCCCGCGGCATCCGTCGTTCACGGGCCGGCGGCATCCACCGACACGGGCCAGCGGCATGGACCGTTACCGGCCGGCCGCACCCACCAGTGTGAGAGCGCGCTCATTCAGTCGACGACTGGGCTCGCCCCGCGCTCGGAATCGCGCTAAGTTCGGGCGGGGAAGGGACGACATGGGCTTGAATGGCGCGGCGCAGGCGCCGACACTCGAGATGGTGGCGGCACGAGCCGGTGTGTCCCGAGCCACCGTCTCTCGGGTGGTGAATGGGTCGCCGAAGGTGAAGCCCGAACTCATCTCCGCGGTCAACGCCGCGATCGCCGAGCTGAACTATGTGCCCAACCGCGCCGCCCGGTCGCTCGCGAGCCGCCGCACGGAGTCGATCGCCCTGGTCATCCCCGAGTCGACGAGCCGGGTGTTCGCCGATCCGTTCTTCGCGATGATCATCCAGGGCGTTGCCGTGCATCTCGCGGCGACCGACTACACGCTGGGCATCGTCGTCGCCTCCGAGGCGAATCCCGACAAGACTCGTCGGTACCTCACGGGAGGCAACATCGACGGCGCGCTGGTCGTCTCGCATCACTCGGGCGACCACTCCTACGAACGACTCGGGCGCACGGTGCCCGTCGTGTTCGGCGGCCGTCCTCTGCACGCGGACGACGGCGAGAGCTACTACGTCGACGTCGACAACATCGCGGGCGCCGTCACAGCGACCCGGCACCTCATCGAACGCGGGCGACGGCACATCGCCACCATCGCCGGTCCCGCCGACATGCCGGCCGGGTTCGACCGCGAGCTGGGCTGGCGGCGGGCGATGACCGAAGCGGGCCTCGACACGGGACTCATCGAGTGGGGCGACTTCTCCCCGGCATCCGGCGCGATGGCCATGCGCCGCCTGCTTGCCCGCAAGGTGCCGCTCGACGCCGTCTTCGCGGCCAACGACCAGATGGCGCTCGGCGCGTACGCGGTCATCGCCGAGTCGGGGCTGAGCATCCCGGATGACATCGCCGTGGTCGGATACGACGACGACGCGCTGGGATCCGCCGCGGCGCCCGCACTCACCACCATGCACCAGTCCATGACCGAGCTCGGAGCCGCGATGGCCGAGAAGCTCGTGAAGCTCATCGAGGGCGAGCCGGCGGAGCACGCGACGATCCTGCAGACCAGGCTCATCGTGCGCGGATCCAGCTGACGCGACGCGCGGCCCGGCCGCCCGCTGCGCTGCAGCCACCGCCGGTTGAGCTTGTCGAAACCGCTGCCCAGAGGAGCTGAGTTTCGACAGGCTCAACCCTCGGTTGCGAGCCGGGTTTCGACAGGCTCAACTCTCGGTAGCGAGGCGGAAGTCGACGTCGGGCATCCGCTGGAATCGCGTGCGCATCACGGCGATCGCCTCGGGGTTGCTGTCCACGAGCACGAACCGGCGATCGAGGGCGGCGGCGACCGAACCCGTCGTACCGCTTCCGGCGAAGAAATCGAGCACCCAGTCCCCCGGGCGCGAGGATGCCTGCACGATGCGCCGCACCACTCCCTCCGGCTTCTGCGTGGGATAGCCCGTCTTCTCGCGGCCGCTCGTGGTCACGATGGTGTGCCACCAGACATCCGTCGGCAGCTTGCCGCGGGATGCCTTCTCCGCCGTCACGAGGCCGGGCGCCATGTACGGCTCGCGGTCGACGGCATCCGAATCGAAGTGATAGGCGCGCGGATTCTTCACGTACACGAGGATCGTGTCGTGCTTCGCCGGCCATCGGCGCTTGGCCTTCGCGCCGTAGTCGTACGCCCAGATGAGCTCGTTGAGAAACGATGCCCTGCCGAACAACGCGTCGAGCAGCACCTTCGCGTAGTGCGCCTCGCGGTAGTCCAGATGCAGGTACAGCGTGCCGTCGTCGGCGAGCAGCCGCCACGCCTCGACGAGGCGCGGCTCGAGGAACTCCCAGTAGTCGTCGAAGCGGTCGTCGTAGCGCAGCAGATCGCCGCGGATGCGCTGATACGTGCGCCCCTGGAAGCCCGCCACCGCGCCCACCGCCTCGCTGCGCACCGAGGTCACGGGGCGGCGTTCCTGGCGGCGTCCCGTGTTGAACGGCGGATCCAGGTAGATCAGGGTGAACGAGTCGTCGGGCAGAAGGGGCAGCACCGCGAGGTTGTCCGCCTCGAACACGAGGTTCGGGCTGTCGGGCGACCAGGCGGGCATTGTTCCATTGTGGCCGCGTGCCGCGTGAGACGGGGCGTCGACGCCCGGTGGTCACCGGTGAATTCGCCGGTGACCGGCCGAAACGGCGGCACGGATCGCATCCGCGTGCCTATGGTGGCCACATGAGCGCACAGGTACGCGACGACCGGGATGCCTCCCGCTACGTGATCGAGCTGGACGGCCAGATGGTCGGCGCGGCGTATTACAAGCGGTTCGACGACCACATCGTCTTCACGCACACCGAGGTGGACGAGGGACATCAGGGCGAGGGACTCGCGGGACAGCTGGTGCAGACCGCACTGGATGACACGCGCGCCGCCGGTCTGCGCGTCGTCGCGCTGTGCCCCTACGTGCGCGCGTGGATCCAGCGGCATCCGGAGTATCAGGACCTGCAGAAGACGACGCAGAGCGCCGACTGACCTGGCTGCGCGGCGTCGGGGCTGCGCGAAGCCGGTCAGCCGCGCGCGGCCAGCCACTCCCGCAGGCGGGGCAGGGGCCACGTCGTGACGACGCGATCGGCGGGCACGCCGGCCGCCTCCGCTCGGGCCGCGCCCAGCGCCACGAAGGCGAGATGCCCCGGAGCGTGGGCGTCGCTGTCGATGCTGAACAGGCATCCGGCGTCGAGCGCCATGGCGATGAGCTCGTCGGGCGGATCCTGACGCTCGGGGCGCGAGTTGATCTCGACCGCGACTCCCTCGGCCGCGCATGCTGCGAACACCTTCTCCGCGTCGAACTCCGACTGCGGTCGCGTGCCGCGCGATCCCTGGACGAGCCGGCCCGTGCAGTGTCCGAGCACGTTGGTCGCCGGGTCGTGCACCGCGGCGAGCATCCTCGCGGTCATCACCGCTCGAT
Source organism: Humibacter sp. (assembly GCF_035547335.1). GTDB lineage: Bacteria > Actinomycetota > Actinomycetes > Actinomycetales > Microbacteriaceae > Humibacter. The sequence continues at coordinate 33,615 of NZ_DASZVF010000010.1, read as the reverse complement.
CGGCTCGCAGCTTGGAGTGGACACTCGCCGTGACGACATCGAGTCGACCGAACATCTCCCTGGTCTGATCGAGCGTGCCGTCTTCGAGGATGTCGACCTCGATTCCCGTGAGCAGCGTCACGTCGTGCTGCGAGGTGCGGTTCCACTCGTCGATGTCCGCCAGCTGCTTCTGGAGGCGCTCGACGCTCAGCCCGTTGGCGACCGTCAGGTGGGGCGAATGGTCCGTGATGGCGATGTATTCCCGTCCGAGCATGTCGGCGGCATCCGCCATCGCCGCAATCGGCACCGTGCCGTCCGACCACTCGGTGTGGGTGTGCAGATCACCGCGCAGGAGTCCGGCCAGTTCGGACTCGGGAGGTGCCTGTCGTGCATCGCGAAGCTTCGCGAGGTAGTCGGGCAGCTCTCCCTCGAGCGCCTGGGTGACGACCTGCAGGGTGCGGTCGCCGATGCCCTTCGTGCGGGCCAGCCTGCCGTCGGCCAGGCGGTCGCGCAGCTCGGCATCCGGCACGCCCGCGATAGCGGAGGCCGCGCGCCGGAACGCCTGCACCTTGAAGCGCGGAGCGAGATCGTACTCGAGGAGGAAGGCGATCTCGTTCAGCGCGGCGACGGCATCCATCCGCTCATCATGCCGCGACGCGGCGACGCGGGGCCAGCGGTTGCGAAGCGAGGCCGACATCCGTTGGGCAGGATTCGGGCGGGATGCTGCGCGGTCGTCGCCCTCCGGCGGCCGGTGCGGAGTCACCGCCGAGGTGAGCCGGGGACGGCGTGCGTCAGGGAAGAGGATTGCCGTCGGAGTCGAGCCGGATGCGCACGGGACCCTCGCCGAAGATGCCCTTGTCACCGTCGCCCGGCACCGGTGCCGGGATGGGCAGCCGAGCACGCTCGTCGAGCTCAAGCTGCGCCTCGTACTTGGCGGGTGCGAAGACCTCGTCGCCGATCAGGAGCATGCCCGAACTGCGCGTCGAACCGCTCTTCGACGGCTTGCGGCTCTTGTCGCTGAGGTCGATCCAACCCAACCGGTTCGCGAGGTAGAGAAGGATGCAGACGGCGACGACGCCGACCAGTACCCACCAACCCACGCCGGTACTGTAGCGCGGTCTCACTGCGCGCCCGCTGGGATGTTCCCCCGGCATCGGTCGACGGCTTACCGCCGGCCGATCGGCCGAGGGTTCACGGCACGCGGTAGAGCCACTCCTCCGTGCCGAACTTCTCGGCGACCAGGCGTTCGGCATCCGCGTATTCGGCGTCGGAGATGTCGCCGGGCTTGGCGCCATAGAGCTCGGTGAACGTCTGCTTCATGAGGTCGATGATCGCGGCACGGCTGAGACCGCTCTGCTGGCGCAGGGGGTCGACGCGTTTGGCGGCGGACGTGATGCCCTTGTCGCTGATCTTCTCCCGGCCGATGCGCAGCACCTTCGTCAGCTTCTCGCCGTCCATGTCGTAGCTCATGGTGACGTGATGCAGCACCACTCCGTTCTTGAATCGCTTCTGGGCGGCGCCGCCGATCTTGCCCTGCGGGCTGGCGATGTCGTTGAGCGGCTTGTAGGTGGCATCCACTCCGAGCGAGCGGAGTGCGACGAGCGCCCAGTCGTCGAGGTAGGCGTAGCTGTCCGCGAAGCTCATTCCCGACACCAGCTCCGCGGGCACGTACAGCGAGTAGGTGACGACGTTGCCCTTCTCCATCATCATGGCGCCACCGCCGGTGATGCGCCGCACGACGTCGAAGCCGTACTCCGCCGCGCCGTCGGGGTCGACCTCGTTCTTGACGGACTGGAAGCTTCCGATCACCACGGCAGACTCGTCCCACTCCCAGATGCGCAGCGTCGGACCCCTGTGGCCCGCAGCCAGCGAGTTGCTCAGCGCCTCGTCGAGCGCGAGATGCAGGCGAGGCGGAACGGCCTTCGCGTGCACGATCGTCCAGTCGTAGTCGCGCCAGGAGGTGGCGTTCGCGAGCGAGCGACGGATGGCGACGGCCACGGCCTCCGGGGAGAATCCGAGCAGCGCGGCATCCGACGGAAGCGCCCTGCGGATGGCGTCCGCGATCGCACCCGAGTCGGACTCGGCCGAGAGGCCGTTCACGGCCGCGTCGATCGCCTCCAGCGCCGAGTCGGGTTCCAGGAAGAAGTCGCCGGACAGGTGGAAGTCGGCGATGGCGCCATCCGCCACCTCGAAGTCGACGACGACGAGCTTTCCGCCCGGAACCTTGTATTCACCGTGCATGCTCCCAGCGTATGCGGCGGCCCCCGTGGGCCGCGCGGGTCGCCCTCCGTCCGCCCCCGCGGTCCCACTCCCGCGCTGAGACATACCTATTGGGGTGAGACATCACGCCAGGCGTGCGGTCTCGAACGGATCGGCATGTCTCGGCACGGGAGGCGTCGTGGGACACACGAACACGCAGGCCGCGCGGGCGGGCGCCGACGCGCCCGCCCGTCAGACGCGGGCGGGGAAGCGGACGTCGAGCCAGCGCACGAGGTCGGCGAAGACCTCTGCGCGGTTCGTCTCGTTGAAGACCTCGTGCCGCGCCCCCGGATAGATGACCAGCTGCGTGTCGGTGAGTCCGGAGCGCTTGCGGTAGGCGGCGACGAGCATCCGCGCGCTCTTCGGACCGCCCAGCGAGTCCTCTTCGCCGATCATCACGAGAAGCGGAAGGTCGCGGATGCCACGCGCAGGCCGCCCGTAGAGCCGCAGCCCGTCGGCCACACCGAAGAGCTTCAGCACCTTGGCGTCGAACGTGAGCGGGTCGGCCGCGAACTCGGCAGCGACGCTCGCGTCTCGGCTGAGCCATTCGTATCCCGTGGTGCCGAGCGTCTTGTGCCGCTTGTTGAGGTTGCCGGCCTCCATGTGCGCGGGCATGCGGTAGGCCGTCCCGGTGAGCACGAGCGCGTCCACCTCGTCGGAATGCCGGTTCACGAGCATCTGCGCCATGAGCGAGCCCCAGCTGTGCCCGAGCAGCGCGACGGGAATCCCAGGGTTCTCTTCGCGGATGATGCGGCCGAGCATCCGCACGTCGTCGACCGCGGCGCGCAGGCCACCCGGTCCGAGGCGCCCGAGTCTGGAGCGGTCGCCGTTCCATTGCTCGAGCCCCGTCTGACCGTGGCCGCGCTGGTCGGCGGCGTAGACCGAGAACCCGTTCTCGTTGAGCACGTCCACGAGCTGCTGGTAACGCGTCGCATACTCGCCCAGGCCGTGCACGAGGTGGACCACGGCGCGCGGATGCTCGACCCGCCACACGTAGTAGCTGACGGTGACGCCCTGTTCATCCTCGAAGCTCGGCACGCGGCGATTCTCCCACCCCACGTGTCAGTGGGCGATGGCGTCGCGTCGCCTCACTCGGCCGCGACGGGCGGGTTCGCCGTCTCGCCCACGTGATCGGGCAGCACGACGACCTGAGCCGCGTAGTCCAGCCCCGCGCCGAAGCCGAATTGGAGCGCGATCTGCCCGCCGTGGGCCTCGCCCTCGCGCAGCAGGCGCTCCGTCGCGAGCGGCACGGAGGCGCCCGACGTGTTGCCGGTGTCGACGATGTCTCGCGCGACCACGACGTCGTCCCTCAGCCCGAGCCGCTCCTGCAGGCTCTCGATGATGCGCAGGTTCGCCTGGTGCGGGATGAAGACGTCGATGTCGGCGGCCGTGAGGCCGGCCTCGGCGATGGCCCGTTCCGCGATGTCCGGCATGGCCGAGATCACCCAGCGGTACACCGATGGGCCCTCCTGGTACACGGTGGGCCAGGGCACGGTGCCCGGCTCGGCGTATTTGAAGTCGAGCCAGGAGTGGGTCATGGTGATCACGTCGGCCTTCGTGCCGTCGGATCCCCACACGGTCGGACCGATTCCCGGCTCGTCGGACGGCCCGAGGATGGCCGCACCCGCCCCGTCGCCGATGATGAACGACAGGCTGCGATCGGTGGGATCGCCGATGTCGCTGAGCTTCTCGGCGCCGATCACCATGACGTGCCCGGCAAGGCCCGACCGGATCATCGCGTCCGCCTGGCCGATGCCGTAGCAGTAGCCCGCGCATCCGGCGTTGACGTCGTAGGCGGCCGCGTCGGGGATGCCGAGCCGCGATGCCACCTGAGGCGCCATGCCGGGAGTCGACTGCAGCCACGACACGGTCGACACGATCACGGCGTCGATGTCGGCTGCGTCCAGACCGGATGCCGCCAGCGCTGACCGCCCCGCGTCCTCTGCCAGCTGCTCGACGGTGACCTCACGGGGAGCCCGGCGCCTGGTCACGATGCCCGTGCGGCGGCGGATCCACTCGTCCGAGCTGTTGATGGGCTCGATGATGTCGGCGTTGGGAACCACCAGTTCGCCTCGGGCACCGCCGACGCTGAGGATGCGGGAATGGGCCGTGGTGGGCGCGGACTTCAGAGATGGCGACACGTTGAGTTCCTCCGAGAAACGACGCCTTCGAGTCTATCCGCGCACCGCTCGGCGCCTTCGGGCCGCCGGTCGGCAGGCGGCGGATGCAACGGCGGGCTGACGCCCGCGCAGCAGTAGGCGGGCGCCGGGGCAGCAGCAGGCGGCCGCAGGTGGCGTCACACGGCGGAGGCCGGAGCCAGCGGGCGGACAGCGGCCTCACCGCAGGAGGCGCCCCAGAACCTCCGCGCCTCGAGACGCGGCACTCGGGAACGCGACGAAAGCCCAGTTCCGAAATAGTTAGCGTGGCTAATTTGTTATGCTAAACATCATGACTCCTCCGATGACTCCGAGTGCGACCGCCGTGTCGCCGAGGCAGGCGGGGTCGAGCGTCTCGTCGGCGGTCTCCGCTGCGACCATCGCCGGCCCGCCGCCGCAGACGCGATCCGAGTCGTCGTCGCGACGCATCACGACGCACGAGCTGTCGAGCGATGTGCGGGTCGCCGTGGCGCGGCTGTCGCGACGCATCCGGGCAGAGAAGGCCGACGGCGCCCTCAGCGACGGTCAGTACAGCGTTCTCGCGCTGCTGTTCCGCGAGGGCGAGAAGACTCTGAGCGAGCTCGCCGAGCACGAGCGCGTGACGCCGCCGTCGATGAATCGCACAGTGAACAAGCTGGAGTCGGCGGGATACGTGGTGCGCCAGGCGTCCTCCGACGACCGCCGCAAGGTGCTGTTCGTGCCGACGGATGCCGGCCGCGAGCTCGTCAAGGAGACCCGCAGGCGCCGAGACGCCTGGCTCGACCGGCGGCTGGCGAGGCTGCCGCCCGCGACTCGAGCGCTGCTGGCCGACGCCGCGCAGGTGATGCGGGAACTGGCCGATTCATGACGGCGATGTTCCGTTCGCTGTCGTCGGTGAACTACCGCATCTGGTTCGCGGGCGCGCTCGTGTCGAACGTAGGCACCTGGATGCAGCGCACCGCGCAGGACTGGATCGTGCTGACCCAGCTCACGCACAACGACGCGCTGGCCGTCGGCGTGGTCATGGCGCTGCAGTTCGGTCCACAGCTGATCCTGCTCCCCGTCACCGGATACGCCGCAGACCACCTCGACCGCCGCAAGCTCATGATGGCGACGCAGGGCGCCATGGGCGTGCTGGGTCTGGGGCTGGGCATCCTCACCATCAGCGGCGCCGTGCAACTCTGGCACGTCTACCTGTTCGCTCTGCTGCTCGGCGTGGTCGCCGCGTTCGACGCCCCTGCGCGGCAGACGTTCGTCGGTGATCTCGTCGGCACGAAGCTGCTCGGCAATGCCGTCGCGCTCAACTCCGCCTCGTTCAACGCCGCGCGGCTCGTCGGTCCCGCCGTCGCGGGGCTCCTGACGGCCGCTGTCGGCGCCGGCTGGGTGTTCCTCATCAACGCGGTGAGCTTCGCCGCCGTGCTGGCATCCCTCGCGCTGATGCGGCGTGATCGCCTGCATGCCACGAAGCGCGCCACGCGGTCCCGCGGAAGCCTGGTCGAGGGGTTCAGGTACGTTCGCCGGCGCCCCGACCTCCTGACGATCTTCACCATGGTGTTCCTCGTCGGCACCTTTGGTCTCAACTTCCCGATCTTCGTCGCGAGCATGGCGAGCACCGTCTTCCATAAGGGCGCGGGAGAGTACGGCATCCTGTCGTCGGTCATGGCGGTCGGCTCGGTCGTCGGCGCCCTGCTGGCGGCGCGGCGCGAGAAACCGCGCGGCTCGTTGCTTGCCGTCTCGGGTGTGATCTTCGGCATCGGATGCGTCGCCGCCGCTGCCGCCCCCGGCTACTGGTTCTTCGGCGCCATGCTGGCGATCGTCGGCGTGGCATCGCAGACCTTCAACACGACGGCCAACGGGGTCGTGCAGCTGAGCACGGACCCGGTCGTGCGCGGCCGCGTGATGGCCATCTACATGGCCATCTTCATGGGCGGCACCCCGATCGGTGCGCCGATCGTCGGCTGGGTGGCCGACGCCTTCGGGCCGCGCTGGGCGCTCGTGGTCGGCGGCGCATCCGGCATCCTGGCCGCGGCGGTTGGCATCTACTACATGGTGCGGTACCGCGGGATGCGCCTGGCCTTCACGGAGCGCAGGCTCCGCTTCACGTTCCAGCAGCCGAGCCGTGGACTGGCGATTGCCGAGATGGAAGGCGACGAAGCGGCCGCGCAGCGGGCGTGAGGCACCTCGGCGTCGCCGCGCAGTGGGAGAAGCGGCGCTGGAAAGCGCTTTCTGACATGATGTAAGCGGCCGTCGAGAGCGACACACAGTGAGGTGACAAGGGCATGACGCACAGCGATGCGGTTCCGCACGTCGTGATAACCGGCGTAGGGGGTTACGGGAGGCTTCACCTCGAGAACGCTCGTCGCCTGGCGGCTGAGGGTCGCCTCTCGATCGTCGGACTCGTGGATCCGGCCGTGGCCGCCAAGCGCGACCGCGACGGCGACATCCCGCTCTACGCCGACCTCGATGCCGCGCTCGCCAGGCATCGGGCCGACATCGTGATCGTGGCGACTCCGCTGGACACCCATGAGCGTCTCGCCGAGATCGCCATGCGAGCAGGAGCCGATGTGCTTCTCGAGAAGCCGCCGGTGCCCTCCATGGCTGCCTTCGAGCGCCTGCTCGCCGTGCAGCGCGAGACCGGTCGAGCCGTACAGGTCGGCTTCCAGAGCCTCGGGTCCACCGCGATCGCCGCGCTCCAGGATGACGCGCTCGACCTGGGACCCATGCGATCCGTCAGCGCGACCGGGCTGTGGAGCCGCGCCAAGTCGTACTGGGAGCGTGCACGGTGGGCCGGCCGGCGCACACTGGACGGACACGCGGTCGTCGACGGCGTCGTCACGAACCCGCTCGCGCATGCCGTCGCCACGGCGCTGCGGATCGCCGGCTACGACACGGCCGAGTCGGTCGGACTGGTCGAGACCGAGCTGTACCGGGTGAATGCGATCGAGGCCGACGACACGTCCGTGATCCGGGTGAGCGCGTCGGGGCGCCCGACCGTGACGTGCGCGCTCACGCTGTGCGCCCCGCCCGAGCTGCACGACGCGCCGGATCGCGCCGCGACGGTCGCGGTGAGGGGGACGCAGGCATCCGCGTCGTTCTCGTACACGACCGATGTGATCACTGCCGACGGGAATGAGACCTCGTTCGGGCGGTCCGATCTGCTGGAGAACCTCATCGAACACCGCAGGAACGGGGTCGACCTGATCGTGCCGCTGGTGTCGACTGGTGCGTTCATGCGCGTCGTGGAGGCCGTGCGGGAGGCGCCGGAGCCGACGAAGATCGACCCGCGCCTGGTGACCTGGCACGGAGAGGGCGCGGCCGAGTACCCGATCATCGACGGCATCGTCGCGACCGTGCAGGCGGCATCGGAGCAGGGCGCGACGTTCAGCGAGCTCGGCGTGCCGTGGGCGACGCCGGGCGCCGACAGCGTCATCGCGACGGCGCATGTGGACGGCGTCACGGTGGCGCGCGAGGTCGACGGCGGGGGAACTATCTCGTTCTCCAGCCCCCACCCCTACCTGCACCCCGTGCGCACGCTGGGCGGAGTGACGGTGACGGCGACGCATCCGGCCGACCACGACTGGCATACCGGAGTGGCATTCACGGTGCAGGATGCCGACGGCATCAACTTCTGGGGCGGCCGCACCTACGTGCACAATCGCGGCTACGAGACGCTCGATGACCACGGCCGCATCGAGGTGCTGAGCACAGATCCGACGGATGACGGCGTTCGGCACGAGCTGGCCTGGCGCGGCCCGGCGGGCGAGTCCGTGCTGGAGGAGAGCCGTGACATCCGCTGGCGGGCCCTGCCGTTCGGCGACGGCCGCACCGCTTGGTCGCTCGAGTTCGATGTGCACCTGACCCCGTCGCAAGGCGAGGTCACGCTGGGCAGTCCCGGCAGCAAGGGCAGGGTCGGGGCCGGCTATGGCGGGTTCTTCTGGCGACTGCCCGACTGCGTGGATGTCGCCGTGTTCACCGCGGATGCCGCGGGCGAAGACGCCGTCAACGGCAGCGTCGCACCGTGGCTCACCTTCAGCGCGGACTTCCTGGCAGGACCGGAGCAGAACGGCACGGCTTCCATCGTGCTGACCGGTGGCGACGAGACCACCGCGGGCGACCCGTGGTTCGTGCGCGTGAAGAACTACCCGGGCATCGGATGCGCCGTGGCGTGGGATGCCCGCACGCCCGTGCCGGCGGACGGCCTGAGCCGCAGGTATCGCGCAGCGGTCATCGACGGCGCCGTCTCGACCAGCGAGGCGAACGAGCTCGCAGAGACGCTTCGTCGCGGATGACGCCGGACGACACAGACGACATCGATCGGGATCGGACGCGATGAGACAGGGACCAACAGAGCACACGGCCGAAGCGGGATCGGAGGCAGTCGGCATCCACGAGGAGTCGTCGGGGCCGGCGGAGGCGTCGTCGCGGCCGGAGCCGACCACGGCGGCCCAACGCGCGTCGGATCGCGCCGTGAAGCGCGCCAGGGTGCTCGAACTGCTCGATCGAGCCGACGCCGAGTCCGTGCTGCTGACGAGTGCCGCGGCCGTGGCCTGGTACCTCGACGGCGGACGGCAGAACGTGAGCCTGGCGGCCGACCCGATCGCGGCGGTGCGAGTCGGCCGCGACGACGACGAGGTGTTCGTCACCTCGAACGAGGCGGAGCGCCTGGTGGCCGAAGAGCTGCCGGCGGGCGTCGTCATCCGTGATCGGCCCTGGTACGAGGCGCTCGAGATGCCCGCAATCTCGAGCGCCCTGCACGAGCACCAGCTGGATGCCGAGCTGCGGGCAGCGCGGGCCGTGCTGCTGCCCGGCGAGCGGCAGCGGTTTAGAGCGCTGAGCGCCGATGCAGCGGCAGCGGTCACCGACGTGCTGCTCGCCGCCCAGCCTTCGTGGTCGGAGCGCCGGACAGCGGCCGAACTGGCCGGCCGGCTCGTCGCGATCGGCGCCGACCCGCTCGTGCTGCTCGTCGCCGGAGAGCGGCGGGCATCCCTGCCGCATCCCCTGCCGACCGACGGCCCGCTGGGCGGCAGAGCCATGGTGGTCGTGTGCGCACGGCGCGACGGGCTCATCGCGAACCTCAGCCGATGGGTGGCGTTCCGCCCGCTCACCAGCGACGAGGAGGATGCGCAGCGACGCATCCTCGAGGTCGAGGCCGACGCGCTGGATGCGACGCGGCCCGGCACCGTGCTCAGCGACGTACTCCAGGTGATCGCCGGCGCGTACCCGGCGCACGGCTTCGACGCCGAACAGTGGCGGCGACACCACCAGGGCGGAGCCGCCGGATACGGCGGCCGCGACCCGCGCGCCACACCCTCGACGAGCGACGTCGTTCGGCTGGGTCAGGCGTTCACATGGAATCCCTGGGTGCCTGGCGCGAAGATCGAGGACACCGTACTCCTCACCGGCACGCCGGAAGCGCCCGTCATCGAGCCCATCACGCGGGATGAGCGCTGGCCGACGACGCGCGTCGGGGGGCGGGAGCGGCCGGTGACGCTGCAGCGGTAGCGATCGAGCGGCCCGCACGCAGGGCGAGATCTCTCAGCCCGATCGGTGGCCTGCGAGAGGGGTCGCCGGCACCGGAGCCGCCTCAGGCGAAGACGATCCCCAGGCCCTCGCGACCGGTCACGGTGGCGACGGTTCTGTCGACCGTGACGGGGCCGGGCTCGGCGAGCAGTCCGAGGCGCTCGAACCCGGCATCCTCGACCTCCTCGACCAATGTCGGATGCGACATCGCGACCGCCAGCTGCGCGGAAACGTCGGGGAGCAGGTGCGGGTAGAGCGGCACGTCCGCTTGCTCGGCGACCTCGGCGATCGCGAGGAACGGCGTGATGCCGCCGACCCGCACGACGTTCGGCTGAACGATGTCGGCGGCGCCACCCTCGATCGCCTCCCGGAACCGGTAGACGGTGTGCAGGTTCTCGCCGAGCGCGACCGGAACATCGACGGCGGAGCGAAGCGTCGCATGGCCCAGGAGGTCGTCGGCGCGCAGCGGCTCCTCGATCCAGCGCAGGCCGAACCGGCTCAGCTCGCCGATGGCATGCTCGGCCTCCTCGAGAGACCACAGCTGATTCGCGTCGATCGCGAGTTCCGTGTCGGCACCGATGGTCTCCCGCACGGCGGCGATGCGGTCGACGTCTTCCGACAGCGGACGGCCGCCCACCTTCATCTTCACGAGGCCGTATCCGGCATCCGCCCAGCGCTGCGCCTGCTCGACGAGCTCGCCGAGGGGATAGTGCCTGTTCACGCCGCTGCCGTACACCCCGACGGACGATCGTGGCGCGCCGAGCAGTTCCGCGACGGAGGCGTGCGCGGCCCTGCCCGCGGCATCCCACAGGGCCAGGTCGAGCCCGGCCATCGCGATCGTGGTGACGCCGCCGGAGCCCGCCTCGTGCAGGTGACGCCACAGCGGCGGCCAGAGTGCGCGGGCATCCGCTTCACGACCCACGGCGAAGTCGCGGATGTCGTGGGCGAGCATGGCCGCGACCGCATGAGCTCCGATGGAGGGCGTCCAGCTGAATCCGTGACCCGTGACACCGGCCTCGGTATCGACCAGCACCTCGATGAGATGCAGGCTTCGCACGTCGTCGCCCCACGGCCGCAGCAGCGGCGCGTCGATCAGACGCGTTCTGATGCCCGCGACGCGGCCGAGTTCGGGTGCGTGCGCACCGGTCATCGCGAAGCGCCCACCAGCTCGTCGCCGATGGCGAGGATGCGACGCAGCTCGTCGAGCTGCGCTTCGTTCGGGTCCACGAGCGGCGGCCGCACTCCTCCCACGTCGAGCGCCGGTGCACCCGCTGCGCCGATCCGCACGCCCGCCTTCACCAGCGACACGGCGAAGCCGGGCACCTCATCGCGGAGCCGCACGAGCGGCAGGTAGAACGCGTCGAGGATCTGGAGCCGCCGCTCGTCGTCGCCTCCGGCGTACGCCTCGTAGAACGCCTTCGCCACGCGGGGCGCCATTGCGAACGCGGCGGACGAGTACAGCGCGATGCCGATGGCCCGGTACGCCTGCTGCGTCAGCTCGGCTGTCGGCAGCCCGTTGAAGAACGCGAAGTCCGCTCTGCCCGTCTCCGCCACGGCTCGCACGAGTTGCTGCGCGACACCCAGGTCGCCGACGCCGTCTTTGAAGCCGAGCACCCGCGGGTTGCCGGCGAGCCGCTTCGCCGCATCCTCGGTGAGGCGTGCCGTTCCCCGGTGGTACACGATGATCGGCAGATCGGATGCCGCCAGCACGGCCTCGAGGTACGCCACGGTCCCCGCGGTCGTGCTCGCCACGAGGTATGGCGGCAGCACGAGCAGGGCGTCGGCTCCGGCATCCGCCGCGCGCCTCGCGCACTCGATCGCGTGCCCGAGCGGGCCGCCGGCACCCGCAACGACGGGCACCCGGCCGCCAACGACCTCAGCACTCGCAGCCACGACCTGCCCGACCTCCGAAGCGCTCAGCGCATGGAACTCGCCCGTGCCGCATGCCGCGAACACACCGCCCGGCTCGTACTCCAGCCGCGACGCCACGTGCTCGGCCGTGAGCGCGGCATCCACCGACCCGTCGGCGGCGAACGCCGTCACGGGAAAGAACAGAACACCGTCGAATCGCATTACTCTCCTCGTTCCTCGCGGTGGATGACACGCATGCCGTCGGCCGGCCACGCGCGCACCGGCATCACCAGCCGCTGCCCTCGAGTGACTCGGCCAGCCGATCGGACTCACTCGCCGGCGCCTCGCCGAGCTCGGTGCGCCAGTCGTGCGCCGGCGACCAGCCGAGAAGCCGCCGCGCCTTCGCGATCGAGAACGCCGGCGTCGTGCCGGTCAGCTCTTGCGCGGCTTCCGCCGCTGCCGGCACATACTGCGGCATGAGCTCGGCCAGCGGGCGGCGGGCCAGGGCGTCGGCGGCGCCCACGATGAAGGTCTGAGCGTTCGGGATGTCATCGAGCGCCGCGATCAACGTATGCAGGAAGTCCCCGACGTCACGGGCATCCACATAGTTGAAGAGAGCGGGCGCCGACAGGGCGGGGTCGTCGAGCCGCTGCGCCACGGTGTGCCCCTGCTGCGTCAGGGCACCCTGCCATTCCTCTGGGGCGATCACGTAGCACGGGCGGAACGCGGCAAGCCGTACGGCCTCGCCGCGCTGGGCAGCGAACATCTCCATGGTGCGTTCGGCGAGCAGCTTCGAGAGCGCGTAGGCGTTCCACGGCCGGGGCTGCACGTCCTCGGTCAGCGGCAACCGCTCGGGAGCCCACCCGGCCGGCGACCCGTACCCGAACACCGTGGGGCTGGATGCCGTCACGATCTTGCGAACGCCCGCGTCGACGGCGGCCTGCATGACGTTGAAGGCGAGCGACGCGTTCGTGCGGAGGATGTGCTGCTCTGGCGCGCTGAACGGAACGGCGATCGCGGCGAGGTGGATGACGGCATCCGGCTTGGCCCCGCCGATGACGTCCGCTGCGACGGCCGGCTCCGTGAGGTCCGCCGCGTACGCATCCGCGTGCTCGGCGGGCACGGTGAGATCGACCTCGACCACCTCGTGACCCCGCTCGGCGAGCACCGCGACGACGCTCCGGCCGAGCCGCCCGGAACTGCCGGTGACGAGGATCCTGCTCATCGAACGGGCTCCTGCGCCGCCTGTGCCGCCGGCTCGCCGGACTCGTCGGCAGAGCCGCCGGCGAGATCGCCGTCCGAGCCGCTCAGGCGCACGCCCAGCTCGAGCTCGTCGACGCGCACCGGAAGCCCGGTGGCCAGCGAGCGGTTGCCCGCGATGCCGACCGCGATGGCGCGGATGCCATCGCGATAGTCGGCCGCGCGGCCCAGCTCATCCGGGTCGTCCGCGCTTCGACCCACGAACACGTCGCGCAGCAGGATGGCGTCGCCTCCGCCGTGGCCGCCCTCTCCGGCCGGGATCTCGACCTCCTGAGGCGCCTCCCAGTGCCGCTGCAGCAGGATGCGCTCGCCGCGCGGACGCAGCGACGTCGACCTGGCATCCGCCACGGCGGACGGGTCGATGATGCGGCCCTCGGCATCCAGGCTCACGTCGCTCCGCTCGACCACTTCGAGCTCCACCCGGCCCTCCGTGCCGTTCACCGCGATGCGGTAGCCCTCCCACGGGCTGTGCGCATTGAGCGAGTAGCTCATGCTCGGACCGCCGGCATAGTCGACGACGAGAGAGAGGTTGTCCTCGATGGTAATGCCAGGGTCGAACACGTCCCGGTCGCGGCGGTAGCCGTCGAAGCCCTCGTTCTTCAGGTACAGGTCGCGCAGACGCGGGTCCCTGTTCTGGTCGAGGGCGAACGGGTCGGCGTTCCAGGCATCCGTGCCGCGCTCGGGACGTTCCCCGCCGCCACGCCGACGCCAGTTCTCCTCGCCGTAGAAGCGAAGGCCACCCGAGGCGAAGACGCGGGTCGGCACATCGTCGATCCACCAGTTCACGAGGTCGAAGTGGTGCGAGGCCTTGTGGATGAGCAGACCGCCCGAGTTGGTCTTCTGCCGGTGCCAGCGACGGAAGTAGTCGGCGCCGTGGGATGTGTCGAGCACCCACTCGAAGTGCACCGAGAGCGGGCGGCCGATGGCGCCGGATGCGATGGCGCGCTTGAACGCGCTGTTCCGCGGCGCGTAGCGGTAGTTGAACGTCATGACCACGTCGCCGTCGCTGTCGCGCACGGCATCCACGATGCGACCGCTGCCGGCCTCGTCGATGGTGAGCGGCTTCTCCACGACGACGCGGGCCCCTGCCCGCAACGCCCGTGACACGTACTCGGCGTGCGTGAAGTCGGGCGAGGTGACGATCACGCGCTCGATGCGCTCCTCGCGGATGATCCGCTCGAGGTCGTCCGGATGCGCCGTCACCGGCCGCGTGGCATCCTGCGTCGCGCCTGTCGATGCGGCGTCCGCCGACTCGGCGTCCTTCGGTGCGGCGGCTGCCGATGCGTCCGATGCCGACCCGCCCCGCCCGGCGCTGGCGATGTGCTCGAGGTAGTGGTCGAGCCTGCCCTGATTCGGGTCGAGCATGGCGACGAGCTCGGCGACATCCGCATGCTCGCCGATGATGGCGTCGATGTACATCTGGGCGCGGGAGCCGGTTCCGACGATGGCATACCGGGTGCGGTGCGACACGATGTTCCTCTCTTGGCGGTCCGATGGGGTTCCGCGCATTCCTGCTGCCCGGCGTGGGGGACCCTTCTTCGGCGTCCGCGGCGCGTCGCTGCTGGCGTGAGAAAACGCTTTCCGCCAACATACACGATATGTTGAGCAGCGTCGGCGACCGCAAGGATCCGGCCGGGCGGGGTCGCCGGAATCCGAGACGCCGAAGGCGCGACGCCGACCGGCGAACCGATCTCGGATGCCACATCGCCGATGCGCCACACCCCGCGATTGCGCCCAGCCAACCTGGCGCAGTCGCGAAGAAGTGGCGCAAATAGAAGAGAGACTTCGAGCGGCCGGACCGGTCGCACGAAGGACCCGGATGGAAGGGGGACGTGATGGCCAGATCGCGATCCGGAGTGCGACGAGTCGGAGCGACCATCGGCGATGTCGCGTCGCAGGCCGGGGTGTCGCTCTCCACGGTGTCGCGCGTGATGAACGGCAGCAAGACGGTGGATGCCGCGCTCGCCGAGCGGGTGCGCGAGGCCGCCGCGTCCCTCGGCTACACGGCCAGTCCCCTGGCGCGCAGCCTTGTGCTGGGCACTACTCAGACGATCGCCGTCGTCGTGCCGGATCTCGGCAACCCGACGTTCCAGGGCGCGCTGCGCGGGCTCAGCGACGGGGCATCCGAGCAGGGCTACCACGTGCTGGTCGCCGACTCGCACGAGCAGGCTGACGAGGAGCGCGTGCTGGCACTGGATGCCCGCCGGCGCTGCGACGGCATCGTGCTGTGCGCTCCTCGCATGCCGGAGGAGGAGCTCGCCGCCCTGCTGCCGCTGCTCGCGCCGGCCGTCGTGATCAACCGCATACCGGAACCGCCGGCTGTCGGCGACGGGCAGGAGGCGTCATCCGTGCCGTCTGTCGTCGCGGACTATGAGGCGGGGCTGACCGGACTGCTTCAGCACCTGTACTCGCTCGGGCACCGGAAGATGCTGTATCTGGCCGGCAGCAGTCAGGCCTCGTCCAACCAGAGCCGTCTAGCCGCGATCCGCGAGTTCCAGGCGTCGAATCCCGACGCGGCCATCGCCACGAGCCCGTGCGGCGTCGGATTCGAAGACGGCCACGGCTCCGCTCAGGTGGTCGTCGACTCGGGCGCCACCGCGGTGCTCGCGTTCAACGACCTGGTGGCGATGGGCCTGCTGAGCGCGCTGGGCGAGCGAGGCATCCGCGTGCCGCAGGATGTCTCGGTCACCGGTTTCGACGACATCCCGTTCGCGCGGTACACCACTCCTCCTCTCACGACGGCGACCATCCCCGTCGAGCAGCTGGGCCAGCAGGCATGGCACCGCCTGTCGGCACTCCTCAACGGAGAGACACCGGAGCGCGACCTCTCGTTCGGGCCGCAGGTGGTGCCGCGCGGCTCGACGGGGCCGGCGCCCGAGCGCTGATCGCACGACGCGGCGCGTGTCCCGTCGACCGCCCGTAACCGCGTCTCGTGCTCCCGCGTCGCGCAACTCAGGATGACGCCCACCTCGCCCGCATATCGCAGCCGAAGCACGTCGCATCCTGATTTCGAGCACGAGGCACCCTTCGGCCACCCGCCGAATCGAAGTCATCGGACTCCCCGCCTAGAGCCTGCCTCGGGCACACCCGTGGTGCGCCACGGGACCAGGATGAATCGTCACAACTCATGCTTGACACCGCTCGGCCTTGTCTCTAACTTCGGTTGAAGTGCTTCAATTGAAGCGTTTCAATTCGCACAGCGAGAGAACGAAGACACAATGACGTGGCATGCCCAGATGATCGCTCCCGATTCCGAGTTCGACGGGGCGCCGCTGCTCCGCACCGAGTTCGAGCTGGAAGGTGGCCACGGCGACGTGGCACGCGCGACGCTCTTGCTCACGGCCCGCGGCATCGTCGAGGCCTGGCTCAACGGCAGCCCGGTCTCCGATGACGTGCTCACGCCGGGCTGGAGCAGCTACGAGTGGCGCCTCCGCTACGCAGAGTACGACGTGACCGGCCTCATCGATGAGCGAACCGTGCTCGGGCTGGCCCTTGGCAAAGGATGGTTCGGAGGCCGCCTGGGCTGGGCCGGGAACGGCTCGTTCTACGGCTCAGAGCTCGGGGCGTTCGCGCAGCTCGAGATCGAGTTCACCGACGGATACCGCCAGATCGTGGCCACCGACGACCGCTGGACGAGCGGCCCGAGTGCCGTGCTCGCCAACGATCTGTACGACGGGGAGACCATCGACGCACGACTGCTCGACGACGCGTGGAAGCGACCGGGCTTCTCGGCCGACGGCTGGGCGGGCGTTCACACCGTCGACTTCGACACGTCGACGCTCGCTCCCTACATCGGTCCCCACGTGAAGCGCTGGAACGAGCTGCCCGTCACCGAGGTCATCACCTCGCCGAGCGGCAAGACCCTCCTCGACTTCGGCCAGAACCTGGTCGGCTGGCTGCGCGTGCACGTGCAAGGACCGGCCGGCTCCGAGATCACCGTGAGGCATGCCGAGGTGCTCGAGCACGGCGAGCTCGGCACCCGCCCGCTGCGCACGGCGCAGGCGACCGATCGATTCATCCTGAGCGGCGCCGAGGACGAGTTCGAGCCGACGTTCACCTTCCACGGCTTCCGCTATGCCGAGATCTCCGGATGGCCGGGAGATTTCGACCCGGCCGCGATCACCGCCGTCGTGATCGGTTCCGAGCTGACGCGCATCGGCAGCATGACGACATCCGATCCCTTGCTCGACCAGTTCCACCAGAACGTCGTCTGGGGCATGCGCGGCAACTTCGTCGACGTACCCACCGACTGCCCTCAGCGCGACGAGCGTCTCGGCTGGACAGGCGACATCGCGGCGTTCGCACCGACGGCGGCCTTCCTGTTCGACGTGGACTCGTTCCTCTCCGACTGGCTCGTCGACCTCGACCTGGAGCAGCAGCACCGCGACGGCATCGTCGGGTTCGTCGTGCCCGACGTGCTGAAGTACATCGACCGCGAGCGCTCGGACGACCTCGGCCGCCCGATCAACTCGACCGCGATCTGGAGCGATGCCGCCGTCTGGGTGCCCTGGACGCTGTACCAGGCATACGGCGATGAGGAGGTGCTACGCCGCCAGTTCGGCTCGATGACCGCGCACGTGCGCCACGTGCGCGGGCTGCTCTCGCCATCCGGCGTGTGGGACGACAACTTCCAGTTCGGGGACTGGCTCGACCCGGATGCGCCGCCGGACGACCCGGCGCGCGCGAAGGCCGACAAGGGCGTGGTGGCGACGGCATCCATCTACCGCTCGGCGCGCATCGTCGCCGACGTCGCCGACATCCTCGGGCTCGCCGACGAGCGCGCCGAGTTCGAGGAGGTGGCGAACGGCCTGCGCCAGGCGTTCAACGACGAGTATGTGGATGCCAACGGTGTCGTCAGGAGCGACTGCACGACCGTGTACTCGCTCGCGATCGTGTTCGGGCTGCTGAGCCCTGAGCACGAGGAGTTCGCGGGCCGGCGACTGGCCGAGCTTGCCGAGCAGGCCGGCTACCGCGTCTCGACGGGCTTCGCCGGAACCCCGTTCATCACGGATGCGCTGACCAAGACGGGACACGTCGACGCCGCGTACCGGCTGCTGCTGGAGCGGGAATGCCCGTCGTGGCTCTATCCCGTGACCATGGGCGCGACGACGGTGTGGGAGCGCTGGGATTCGATGCTGCCCGACGGCACGATCAATCCGGGCCAGATGACGAGCTTCAACCACTACGCGCTCGGCGCCGTCGCCGACTGGATGCACCGCGTCGTCGGTGGCATCGCACCCCTGAAGCCCGGATACGCCTCAGTACTGGTGGCACCCCAGCCGGGCGGCGGGCTGACCGACGTGGAGACATCGCTCGAGACCCGTCACGGACGAGTCAGCGTGCACTGGACCGTCAAGGACGGTCGGATGACGGTCGACGCCGAACTCCCGGACGGCGTCGACGGCGTGCTTCGCCTGCCTGGCGCCGAGGATCGCGCCATCGGCGGCGGGCACGTGAACGCCGCCGTCGAGCTGACCGTCTGAGCGGCGACAGCCCGTCCAGCGAGCCTGGTTCGGCACCACCGACCAACACCACGATGCCCGTCCCGCTCACCGGCGGGGCGGGCATCGTCGTTCACTCGTCGCGCTCGGTCCTGACCGGCGGCGCTCGTCGTCACTCGTCGCGCTCGTTCCTCACCAGTCGCGCTCGGCCCGCACCCAGCGCGCTCGTTCTCACTCGTCGCGCTCGGCCCACCACCTGAGCACGGGGATCGACAGCAGCCCCGACCGCAGTCCATCGGCCGCGTGCTCGACGTCTTGCATGCGGAAACGCGCGCCGTATCGCTCGTGTGACGCTGCGACATCCGCTTCCAGCCGACGTGCGGTCTCGGGGGCCGCGAGAGCGGCGGCCGTGGCGTTCCCCACGACGACCCGCACGTGGTTCTCGCCCGCGCGCACCGCCTTCGACACGTCCACTCGGTAGGGCGGCGCGTACAGCGTGCCGCACTCGACACCGTTCACGCTGACGGCGGCGACCTCGCGCACGGGCGCCTCCACCATCGCGCGGTATGACGCCCCGCGCATCCCGCGCTCGGCGGCGTCGCCGGCACCGATCGGTGGGGCTTCTCCGAAGTCGAGCTCCACGCGAGCGGGAACCTCGGAACCCCACACGTCTGCGCCCTCGAACGCGTGCTCGTAGACGGCGGATCCGGCGTAGTGCGGCCGCTGCTCCGTCCAGTCGTGCGGGAGTTCGACGGATGCCGGCTCCTCCGCGTCGAAGGCGGCCGTCCAGCTCGGGACCGCGGTGGAGCCCGAGGATGGCTGCCCATCGACACCGACGACACCCGCTCGCGTCGCGCCCGCAAGGGCGGTCTCGGTCGGCAGGTCGTCACCGAACACGAGCACGGCCGCTTCGTACGGCGCCAGCTCGAGCCTCACGACCGCGCTCTCGCCGCGCGCGATCACGGTGCCGCTCTGGGCATCCCACCGCTGCCACGACGATCGCGTCGCACGCGGCACAACCGAGAAGCGGCGGATGTGTGGCCCGGCGTTCGCCACGAAGTAGACGTCGGCTCCCTCGACGTCCCTGTGCACGAAGCCGACATCGCCGAACACCGGCTCGATGCGCAGATCGGGAAGGCCAGCGGCGCGCAACTCGCTCCCGAGCTCCGCGTCGGACGTCGTGAGCCAGGATGCGCCACCGCTTCGCGCGATCTCTCGACGCTCTGCCGCTTCCTCTCCGACGTCAAGGATCGTCCCCCCGGCATCGCGCACCGATTCCAGCCACCGAACCGTGCGCTCGGGCAGCCGCCGCACGTGTGGCAGCACCACGGGACCGGTCGCGGCGACCTGCGCGGGATCGAGCTGCTCCAGCATCCTGTCGTCGACCAGATCGAAGTCGAACCCTGCGTCGCGGATCGCCGCCGGCACCGCCTCACCGATGATCGCGCGTGCGGTGCGCCAGAGGTCGAGAGATCCGCCCTGCGCCGTTCCGAGCCGGTCATACGCATCGGCAGACGGCAGATAGAGCGTCACGTCCGCCACTGGGCGACCCTGCCGAAGCAGCCAGCTCAACCGGGTGAGGTACTCGCCGAGCGCCGGCATGGCCGACCACCACGCGTTCCGGTCGTCGAGTGCGCCCGACGCATAGAAGAGGCGTCCGGGGTCCTCGCCCTCAGGGGACGCCGGCCACCCGTGCCCGATCAGGTGGTTGACGCCGAGCAGGAAGTGCTCATGCGCCTCTCCCTTCAGGTCCAGCGGGGTGGCACGCAGCGAAGGCGAGTGCACCCACGTCCACGCTTCGGCCGAGACGATGTCCCTGTGCAGGCGATGCGCCGCGGATGCCGCCCATCGCGTCTGCGTGACGCTTCGCCAGCCCCAGCCCTCGCCCTCGATGATGTCGACGCTGCGATAGGCGCTGAGCGTCGTGAGCGGCACGCCGTAGTTCTGCACCCGGAACGGTACGCCACGCTCGGCCGCCCAGGCCCGGATGACGCGGAGGAAGTTCTCCTCGAACAGCTCGGACAGCGTCTCGTAGTACTCGCCGCGGAACTGCGCTGAGGCAGGAGCGTCGAAGCGGAGCATCCACAGGTGGTCCAGAAGATCATGAGAACGCCGAGCGCCGAACTCCTTCCGCAGCGCGGGCGTCCAATCGGCCTCGTACGCCTCGAGGCTGTCGCAGAACACGGATCCGACGCGCTCGGCCCCGACGGCGTCGAGCAGCGGACCCGCCACCGCGCGAAGGTGGTCGCGCACCGCGGTGGCCGAGTAGTGGTCGAGCACGGGCCCTTCCGCACCGGCGGCAGCACGTTTGACCTGCTGCCCCGTCGGTGCCGACCAGGCGAGCGCGACGAGCCGCGGGCTCCTGCCGCTCTCGATCGACACCGTCGCAGCCGTGACGGGAACGCGGTCGAAGGCCACCGGCGGCTCCTGCAGCGATCCGTCGCCGACGTACGCGGCGACGAGCTCCTCTCCCGGCCAGCGCGGCTGGGCGCCCAGCGTCACGGCGTCTCCGCCGATCTCGCGCACGTCCCACACCAGCTTCCGCGACGCGGTCTCGCTCGTGATGTGCGGCCCGCCGAACGACCAGCCGCTGCCGAGCGTGAGGTCGAACCGCAGCCCGAGCGATTCGGCGATATCGGCCGCGAACCGGAGGTCGTCGAGGAACTCCGTGCCGAGGAACGGATGCTCCACCCGGCTGAGCGGGTACACGTAGGCGACCTCGACTCCGCCCAGCCCCGCGTCGCGGATCGCCCTCAGCTGACGCACGATGTCGGCGCGTTGCACCTCAGGCCCGAACCACCACCAGCGCATCATGGGCCGCGCCTGCGGCGCCGGCTCGGCGAATCCTGCCAGTAGTTCGGTGGCGTTCGTCATGCAACCTCTCCTTCGCCTGCTGGCGCCCTGCCGCGCGAGATGGATGGCGTCGGCGCACGTTTCATCCTGAAACGATTCACGGTCCGAGTCAAACAATGAAGTGACCGTCGTGAAGGGTTACGTGATCGTGATGACGCCCGTGGAATTCTGCTTGACCGCATCCGAATGGGGTCGTATCGTTCCACCATTGAATGGTTTCAATTACCGTTCGAGGTGTTCCCGCTGGCGAGCGGAATGGCCCGTCTCGCCTTACAAGGAGGTAACGGGATGAAGCTCTCCCCCATGCGCCGCGCCGCGGCCGCGACAGCAGCGATCGCGGCGGTCGCACTCGCTCTCACCGGGTGCAGCGGATTCGGCAGCACAGGCTCGAATTCCGGGAGCAAGGTGACGATCACCTTCCTCACCCAGAACGATGCCCCGACCCGGACGCAGAGCAAGGCGCTCATCGAGGCGTTCGAGAAGAAGTACCCCGACGTCACCGTCAAACTCGACACGCAGCCGCCCGGCACCCAGGGCGACAACCTGATGAAGACGAAGCTGTCGACGAAGACGATGGACAATGTCTTCCACTACAACTCCGGGTCTCTCTTCCAGGCGCTGAATCCGAAGACGTCCATGGTCGACCTCAGCGGCGAGAGCTGGGTCAAAGACCTCGACAAGAACTTCAAGCAGGTCGTCTCGGTCGACGGCAAGGTCTACGGGGCGCCGCTCGGCACGTCCTCGGCGGGCGGCATCCTCTACAACAAGAAGATCTACCAGCAGCTGGGCCTGTCCATCCCGACGACTTGGGATGAGTTCATCGCGAACAGCAACAAGATCAAGACCGCCGATCCCAATGTCACGCCGATCCTGCAGTCGTTCGGTGACACGTGGACGAGCCAGCTTCTGGTGCTCGGCGACTTCGCCAACATCAACAAGCAGGACCCGAACTGGGCGACGGACTACACCGAGAACAAGAATGGCGCCAAGTACGTCAACCAGCCGGCGTTCGAGGGCTTCCAGCACACGGCACAGATCGTCCCGGCCGGACTGGTGAACAAGGACTATGCGTCGATGACGAACGCACAGGCGATGGATGCCCTGGCCAACGGAACAGCGGCGCAGTACCCGATGCTCACCGGCTCGATGGCGACCGTTCAGCAGAACGAGCCGGACAAGATCAACGACATCGGCGTGTTCGCCATCCCGTCTCCCGACGCTCAGTACACGTCGCTGACCCTGTGGGAGCCGAACGCGCTTTACATCTCCAGCACGACGAGCGGCGACAAGCTGAAGGCGTCGAAGGAGTTCGTGGCGTTCGCGAACTCCCCGCAGGGCTGCGAGATCCAGAACAAGACGGGTGCGGCAGCGGGTCCGTACTCGACGAGCGCCTGCTCGCTGCCGTCCGACGCACCGGCCTTCACCAAGGACGTGCAGAAGTACATCGACGACGACAAGGCGAGCCCCGCACTCGAGTTCAAGTCGCCGATCAAGGGGCCGAACCTGGAGACGATCCTCATCGCCGTCGCCTCAGGATCGACGAGCGCGCAGGTCGGAGCTCAGCAGTACGACCAGGATGTGAAGGCACAGGCCCAGCAGCTGGGCATCAAGGGCTGGTGATCCACCCCGCGTCCTGAGGATCCACCGGAAGTGGGGGCCGGTATGCGTACCACCGGCCCCCACTTCCTGAGCAAGGAGTGCCTATGACCACCGCATCCGTCACCATCGATCCGGCCGCCCCGACGAGAGCCCCGCGAAAGACGAAGAGCGACCGCCGCGGAATGCGGAGCCCTTACCCGTCGTGGTTCTACATTCCGGCAGGCGTCCTCTACCTGATCTTCTTCGCACTGCCGACGTTCTCGTCGTTCTACTTCGCACTGACCAGATGGACCCTGTTCAGTCAGACGTTCATCGGCTTCGGCAACTTCGTGCAGTTCTTCCAGACGCCGGCTCTGACACAGGGCTTCGTCAACACGTTCATCTATGGATTCGTCACGTCGGCGGCGAAGGTGGTGCTCGGGCTCGCGCTCGCCCTGCTCCTCACCGGCGCGACATTCGGACGGGGCTATCTGCGCGCCGTCGTCTTCTTCCCGGTCCTCGTCTCCACGGTGGGCGTCGGCCTCACGTTCAAGGCGCTCCTCGACCCGTTCCACGGGGTGGTCAACCAGGTGCTCGGGTTCTTCCATCTGCCGCAGCCCGGCTGGTACACGGACCCGCACCTGGCGCTGCTCACCGTTGCCGGCGTCGACATCTGGAAGGGCGTGGGGATCGCGACGCTGATCTTCATGGCCGGCATCGTCGCCATCCCCTCCGAGTACTTCGAAGCGGCTCGCGTCGACGGCGCCGGATCGTGGAACGTGTTCCGCAACATCACGCTCCCGCTCGTGCGTCCCGCGATGGCGACGGTGATCATCCTGTCGCTCATCGGCGGACTGCGTTCGTTCGACCTGATCTGGGCGATGACCAACGGAGGCCCCGGCTTCTCCAGCGACGTCATCGCGTCGGTCATCTACAAGCAGTACCAGGCGGGGTTCTTCGGCCTGTCGACGGCGGGCAACGTGATCCTGTTCCTCGTGGTCACCGCGATCATGCTGCCCGTTCAATGGCTGCTCAACCGAAGGGAGGCGGACCTGTGACCGTCACGAGAGCGATCACCACTGCTCCGCGCGGAGAGCGCGGCGTGCTGCACCCGCCGCGGCGCCCCATGACGGCACGCAGATTCGCCAGGAAGTACCTGATCGGCATCATCGCGATCCTGGTGTCGATCGTCGTGTTCCTCGTGCCGTTCATCTTCATCCTGTTGCAGGCGGCAAAGGATCCGAAGGACGCCGGGCTGATGGGCTTCGACCTGCCCACGACCTGGCAGTTCTGGCAGAACCTCGTGGAGGTCATCCAGACGAACAGCTACCAGGTTCTCGCGGCGTTCATCAACAGCTTCATCCTCACGATCGCGAGCGTCGCCATCATGGTGGTGTTCTCGGCGATGTGCGGATACCTGCTCCATCGCAGGCGCACGAAGCTGAACCCGCTCGTCAACTTCCTGGTGCTCGCAGGGCTGATCGTTCCTCCGGCCGTCGTGCCCACCATCTGGGTGCTGCAGGGTCTCGGCATCTTCGACACGCTGCCCGGCATGATCCTCGTGGAAGCGACCCTCGGTCTGTCGTTCTCGATCCTGCTGTTCCGCGCCTTCGTCGCGACGATCCCCCGAGAGCTCGATGAAGCGGCGATCATCGACGGCGCCGGGCCGATGCGCCTCTTCTTCCAGGTGATCCTGCCCCTGCTCCGCCCGGTGCTGATCACCGTCATCGTCGTGCAGGCCGTCGCGGTGTTCAACGACTTCACCGGTCCGCTGTACTTCTTGCCCAGCAGCAGCAACCCGACTGTGCAGCTGACGCTCTACAACTTCCAGAGCCAGGCCGTCAGCCAGTACAACCTGCTCTTCATGAACATCCTGCTCATCACGATCCCGCCGCTGATCATGTACATCTTCTTCAACCGGCAGATCGTGGCAGGCATGACGAGCGGCGCCGTCAAGGGATGACTGAGCAGCGGCGGCGCGTCAGAAGAACTCGGCTGGCGCGCCGCCGCGCAGCCAGGTGAGCTCGTTGTCGCGGATGAAGGTGGACAACGCCTCGTCCGGCGTCATGCCGTGTCCGAGCCAGTCGAGCAGACGGCGGAGGAGCTCGGCGCCGCTGTCCATCCCGGGATCGGAGACGGCTCGGTCCCAGGCCGGCAGGAATCCATCGGGCGTGGGAACGGCGCGCATGAGGCCGGAGATGTACTTGGGGCCCGGCATGAGGACGTGCGCAGAGGCAAGTGCGGCCCGTGCCGCCGCAAGTGTCAGGTGCACGGAGGCGTGGCGAACGAGGAACGCGTCGTTCCCCTGCGCGCCCTGCACGAGAAAGTAGCCGCCGTACAGGCGCGCCTGCGCCACGTGCGATCGCACGCGTTCGTCCCAGGCGGCATCCGGGAGCGTGGCGATCCTCGTGACCAGCTCGGCGAGACCGTCGCGTCGGCTGAACGCCACCCGCGCACCGGCGAACGACGACCTGGTCGGGTCGTCACCGTGCACCGACGCGATCTCGAGATATCCGGGGCTCGCCAGTTTGACGTCGATGTACGAGCCGGGATAGTCGAGGTCGTGCCGCTCGGTCCAGGCGAAGCGACCGGCATCCGTCTCGCGGGCGAACCGCTCGTCGGTCACCACAAGGTAGACATCGACGTCCGACTGCTCTCGCTCGGATGCCCGGGCGACGGATCCGACGAGGATGACGGCGAGCACGTCCGCATCGCCGCGCACACCCTCGACGTAGGCGGACAGCGCCCTCTCGTGATGCTCCATGGCGCCCCCGCTCAGCGCCCCGACGTGGACTGGCGAACGACGAGTTCGGGCTGGTACACGATCTGCTTCGGCTCGAATCCCTCACCGTGCTGCGCTTCGCCGAGCAACAGGTCGACGGCGGTGTGCCCGATGAGCGTCGCGGGCTGGCGCATGGACGTCAGCGGAACCGTCGCCGTCGCCGCGAAGTCGATGTCGTCGTATCCGATGATCGCGAGGTCGTCCGGCAGACTCATGCCGGCAAGGCTGGCGGCTTGGAGCACCCCGATCGAGACGAGGTCGTTCGCCGCGAGCACGGCATCCGGCCTGCTCGCCGGCCCACGAGCCACCAGCTCCGTCGCGGCCTCCACTCCGGCTCGCACGGTGAGCGAGGAAGTCGGCACGTACTCGAGCGCGACTCCCGCCCGCTCGGATGCCGCGATGCGCGCCCCGGAGAGACGGTCGGACACCTGCCTGATCGACTCGGGACCTCCGACGAACGCGATCCGCTTGCGCCCGATCTCGATCAGGTGCTCGACAGCGGCCCGACCGCCTGCCACGTCGTCGACGGCGACCGAGGAGAAGCTGCGGTCGGGTGCCTGCCTGTCCACGAGGACGACAGGGATGCCGCGATCGCGCGTCTTGCGGAGCCGGGGCAGCACGTCGGCGACGGGGCTGATCAGCACGCCATGAACGCGCTGCTCCTCGAACAGATCGAGATAGCCGCCCTCGCGCGAGCTGGACTCGTCGCTGTTGCCGAGCAGGATCGAGAAGCCGTCCTCTTCCGCACGTCGCTCGGCTCCTCGCGCCACGTCGGTGAAGAAGGGGTTGCCCACGTCGAGCACGATGAGGCCGATGCTCCTGCTGCGACCCGCTCTGAGCTGCCGAGCCGCGTCGTTCCGTACGAAGCCGAGGTCCGCGATGGCGGCGTTGACGCGTTCGACGGTGGCCGCCGCGACGCGGTCTGGCCGATTGAGCACATTGGAAACAGTGCCGACGGAGACGCCTGCCGCGATCGCGACATCTCTCACACTGACCATCGGAAGAACCTCCAGATCGCCCCTCGTCCCGAGGCAGCGTTCGATGTCGCGCGCAGACCGCCCGGCGCCCGAGAGCAACGACGCGCAAACGAAGCGGAGCGCCGATCCCATAGTGGCCTGCTGAAACGAATCATCTCACCTCAGGCGCGCCACGCCCCGTTCCTCCGGGTGCGATCCCGCGTCCCTGTGGGCGGGCCGCTGTCGGCGGTACGTGCGCATGGATGCCGGCGCCGCGCCCCGGGCGCCCCTCACCTCCTGGCTCCGACGACAGGCTCCGGGTGTCCCTCACGTCTCGACTCCGACTGCGGGCTCCGAGTGCTCCTTACGTCTCGACTCCGACACCGGGCCCCGGCGGCGGGCCCGACAGCGTGGTTCACGTCCCCTCCCGCCCCAACTCCGATCGCACGCCTGCTCAATGCACTCCGAATTCAGGAGATGCGACCACACGGCTGCGATATGCGGCCGAAGCGGCGCTCATCCTGAATTCGATTCGGCTGCCCCGAAGGGGGGCGACGAGAAGGGCCGACGAGAGCGGACGACCGACAAGAAAACACAGCTGATGGGAGTGTGCACTAACGGGAGAAGACGGACCTGCCGGGGCCAGCGCCGACGACGGATGTCACACTCACCGCGCGCCGTATTCAGGAGACGCGACCACACGGCTGCGATATGCGCCGACGCCGCGCTCATCCTGAATTCGACGACGCGGGCCGGCAAGCGGGCGGCGACGGCCGGCGGACGGCGGAGCAGGCGGGGCTGCGGACGGTCGACGGCCGGCGACGGGCCGAGGGCTAGGGACTGGGGCGGGGGACGGCGATGGTGGACGGCGACGCCGGCGGATGGCAACGCACGGTCGACGGCTGCTGGCCGGGGCCGGCGGACAGCGGTAAGGATGCGGCGGCACCGTCCCCCGGCCGACGGAACGAATGCCGCCACTCGCATACGCAGCACGAGTTGCGGGAGCGCCCGATCTATGAAACGATTCAATCGCGAAAGGAAAGCCGATGACGTCGACGCAGCGAGTGTGCTTCCGCCTCAGGGTCAGGCCGGAGCTCCTCGACGAGTACAAGACGCGGCATGCTGCCGTGTGGCCGGAGATGCTGCGCGAGATCGAGGCATCGGGTCGCCGGAACTATTCGCTGTTCCTCGCTGACGACGGCGAGCTGATCGGATACTTCGAGACGGACGACGCCGAAGCGAGCGAGCGCTACCTCGCGCAGTCCGAGGTGGCGGCACGGTGGGAGGCCGACATGGCGCGCTTCTTCGTGGCGCTCGACGGACGCGCGGACCAGGCATCCGAACGGCTGACCGAGGTGTTCAACCTCGACGAACTTCTCGCGGCCATCCCGGACGGACGCTGACACCATGCATCAGAGACCGTCTCCCGCCACCGCGCAGCTCAGCACTTCGTCACCATCACAGCAGCCCCACGGCGTCGCGGGGCACGCAAGAAAGGCATCAGCATGACGATCCCGTCCCCCACCCTCGATCTGCTCGCCCGGCAGACCATCGAACTTCCCAGCTGGGCGTTCGGCAATTCGGGAACGCGCTTCAAGGTGTTCGGGCAGGCGGGCGTTCCCCGCGACCCGTTCGAGAAGATCTCGGATGCGGCGCAGGTGCACAAGTACACGGGTCTCGCGCCGAGCGTGGCGCTGCACATCCCGTGGGACAAGGTGCCCTCGTACTCCGACCTGAAGAAGCACGCCGAAGACAACGGTGTCAGCCTCGGCACCATCAACTCGAACACGTTCCAGGACGACGACTACAAGCTGGGTTCCGTCACGCACTCCGACCCGGTCATCCGCCAGAAGGCGATCGACCACCACTTCGAGTGCATCGACATCATGAACGAGACGGGGAGCCGCGACCTCAAGATCTGGCTCGCGGATGGCACGAACTACCCCGGACAGGACGACATGCGGGCCCGGCAGGATCGCCTGCACGACTCGCTGTCGAAGATCTACGCTTCGCTCGGCGAGGGCCAGCGGCTCGTGCTGGAGTACAAGTTCTTCGAGCCGGCGTTCTACCACACCGACGTTCCGGACTGGGGAACGTCCTACGCGCAGGTGAGCGCGCTCGGCGACCGCGCCGTCGTCTGCCTGGACACCGGTCATCACGCGCCCGGCACCAACATCGAGTTCATCGTCATGCAGCTGCTGCGACTCGGAAAGCTCGGCTCGTTCGACTTCAACTCGCGCTTCTACGCCGACGACGACCTGATCGTCGGCGCGGCCGATCCGTTCCAGCTGTTCCGCATCCTCCTCGAGGTGATCCGCGGCGGCGGCTACGCGAACCCGGACGTGGCGTTCATGCTCGACCAGTGCCACAACATCGAGAAGAAGATCCCGGGGCAGATCCGGTCGGTGCTCAACGTGCAGGAGATGACGGCGCGTGCGCTCCTCGTCGACCGTGACGCCCTGACCGCGGCGCAGGACGCCGGCGACGTGCTCGGCGCCAACGAGGTCGTCATGGACGCCTTCTACACGGATGTGCGCCCCGACCTCGCCGACTGGCGCGAGTCGCGCGGTCTGCCGCGCGATCCGGGCGCTGCCTTCGCGGCATCCGGGTACCAGGAGCGCATCGAAGAGGAACGGGTCGGTGGAACGCAGGCAGGATGGGGCGCATGACCACCGCTGACACCTCTACTTCCACCTCCACCTCCAGCCCCGCCGCCGGGGACGTGACCACCGAGGAACGCGCGCTCGAGGGACCTCACGGCCCGCTCCGCGTTCGCCTCTACCGCCCCGCGAAGGCGACGGGCCCCGGCCTGCTGTGGCTGCACGGCGGCGGGTTCTCGGGCGGAGACCTGGACATGCCGGAGGCCGACTGGGTGTCGCGGAGCTTCGCGGAGCACGGCATCGTCGTCGCGTCGCTCGACTACCGCCTCGCACCCACGCCACCCGAGCGCGCCGACGCCCTCGGACGTCCCGTCGTGCTCGAGGGCGTGCACTACCCCGTTCCGGTCGACGAGGCCGTGTTCGCGTTCCGCTGGGCGGTCGGCGCGGGAATCGCGGAAGGTCCCTGGGCCATCGGCGGGGCGAGCGCCGGCGGCAACATCGCGACGGGCGCCGTGCTCCGGCTCTCGCACGAGGGCGATGCGGTGCCCGCCCTGGCGGTTCTGGCGTATCCGACGCTGCTCGCGGCGCAGCCGCAGCCCGACGCCGACCTGCGCGCGGCGCTGGATGCCAACCCGGAGGCCGACCGGTTCGGTCCGGCTTCGGTCGCGCAGATGTACCAGAACTACCTCGGCCGGCCGCTGGACGAGACGCCCAGCGAAGCGCCGATCTACGCCGTGCCCGGGCTCGCGACACCGGAGCAGCTCGCATCCTTCCCGCCGACGATCATGATCAACGACGAAACGGACGAGCTCCGCGTCTCCGGTGAGGCTTTCGCCCGCACGCTGCGCGAGGCGGGCGTGCCCGTCGACGTGTCGACCGAGGCCGGCACCATGCACGGCCACCTGAACCGCCCGGACGAGGGCGCCGCGCAGGCATCCATCGACCGATTCGCCGCTCGCATCCGTGCACTGACCGCAGCGAACACCTCCTCGCACTGATCCGTGCGCTCGCTGAGGCTGCGCGGCCGTCGAACCCCGACTGACATGGAGAACCAGACATGACGAACCAGGCCGTCAGCGACCTGATCGAACGCAGCAACCGGCTGGGCGCCGACCCGCGCAACACGAACTACGCAGGCGGCAACACGTCGGCGAAGGACAGCGAGACCGACCCCGTCACCGGCGATGACGTGGAGCTGCTCTGGGTGAAGGGCTCGGGCGGCGACCTCGGCACCCTCACCGAGAGCGGGCTCGCCGTGCTGCGCCTCGACCGGTTGCGCGCCCTGCCTTCCGTGTATCCCGGCGAAGAGCGCGAAGACGAGATGGTAGCCGCCTTCGACTACTGCCTCCACGGCAGAGGCGGAGCAGCACCGTCGATCGACACCGCGATGCACGCGCTGGTGGATGCCGCGCATGTCGACCACCTGCATCCCGACTCCGGCATCGCCTTCGCGACCGCGGCCGACGGCGAGCACCTGACGCGGGATGCGTTCGGCGGCCGAGTCGTGTGGGTTCCGTGGCGTCGTCCCGGCTTCCAGCTCGGGCTGGACATCGCGGCCGTGAAGCGCGACAACCCGGATGCGGTCGGATGCATCCTGGGCGGGCACGGCATCACGGCCTGGGGCGCGACCTCGGACGAGGCGGAGGCCAACTCGTTGTGGATCATCCGCACGGCCGCCGACTACATCGCAGAGCACGGCCGGCCCGAGCCGTTCGGCGCCGTCGAGAACGGCTACGAGCCGCTCGCCGAGCAGGAACGGCGCGCAAAGGCCACCGCGCTGGCTCCCGCGCTGCGGGGGCTCGCGTCGACGGATCATCCGGTCGTCGGCCACTTCACCGACGACGAAGCGGTGCTCGACTTCGTGTCGAGGGCGGGGCATCCGCGTCTGGCCGAGCTCGGAACCAGCTGCCCCGACCACTTCTTGCGCACGAAGGTCAAGCCGCTCGTGCTCGACCTGCCGGCGGATGCGTCGATCGAGGACTCCATCGCTCGCCTGCGCGAGCTGCACGAGGCGTATCGCGCCGACTACACGGCGTACTACGAGCGCGGCGCCGCCGCGGCCAGGGCGCGCGGCGAGGAGCCGCCCGCGATGCGGGGCGCGGATCCCGCGATCGTGCTGATTCCCGGCGTGGGCATGTTCAGCTACGGCCCCGACAAGCAGACCGCCAGGGTGGCGGGCGAGTTCTACGTCAACGCGATCAACGTCATGCGCGGCGCCGAGGCGATCTCGTCGTACGCGCCGATCGACGAGTCGGAGAAGTTCCGCATCGAGTACTGGTCCCTCGAGGAGGCCAAGCTGCAGCGGCGGCCCAGGCCGGAGCCGCTCGCCACGCGGATCGCGCTCGTGACGGGTGCGGCATCCGGCATCGGCAAGGCGACCGCCGCTCGACTGGCAGCGGAGGGCGCCTGCGTCGTGATCGCCGACCTCGACCTCGAGAAGGCCGAAGCGGCAGCGGCGGAGATCGGGTCGACGGATGTCGCCATCGGCGTTCGCGCCGACGTCACCGACGAGAAGGCGGTGCAGGCCGCCGTCGACGAGACCGTGCTCGCCTTCGGCGGGCTCGACCTCGTGGTCAACAACGCCGGCCTCTCGCTCTCGAAGTCGTTACTCGAGACGACCGTCGCGGACTGGGATCTGCAGCACAACGTGATGGCGAAGGGCTCGTTCCTGGTGTCGCGTGCGGCAGCGAAGGTGATGATCGAGCAGGGCCTCGGCGGCGACATCGTCTACATCTCGTCGAAGAACAGCGTCTTCGCCGGGCCCAACAACATCGCCTACTCGGCCACGAAGGCCGACCAGGCGCACCAGGTGCGGCTGCTGGCCGCCGAGCTCGGCGAGCACGGCATCAAGGTGAACGGCATCAACCCCGACGGAGTCGTCAGAGGCTCCGGCATCTTCGCCGGCGGCTGGGGCGCCAAGCGGGCGGCCGTCTACGGCGTGCCTGAGGAGAAGCTCGGCGAGTACTACGCGCAGCGCACGCTGCTGAAGCGCGAGGTCGTGCCGGAGAACGTGGCCAACGCGGTGTTCGTGCTGTGCACGAGCGACCTCGACCACACGACCGGCCTGCACATCCCTGTCGACGCGGGGGTCGCTGCCGCGTTCCTGCGATGACCGTCTCGAGTCCGGCGGTGCCAGGTGAAGCGGCACAGCCGATCGTCGTCGCCGCCGTCGATCTGGGCGCGACGAGCGGGCGGGTCATGCTCGGCCGGGTGTCCGCCGGATCCGCCGATTCGCCCGGCACGCTCGCCCTCGAGGAGATCGCGCGGTTCCCCAATGAACCGGTGCAACGCGAAGACGGCCTGCACTGGGACATCGCGGCGCTCCGCGAGGCCGTGCTCGACGGTCTGGCGGATGCGCATGCCGCCGCTGCGCAGGCAGGCGAGCGTATCGCCTCCATCGGCATCGACTCGTGGGCCGTGGACTACGGCATCCTGCGCGGCGGCGGGCTGATCGGTGAGCCGTTCCACTACCGGGACGCCCGCAACGACCGCGGCGTCGAACTCGTGCACGCCGTCGTTCCGTTCGAGGAGCTGTACGAGCGGAACGGCCTGCAGTTCCTGCCGTTCAACACGCTGTATCAGCTGGCGGCCGACGAGGCGATCACGGGCGCGAGCGCTGAGTCGAGCGCTCAGTCGAGCGCGAACGGCATCGACGGCATCGCGCTCATCCCCGACCTCTTCGCCTACTGGCTGACGGGTGAGCGGGTGGCGGAGGAGACGAACGCGTCAACGACCGGGCTGGTGCCCGCCGCGACGGCGACGCCGCAGTGGGATGCCGAGCTCGCCGCGCGCATCGGGCTGCCGGCCGGCATCCTGCCGCGCATCGTGCGCCCCGGTTCGACGATCGGCACGCTGACGCCCGAGATCGCCGAGCGCACGGGCCTGCCCCGAGCGACCGCCGTCGTCGCTGTGGGCTCGCACGACACGGCATCGGCCGTCGTGGCCACGCCCCTCGGGGCCACGGGCTCGGTGTTCGTGTCGTGCGGCACGTGGGGTCTCGTGGGCGTCGAGACGCCTGCGCCCGTGCTCACCGCGGCGGCGCGGGATTCCGGATTCACGAACGAGCGCGGCGTCGACGGCACGACGCGGCTGCTGCACAACGTGATGGGTCTGTGGGTGCTCAACGAGTGCGTGCGCGCCTGGCGTGCCGACGACGGCGCAACGGACGACCTCGACCTCAGCGCGCTGCTGGATGCCGCGTCCCGCCCCGGCGTGCGCTTCACGGCCTTCGACATCGACGACCCCCGGCTCATGCCGCCAGGCGACATGCCCGCCAGGGTCGCGCAGTTGAGTCAGGAGGCGGGCGGCGGCGTACCGGACGGCCGGGCCGAATACGTGCGCAGCATCGTCGAGTCGCTTGCGGATGCGTTCGCGCGCGCGGCTGCAAAGGCATCCGCGTTG